>CAJXPD010000386.1 GCA_913057785.1 uncultured Lewinella sp. | reverse complement strand
ACCAATTCCATCGTTGTCTAAGTCTGCCTGATCAGGGTTGTTAATTGTTGGACAGTTATCTGTATTATCTGATACGTAGCCTGCCGGTGGTTCACAGGCCAATTGACTATCGTTTGGATCTCCCAAGCCATCATTATCCGGATCGGCATAATACGTGCTGTTCGGGTCATTGATCGTAACGGAACCCGAATCTTCACAGCCATTAGCATCGGTGGCTGTCACGAAATAAGTGCCAGGTGTCAAGCCACTGATACTGGCTGAAGTAGAGGAAAACTCACCTGGTCCTGTCCAATCGTAAGATATTGCCCCTGTTCCTCCTGAACCATTAGCATTCGCAGTTCCATCATTAGTGCCACCACAGGAAATATCTGAACCACCAACGCTTACACTAACAGCAGTAGGAGCATTCACACTAGCTACCGCCGTAGCCGTAGCGCCAAGCGCATCAGTAGCGGTGACCGTGTAGCTTCCCGCTGAGAGATTGTTGATCGTAGCCCCACTTCCTCCATTACTCCAGGCGTAGGAATATGGGCCGGTACCACCGGAGGCGATTGCAGCGGCGGTACCATCTTCTTCTCCAAAACAGCTGATGTCCGAGGCTGAGGCTGAGACGCTCAGACTAGGATTAGAGATAGCCGTGAAGTTAATCATGTAGGTTGCTTCGGGATTCAGCAGAGGCTCATGATCCGCCGTAACCAGTTGAGCCATCAAGGTATGATTACCGGGTTCTACATTAGTGAGTGTGTAAGTCCCGGAGGGATTGTGGATGGTTATATGTGGTGGTCCATCAAGCATTAGATGCACGTGGTCAACCTCTCCATTCTCCAAATCCCCAGACATTGTATAATTTACCGTGACATCACCTGCTGGGACAGTCCCCTCATCGGTCGGTGCATCAATGACAATAGTAGGAGGGTCGTCAAAGACTACAAAGTTGTCAAAAACATCTGGTGCCGGGTTGTATTGACCGTTACCCGCTTGAGAGTAGCGCAAAATGACGGTGCCCGTGTTGCCATTCAAAGTCACCGTATTGCCAGAAACGGAGGCGGGACCAGAGACCACCTGTACGGTCACAGGTAAGCCAGAGCTGGCACTGGTACTCAGATCGAAAGGAGGATTGCTAGTAAACTGTAAGCCCACCGGTGAATTGCTGATCGTTTGATCCAATTTGTCACTATAGGGGGAGAGCCGACTACCAGGGATAGGCTCTTCTATGGCACCACTAGGCACTTGCCAACGGACAGCGAGATTGTCTCCACCACCCTGTTCCTTCATATAGGCCTCGACGTAATATCGCTCTCCCGCTACTAATGGGATAGATGCTGATTGTTGCTGACTATACTTGTCCCACTCTGCCGAATTCGTCCAGCCAGGCACACTAGCAATCAGTTCTTTATTCGCTGGGTCATCGTCGGTGCTCAACCAAAGCTCCCCGCCGTCATCACTTGATATCCAAAAAATGTAATTACCAGTTTGTGGTGCGCAGAGGTAACCTCGTAATCGGGTACCGTAATTATCGTCTACATTGGTCGGTATTTGAAAGATAGATAGCTCATCGCTGAGATCAGGTGTTGTCTCCAAAGGAATATCATCTACCGAAACGCCAGATATGTTGTACCAGACATCCCGACTAATGCTGCCCTCGGCGGAGCATCCACCGCCACCAGCTGGGGTTACATTAAAGGATTGGAATACAGGCAGGGCTGGCGCGTAAGTCTCATCACCCGCTTGGTTAGCAGATATGGTGACAGTACCCGGAATTCCTAAGAGGGTCACAGTATTGCCGCTAATATTGGCGGGTCCCTCTGTGACGTAGAAGGCCACATCAAGTCCTGAGGAGGCGGATGCACTGATCGTAAACGGACCATCGGTGGCATCTTTATCCGGCAGGGCATTGAAGGTGATCGTTTGAGGCGTCCCTGGGCAATCAGGGAAAATATCTTTATAGTAATAACCTGTCAAACCACTAGGGTCAGTAACAGTCAATTCAATTCTATACCAATAGGTCTCTCCATCGCAACCAATCGGGGTCAACACAGCTGATGATGTAGGGTTATTGTCGACTGGTTCGGGGTGGCTGTGCTCATTGTGGAAGAGCGAGACCTGCCAGCTGTAGCTTAATTCCGCATTCGGACTTTCATTGTCTACTACCACTGCACTTAGACTTAGGTTGGTAGTCCCACTCATGGAATAGGTATTGATAGCGTCAACACTGGTCGAGACGATTGTCGGTGAAGTATTGTCGAGTGATACCTGTACCGTAGTCGAACCCGTGAGCCCTTGTGGATCTTCAACCGTCAAAGTAACTACGTAATCAGAGCCATTGGCGGCATTGAATACATGAGCGGGGTTGGCCAGCGTACTTGTACTTCCGTCGCCAAAATCCCATAAATAGGTAATGGGTGAAAACTCTGGGTCATAGGAATTATCGCCGGTAAACTGCACATTGAGCGGGCTTGCCCCCTCGGTCGGTGTCGCCGAAGCAACAGCCACCGGTGGATTGTTGGTGGCGCCACTGTAAGTGATCTGCCGAACTTGGTTGGGGTAGCTGACGTAATACAAACTACCATTTTGTGGGTGAGTTCCTAAAAAGACCACCGGGCCAGTATTGGATACAAAGTCTCGTATCCCGGTGGGATTATAGTTGCTATCAAAGGTGAAATTGCGAATCCAATTGGCCCCGTAATCAGCATGGAAGTAGGTATTCTGATAGGCGACTGGGAAGTCGGTTCCGCTATACCACACTCCACCGGTGGAGGCATTACCTTGGAAGCTAGTCCAGGGAGATTGATTCCCAACGGTTTGGATATTGCCATTGATTAATACCCTTGGATTTCCATTGCGCCAGTCTACTTTTGGGCGTTCGTGAATGCTAGGTACAAAACTGGGATTATCGTAACCGGGTTCATTGGTCATCCCCTCATATTTTGGCCAGCCAAAATTTTGATTCGGTGCCGTGACGAATGACATTTCTTCTCTTCCACCCCAACCTACATCCCCAAAAATGAAATCACCAGGATCTCCAGCGGTTACATTACTGCTACCTGTACCTGGGATCAAGCAAAAGCGGTAAGGGTTTCGGACACCTAGCGACCAGGTACGTGAACGAGCCGAGCGTGGCGATCCTGCCTGATAATGAGGATTGGATGGATAGCCGTTTCCATTGGCTGGGTTGATCCGGAATATTTTGCCATTGTGAGAATCCAACTGTTGACAACGATAGGCGCCTACATTTTCAGCCGCAGTGATAATACCGTCGTCGAGTGCTTGCTCCCAGTAGGTCTCTGAGGCCGAGCCATCATCTATAGAATTATAACTCGCCCCATCACCCATGGACACCATCAAGGATCCATCGGAACCAAATACTAGATGACCAACACCATGCGACTGGTGCAGAATAGGCATGCCTGTAGAGACCGATTCTCCCATCAGGATCGTTCGACTATTGTAGTCGATCTCCGTGTACCCTGAGGCCGCGGTAGCCTGATAGCGCGTTACTCGTCCTATCGTAGCGGCAAAGTATTCATCAGTGTTTGGATTGTAGTTAGAGGTGCCAAAATTCATCAGATGATGCCGATCTACAACGTATAAGAGATAGACATAGCCATTGCTAAGGAAATTAGGATCAAGGGCTACCCCCAACATGCCGAAATCTCGCCAGTCGCCGACTTCTTCACTGATATCCAGCATGGGTGTTGATTGTTTAATCCCATTATCCACGATCCAAATTTTACCTGATTTTTCCCAAACGTACATGCGTCCATTATCATCCCAGGTGAATCCGACGACCTGGGACCATCCGCCCAAGAACACTTCGTCAGAAAATCCTGTGGGCTGTGCTGCTATAGTTGACACATTGAGTAATGGGAATAAAATAACTAAAAGGACGGCCATCTGGCGCCAATAGGGGTTTAATGCTTGCTTCATGGTGAATAGAATGCAATTAGTAAATAAAAACAAGGGGGGACAGTCTTGGTACATGTTTGATTAGGTTGACTAAGCCAGTCCTGGCTATTCGACCTAAGTCAGTCAGCAGTCAGCAATTCGGCGGATAACCTGCCTTTGACGGTAGGCAAATCTATGGTAATCTAAAACCAGGCTCGCTGCTCGAAGGTATTTGAGACCTAATCAAACATGTTCTTTAAGGGTGGACATCAAAAGGGTGAATACACACAGAGAGACGCTCGTTTGGGGGGACTTGGCACACAGAAGAAGTCCTGGTACCAAAGCATGTATTAATAGTTATCAATATAGGAGTTTTTATGCTAGAATCAAACTTATTGCGATGCTATTAAATTAGACAATAACTTCACTTGGGATCAAGATTCAAACTTATCCTTGCTGATGAGTCAGTAAAGTGCTAAAACGACTACCCAACCGCTCCAATCACCTTCCGAATCCCTTGCCGTACCTGCTCCCCCGTCGTGGCAATATTCATGCGCATAAACAAAGCTCCTTCGCGGCCGTACCAGTGTCCAGCATTCAGGGCTACCTTGCTGTTTTGAGTAACCTGCTTGAACATGATTTTAGTGTCACTGAAGATGGCCCGGAAATCTAACCAGACCTGAAAGGTGCCTTCGGGTTTGATTAGTTTAATGGGGGACCTAGCATGATGTAATTCTTCTTCAATGATCAAGACGTTATCTTCAATGATCTTTCGCAACTCCAACAGCCAAGCTTCCCCTTGCCGATAGGCGGTTTCCAGGGCAACCCTGGACAGTGCATTCGTTCTTCCTAAGTGATACTTTTTTAGGGTATCCACTATGGTCTTGCGAAGACTTTCATTAGGGATAATAGCGAGAGAATCCAAGATGCCAGGGAGATTGAAGCTCTTGGCTTCTGAAGTACAGATGACTAGTTTGTCCCATTTGTTAGCGTAGTGCAACATAGAGGTAAAGGAGTGACCAAAGAGTACGACATCCTTATGAATTTCATCTGAAATCAACAGTAAATCGTGCCGTCGACAAATGTCGACAATTCGGCTTAGTTCCGCTCTAGTCCATACTCGTCCAACTGGATTGTGTGGGTTGCAAATGATCAACGCCTTGTTAGCAGGAGCACTCGCTTTTTCTTCCAGGTCCTCAAAATCGATTTCGTATCTGCTGGCTGCTAGTCGGAGGACGTTCTTTTCTACTTTGCGTTTGGTGCGTCGAATGATATTTCTGAAATCATTCCATACGGGCGGCTGAATAATGATGCCATCGCCGGGAGCGGTCAGCTCTTCCATGACGAAGGTTAGGGTAGTTGGAATACTGGGACTGTACAAAAGCTCTTCATGCACTAGATTTACTCCATAGTGTTTTTTATACCAAGCTCGCTGTGCCTCGAAGAGAGACGCGGGTTTGTATTCGTATCCAAAGCCAGCATCAGTAATGCGCTCCATTAGTGCTTGCTGGATGGGAGCAGCAATTTGAAAATCTGAATCGGCGACCCACATCGTTTGTAGATCTTGCTCACCAAACAAGTGGTCTAATGAGGTGGGTTTAGTCTTTACTAGTGGTAATTGCTTGAGCTTTTTGTCTAGTTTCATTGATCCATTTTATTGCCTTATTTCAAAGATGGCTAATATACAATAGCTACTAGATTCCTAGCCAATTTGGGCATAGAGAGATTCCCTTCCTCAGTTTGGTCAGGGCTCAGAGCATTAGAAAACGCTGCTTTAGTGTTATTTTAGTCTTGCAATTTTTTCTAAAAACCAACTTATTCATATGAATCGGAAACAGTTCTTGCTCTCTATGGGGGCAGGTATGCTCACGCTACTACCTGATCAGACCACTGCTACTGTAGGAGTCTCATCTGCCATTCCTCTAAAAGACCTTTCAGTACCCCGCAAAGCTGTAATCCCTGCGGCTCTAAGTTCTTTTGATCAAGAGGGGAAGATTGATTATGATGATTTTAGGCGACACATTAGTGCTTTAGCGGCGGTTAGAGGGGTGTCCGCGATCATGGTAAACGGTGGTTCAGGATTGGACAAGTCCTTGACGCGAGCCGAACGCCGGAAGTTGCTGAGCGAGGCTATAGATGTAGTTGATGGTAAAGTGCCCATCATCGCTGCTTTGCGGGAATCGAAATCTATTAGCAAGTTGGCGCCATTGGCGGAAGATGCGGAGGCGGAAGGTGTGCAGGCCATCACGATCATGCCCCCTTCCAAGAAGGAAGGCTATTCGTGGAAGATGGCCAAACGCCGATTCGAAGAGACCTGCGAAGCCAGTAGCTTACCCGTGGTCATTTATCAAACGCGCTATGAAACAGAGGTCCTAGTGCGCTTAGCCAGTTCTTTTCCGGTGATAGGCATCAAGGAAGGCAGTAAAGATCCCGCAACCTTTGAAAAAAACCTTCGCTCATTGCGAGCCCTGGAACGAAATATTGCCGTTTGGTCCACTCATAGTACATGGCTGCTAGCCGATTTGGCGATTGGGGCTGATGGGATTTTGTCTGGAATGGGAAGTATAACGGCTGATCTGCATGTGGCCCTTGCTGAAGCGGTTGAACGCTCAGACCTGAAGACGGCCAGAAAAATCAGTGATCGACTCTTTCCTTTGACGCAGGTCTTTTATCGTCCAGGGCAGAACGGCCATATTCGTATGATGTATGCACTCAAGCAACTCGGTCTACGAAAACACGATTTTGTGCGGCCACCCTTTCAACCCTTGGATGCTTCGGAACGTGGTCGAATAGATCAAGCCTTAGTAGCAAGCGGGCTTCTATAGGTGTTGATTATATGAGCGTGCACTGCCACGGATCAAGGGAGTTTGCACTACTCTTCCTTCAAGATATCTATTGGATTGGTATTTGCCAGCTTTAATCCTTCAAAACTAAGCGCCATCAGGACAAGAGCTATTAGAATAACACTAGGAAGTAGGAAGGTCCAGAGATCCAAGGAAGTCCGATAATGAAAACTTGATAGCCACTTGGTCAAAATGTAGTAGGCAATTGGGGTTCCAATCAGGATAGATAGTATTGTCCTCTTGATGAAGGTATTGGAAAACAACAGAAGGATTTGCGCGGGTTTGGCTCCGAGTGTCTTTCTGATTCCAATTTCTTTTCTTCGCCGTAAGGAAATGAAGATGGATAAACCAAAGACACCTAGGAAAGTGACCATGACCGAAATGATAGTAAAGGCTAAAAAGACGCGCTGAAGCACTCTTTCCCTTTCATAGATATCGTTAAAGCGTTCATCCAGAAAATAGTAATCGAAAGCTTGATCTGGATAGATTTCCTGCCATACATTTTGGGTGCTAGCCACCACGTTAGAAAGTTTTGCAAGGCTTGGTTGTTTACCTAGATTAAGATGGATGGAAACGAACCCAATCGATGGATTATACTCGAAAACCTGAGGCTTTATATCCTTTCTTAAAGACTCATGATGGTGGTCTTTAACTACGCCCACGATTTCCTGTTCCTGATCAGTTTTTTGGTTGCGCAACTTTAGGTGCAAGGCGTCGCTAGGGTCCGCAAATCCCATTGCTTTGGTGGCTTTCTCATTAACTACTACACCTCTACCATTGGATTGGAATTGCCCAGCTTTGAAAGCTTCTCCGGCCACTACCTCTAGCGCGTAACATTCGAAATAGGAGTCATCGATGCCAATGAGAACACATCTGGTTGATCCATGTTTGCCGCCAATCTGAAAATCGGTTGGTGACCCAGGCCACCAGAGAGGGACCGTGGTGGATGAGGTCACGGACTGTGAGAATGACTGTCCCTTGAGCTCATTCTTGAGACTATTCATACGCTCTGCCTTACCATACCATCTGTCTTTTGGACTTTTTAGAATCAAGATTTGGTCCTTTTCAAAACCAATTTCCTGATTGCTAATGAATCGCATTTGTTTATAAATAGTAGCAATACCAATCAACATGATGATAGAAATAGTGAATTGGAAAACCACCAAAGAGTTTCGAAAGCCCGGAGATTTTAAGCTGGCCTTATTGCTGCCTTTCAGCAGCCCAAGAACAGGTATGTGTGATACGGAAAATGATGGAAAGGCCGATGAAAGGATGGCCCCCACTAGTATTAGACTTAAGAACGCGAGGTTGATGGGGGTATTCCATTCTAGTATGGGGAGCATCTGACCACCCGATAAATCAAAGAGCAAGGGATAGACCGCAGAGACCAATGTTATAATTGCCGCTATGGCTATGGCGTAAATGATCAATGCTTCGGATAAGAATTGCTTTATCAATTGTGCGTTATTAGATCCCAATACCCTTCTGAGTCCAAATTCCTTACCTCGAGCCAAAGATTTAGCCCCACTTAGATTGGTGTAGTTGATCCATGTAATTAAGAGTAAGACCAACCCCACCAAGATCAGTAGTTTTTGACTACTGCTTAGGCTTGTTTCGTCGGTTAGAGCCACCAAGTGAAAATCTATACTTTCTTTTCTGGCCTTCAATACCTCCATCCCGAGGATCATAGTCTTCATTTTCTCAGACAATGGCTTGGCACTGGAGGTCTTGTCCAATAGTAAATAGCTTTTGAAAGTAGGGTAGGACCAGCCGCCCTGGTCTCGCTCTTCCAGGTTTTTCCCTGACAGCGATTGGAGAAAGTTAAACTGGAAGCTGGAATTCTTCGGATAGTCTTTGACAACACCTGTAATGGTCCAGTTTTCTTCTTGCCCCCAGCGTTTTTTAGTGGTTATTGTTTGACCCAGAGGACTGGCTTCGTTAAAGTACTTCTTTGCTATCGATGCCGATAAGACAATGCTATTTGGTTCGTCTAGTGCCTGCTGTGGATCGCCTTCTAAGAACTGGAAGGTGAACATGCGGATAAAATCAGGATCTACTTCGACTACACCAGATTCATTGAAGCGGAGGTGTTTCCCTGCGTTATTGGTGGTGGAGATTAGCGTCTCACCGGCAATTAGATACCGACTCATAGCGCTCACCTCTGGAAACTGATTCTTAGATAGGGGAGCTACTTCATGATAAGTACTTTCTGATCGGTTTGCTTTCCCTTCTTCACCTGTCAAGGTTTGATGAATGGCAAATAGGTTTCTCTTGCTTTCCTGGAAATTATCCGTGCTGAGATGAAATCCAACGTATTTTGAGAGTAGAAAAACGGACGAAATCCCAATGATTAATCCAATTAAATTGATCAGGGAAAAGGTCTTGTCAATAAAAAGTCGACGAAGGGCGATTTTGAAGAAATGTTGGAACATTCCGGCCAAGTTTAAAAGGATGTAC
>CAJXPD010000385.1 GCA_913057785.1 uncultured Lewinella sp. | reverse complement strand
AAGGGCATCTACCGCTGCGATACGACCCATCATATTAGCAGGTCCTATATTACGCCAATGTAGATCTCTTGAAAAATCATTATCTATCCGTTGTGCACTTGCAGAGATGCTCAAGAAAGTGAGCAGAAAGAGAAAGGTATAAAGCTTACTCATGTTGGTTTCGTTTGGTATCAAAATGCGTTCCCTAAAGCTAATCATCTGGAAGCATTTAGTAGGGAAGTAGCTCAGACTTTTCTATCCTAGAGGACCAATGACTTGCTTGAAATACAGAATTTATAGTTTCGAGCATAAAAAATGTCCTTGCCTCCAACTTGAGACAAGGACATTCATATTGCTTAGACTGCAAATCAGTTTATCCTGCAGCACCTACTTTGAAGGCTACCTCCAAAAGATCCCAACGTAAGGCAACATCTCCTTCTCTTACCATGAACTCCAATCGTTCGATCTGCTCTTCGAGAGCTGAAGGAACAACTTCCACACGCAAGGCATCTTTTTCCTCATCGTAGTTGTAGTCACCCCACTGATCTGCTTCCGTATTGAAGATTACCGTCCACTTGTCCTTATTAGGGATAGTGAAAAGCGCATATCTACCAGCAGGAAGGGTCTGGCCCTCGATGGTGACATCTTGGGACACTTCGATGGTGGTAGCTTCATTTGCACCTGTTCTCCATACTTCCCCATATGGTTCAAGATCACCCCAAATGGTACGTCCTTTTACTGCGGGACTGCTGTAATCAATTTTGATATCTATGCCTCCAATCTGCCCAATCGCTTCCTTCGGAGGACTTGGGCGGCTTGACTTATCTTCTTTGGGTTCCTCTGTAGTGTCTGTAGTAGTAGTTTCAGTTTCTTCTGTTTGATCTGCTTCGCCTCCTTGTTCAGACTGGGAGGAAGGCCCGCAAGCAA
Source organism: uncultured Lewinella sp. (assembly GCA_913057785.1). Lineage (GTDB taxonomy): Bacteria > Bacteroidota > Bacteroidia > Chitinophagales > Saprospiraceae > DT-111. The sequence continues at coordinate 8,305 of CAJXPD010000385.1, read as the reverse complement.
ATACAAAGAAGCAAAGTAAAAAGGCTAATCCTTTGACGATGTTTTTCATAATTCTGCAAATTTTGCCGACAAATTTATTACATTATTCTTGAAGTTTATGCCTAAACGGGAATGTCTCAAAAAGTTGCCATCTACTACCTAAGTGATAACGATAAGGCGGGGGTTATCAACCGCCGCTTTCATGGCTTTCCAACATTCCGACTTGGGTCAACGAAATAATACCCGCTAAAACAAGTATTAATGAAGAGGAGAAACTTTATCCAACAAGCTGCAACAGTCTTACCGCTTTCAATTCTCGCTTGCAACACAGACACCAGCCCGTCAGAAATTCAAACAGATGAGTTATCGAACGGTTCAAAGGTACGAAACAATCCCATAGGAATTTCCACTTATTCCTTTTGGCAGTTCAATGGCCCAAAAGAGGATACGCCAATTGAATCCTGTATTGACGAAGCGGCAAGATTAGGATTCGATGGGATAGAACTTTTGCTTGTGCAGATGACCTCTGAAGAAAGATCTTATCTGCATCAGTTAAAAAAGAGAGCTTTCCACGCGGGGCTTGACCTCATGGGTTTTTCTACTCACCAGGGCTTTCTTTCGCCTGATCCTTCGAAAAGGCAAGAAAACATTGACAAAACTATTCACCAGATTGAATTGGCCTATCAGTTGGGTATTCCGACCATGCGGCTAAATACGGGGAGGTGGGGAACTAGCAAATCTTTTGATGATCTAATGGCCAATCGAGGGATAGAACCTCCTTTGGATGGATACGAGGATGAAGATGGCTTTAAATGGGTGATTGATTCCATCGAAAAGTGTATACCTAAAGCTGAAGAATGTGGGGTAGTCTTAGGTCTAGAAAATCACTGGGGTCTTGGAAGAACAGCAGATGGAGTAAAGAGAATTGTTGATGAAATTGATTCTCCTTGGCTTCTAGTTACCTTGGATACTGGAAACTTTTTGGAAAATCCTTACGATCAACTGGAGGTATTGGCACCTCAAACTATTCTAGTACAAGCTAAAACCTACTTCGGAGAAGGTAAGTGGTATACCCTTGACTTGGACTACCCAAGGATTGGAGAAATCATGAGAGCAGTAAACTATCGTGGCTACATATCTCTAGAGTTTGAGGGTAAAGCTGCTGTTAAAGAGGCAATCCCTCAAAGCTTGGAATTACTTCGCAATGCTTTCTACTACGATGTTTGACCCCTATGTCTAGGAATTGCTTTGAGCGGATACCAAGCCGCCCAAGCTTGGGCCAAATTTCCGACGATACTGGCTAGGTAGAAAACCAGTGTATCGCTGGAATAGATCCCGGAAGGTGTTCACATCGGTATAACCAACCGCGAACATGGTTTGACTTATATTACTTTCCGAGCTTTCCAAGATCCGTTTCGCCTCTTCTATCCGCAAGCGTTGAATATAAGTTCTGGGTGTATTTCCGGTGGCCGTCTTAAATCGCCTGATAAGGTTTCTACGACTCATACCAAATCGACGGGATAACTCATCTAGCTTCAAAGCAGAATCGTAATTCTCCTCCATGAATTGTTGCACCTGCAATATCTGCTGATCTGCATGATTCTTTTGGTTTCTAAAAATCATAAAGGGTAACTGGGATGATCTGCCATAGTCGATTTCTAATTCTTTTGAAATACGGATGGCGACTTCCTTACTGATAAACTTTTCGACCAAGTATAGGATGAGGTTAAAAGAAGAAAAAGTTCCTCCTGATGTGTACAAACCATCCGTATCCGTAATGATGCATTCAGGTACCCATTTCACCTTTGGATACATCAGCTTGAGTTCATCGATCCAAGCCCAGTGTGAAGAGGCCTCTTTATTATCTAGCAAACCCGTCGCTGCCAAAAAATAAGCCCCGGTGCAAACACTTCCCAATTCCACCTGATGATCCTGTCGCATCTTTAGTAGCCAGCTAACTAGCGGTTCATTCTGTTTCACTCCAAGCTTCTGCTGCCGATTTAGGGGCGGGATGATAACCAAGTCAGTCTGCTTTATATCATCCAAATGTGCATCGATCTTTACTCCATATCTACCCAAGTGAACTTCGGATGCTTCCATATGACTAGCCACGCGTACATTAAAAACAGGACCAGCAATCATATTGGCTACATCAAAAACCATAGTAATGCCCGTGATTGCCACGGCACTGGTTTCTCCTTCCGGAATTACAAGAACAATGTCTTTCATAGCTATTTTTTTGTCACTTTATGCTTTGAAAATGGCAAGAAATGCCGGGACTTCCTCAAGCGATTGCGCTCTAAATCAAGACTAATCGACCAATTCAGAATTTATCCCTATGAATCTGAATCGGGGAAAAATCCATCTACAAACACCAAGGAGTCAAACGTAATATGGCTGACATTACTGGATATTTAGCGAACCTCTAGGGTAGATATCATGGCTATGTTTACACAACCTTTTTAGAAGATTGGGCCCCTTTATACAAAAAGGAACGCTCATGAATAAGATTCTACCCTATTATAGTTTGCTCTCGATTGTATTTCTTATCGGATGTCTACAAGCTTTCTTCGTGGGTATTCCAAAGACGCTCAAACACCATCCTGTAGTTAGTCACCTTTTGGAGAAACCGGAAGACAGTGCTCTTCTTTTGATCAAGAATGGAGAGGTCGTAATCAATAGAAATGTCGAGACCCAACTTCCATTGGCTAGTCTTTCAAAAATGGTCATAGGCTTAGTATTTGCTGAACAAGCAGCTGAGGGCTTACTGCAAGTAGAGGAGAAAATTACTCTTCAAAGTTTGGAAAGGTTTTATATCGACGATGATAACTACCAAACCTGGAAAGCAACCGGAATAGAAGAAGGATGGATCGATAGTGAGCAAGTCTCTCTTAAGTATATAGCACAAGGCGCTGTCCGCTTTAGTGCCAACACCAATGCTGATTTCCTGATGGAATACCTAGGGTTAGCCGCCATCAACAGTTGGCTGCAGGAAAAAAATCTTCTTACGCACGAAGCTATTTTCCCCTTTAATGCCTCTGCGATAGTCTGCCATAATATTGAAAAGTTACCCCAAAAGGTCTTTCTAGCTCAAATGGACACCCTTTCAGCAGCTATTTATACCGAAAGGGTACTAGCCATTCAGGAAAAACTCACATCAGGAAATAGTCTATTCAAAGAATCGCTTGAACAACAACCAGTAAATGATCAAGTATCGCTTAAGATATGGTCCGATCGTTTTTCGAAAGCTACTGCTCAGGACTACGGCAAACTAACGGAGCTGCTGTTGAACAAAAAGGCCTTAGGTAAAGAAATGGAGCAGCAGATCAGTTTTCTGTTCGAAGAATGGGCATTTGCGGAAAACCCTGGCTTAGATCAACAATTTTCAAGTATTGGATATAAAGGAGGAAGTACCGGTTATTTGCTAAATACCATATTGTACTTGGAGGATAAAAGAGGGAATCAAGCACAAGTTGTTCTCTTTATGAATGAGCTTTCGCCCAAAAAACATAAGATGATCAGCAAATTATTCAGTGGCTTTGTTTTCGACTTAGCTACTAACGATGCTTTTGCCGAAGATACTCAACAAGTCTTGGCCACTGGTGATTAAGTCCTAATCTAGGGAATCGGAACAACAACTCCCAATATTGGAAAGCGGTCAAAATTTTTGCCTCGCTCTCCTGATACGATCAAGCCAAGATCCCAATGAATCTGGCGCCCACGTGCTCGAAATCCAAAGTTGAACATCCCCAATTCAGCCGCCGGTATCCATATGTTTTCCGAGATAAAGTGCCACCGCTTCGTCAATCGATATTGCCCACTGCACAAATAGATGGGTTGCACAGAAAACTCCCCTTCCACCAATCCAAACCCCAAGCCTAAACTGATGTGTCTATCTTTTTGTCCATACGTAGCTGTACCAAGCACAAATCCCAGATCCAAGAATTCATCCGTATCTGGGATTTCGACAAACATGGCCCCAAACCCAAGCTGTACATCTTGATCTTCAATTGGGACACTAACCTTCGGACTGATCGTGAAACCGGGTCGATATTGGGCGCTATCTAAAGCGGCAAATAGACTCAATAATTCAAAACTTAGACCTAAGCTGAATTGCTCCGAAGCTCCGTATTGAAATTGGTTGAAGAAGACCGTAATATTCTGGTAATATAGTTCTCCTTTCTCCGGGCCAAACCCACTTGGAACTAGGAATACGCCGTTAGCGGTAGGTGAAGGAGCTAATGGTATATCTTCATTGGATTGACTAGAAAGTGTTGTGGATAATAAACCTCCCAGTAGGATCAATAATATCGAAAATCGTGATAATGAATTGAAAAATGCCATTGGCTCTAGGTACTTTTAGTACATAGGGCAACCACAATCACTTGCTCGGCAGCTCGCCAATAACAACATCATCAAAAGGAAAGAAATGGCCAGAATTGATCTACGTTGAAGAAAAAGAGATAGCTTGGCGTATACTTGCATAGGAAAGGTTTTTTAAGCAGCTTAAACATACAAAATTCCTAGCTTAACTTTAGCAATCAAGGCCATGCATCAGTACTCAGCTACATCGTCTAAAAAGAGGATTCTCGTAGCCGTCCTTAACTGGGGGCTGGGTCATGCCGCTCGTTGTATCCCCTTGATCTCTGAGCTACTAGCTGATGGGCATCAGGTAACTTTAGCGGCTGATGGGAGGGCAGGAATACTGCTGCAGAAAGAGTTTCCGAACCTAAAATACATAGAACTTCCGGCTTACAACATTCGCTACGACTCTTCAAACATGATCTTGAATATGGCCTGGCAATGGCCCAAAGTTCTATTTGCAGCCCTGCGAGAACACAAGCAGATCAGAACCCTAGTCAACCAAAATCAAGTTGATTTGGTCATTTCTGATAATCGGTTCGGTTGCTTCAGTTCCAAAATCAAGAGCATCTTCATCACACATCAAGTCTGGATCAAAACTCCATTTTCCTTGCTCTCCATCCTCGTGAATCAATTTAATCATTGGGGGATCAAACGGTTTGATGAATACTGGATTCCCGATCGGCATCAAGCACCACGCTTGGCTGGCGACTTAAGTCGCTCCATCCCCAATCCCCCCCATCGCTATCTGGGCATTCTATCTCGAATGGTACCAAACCTGGAAGAAAATGCGGCGGAAAAGAAATCAATCGTAGCCATCCTTTCCGGCCCAGAGCCCCAACGCACTCGATTTGAACAACTCATCATTAAGCAGGCAAAGGAATTAGATCTACCAATACTGCTGATTCAGGGGAAAGCAGAAGTGAAAGCGGTGGAAAAGAAGGAAGGGAAAATCACTATTCGGCCATTTGCTTCCGGAAAAGATCTTAATGCCATTCTACTACAGGCAGATCTTATTTTGTGTCGCTCAGGATACAGTAGCATTATGGATCTGGCAATGCTGGGCAAAAGAGCGATTCTGATACCCACACCAGGACAAACAGAGCAAGAGTACCTAGCCGATCTATGTTTGAAGAAGGGATGGTTTTATAGCCAATCTCAAGATAGATTTCACCTACATGAAGCGATCGAAGCTTCTAAGGGATACCACCTAAACCCGGCATTACAGGAAAACCTTAATAGGCGAGAGGAGCTCAGAATGGCTATACAGGGATTGAATAGCTAGGCACAAACAGACTCTTTCTAGGAGCTGTTCAAGCCTAACTAGGCATCAGAACACCATCATTTCTTATTGAAGGTGTTCATGGTAAAGTTGAGTCCAATAGCTGCAAAACTCTTTGCGGTATCTGCAGCATATTTAATCAGTTCAGGTAGTTTTTCCCGTTCTTCACTCGTCCATTCTCCCAATACAAAATCGACTTGCCTACCCTTGGAGAAGGAGTTTCCGATTCCAAAGCGAAGGCGGGCATAGTTGTTTCCACCACACATATTATTGATATCCTTTAGGCCATTATGGCCACCATCACTCCCTTTACCTCGAAGTCTTTGTTTTCCAAAATCAAGATTAAGATCATCTACAATAACCAAGAGGTTTTCCTTTTTGATCTTTTCCTTGTTCATCCAGTAACGAACGGACTTCCCACTCAAATTCATGTAAGTTGATGGCTTCAGTAATACCAAAGTTCGACCTTTATGCTTCCCTTTCGCAATATCCCCGAGATGCTCATGCTTCCACTCCGCATCGAGTTCCTTAGCCAAAGCATCCACTACATCGAAACCAACGTTGTGTCTCGTGTCATCATACTTGACGCCCATATTACCTAAACCTACAATCAAATACTTCATTGGATCTGGCTCTTGTGGTGTCTCAGTGAACCAATTTCTTAACCACTTAAACATTATACCGCTACATCAAAATCACGTAATGCCTCATTTAAAGAGACTTTTTTATCTGTGCTTTCCTTTCTTTGCCCGATAATTAAGGCACAAGCCACCTGGTAATCACCTGCGGGAAAAGACTTCGTATAAGTACCTGGAATAACGACTGATCGAGGAGGCACTTCTCCACGGTAGGTTACCGCTTCTTCTCCCGTTACATCGATAATTCTGGTGGATTTGGTCAGTACTACATTTGCTCCCAATACCGATTCTTTTCCTACTCTTACTCCTTCTACTACAATACACCTTGAACCGATGAAACAGTTATCTTCGATAATGGTTGGCGTTGCCTGTAGTGGCTCCAATACCCCACCAATTCCAACACCACCGCTCAAATGCACATTTCGTCCAATCTGCCCACAAGATCCTACCGTAGCCCAGGTATCTACCATAGTACCACTGCCTACCCAAGCTCCAATATTTACATAACTAGGCATCATAATCACACCTGCTTCAAGGAAGGCCCCATGACGTGCTATGGCATGAGGAACAACTCGTACTCCTTTTTCAGCATAGTTGCGCTTCAAAGGGATTTTATCGTGAAACTCAAAAGCACCTACCTCAATGGTTTCCATCTTCTGAATCGGGAAGTACATGACCACTGCCTTCTTTACCCAGTCATTTACCTTCCAATCATCACCATCTGGCTCCGCTACGCGTAGCTTACCAAGATCTAGTTGATTGATCACTTCTCGAATGGCTTCCTGAGTTTGAGCTTCTTTCAGGAGTTCTCTATTGTCCCATGCCTGGGATATAATCGATTTTAAATCTTCCATTTTTCATTTTTAGTTCTCCAAGCTGTTCAACGGAGCCTGCCTAGAGAAGGTGATTTTTAAAAACAGGGCCGAATTTAAGGAATGTTAGACTAAATTGTTGCCAATCCTGGTCTAGCTCCCATTCCGATATCTATATTGATGAGAATTTGTTCTTTCTAGTAGTTTTGTTTGTGCCTCTCATAAGCCAACTTAGCTGCAGCCAAGTCTTCTAAGGCATGGCCAACAGATTTGAAGAAAGTTATCTCTTCCTCAATTGTCCGCCCCTGATGCTGCCCTCCACAAAGCCCAAAAAGATCTGCCTGAATATCTTCGAGTCGGCATACGCCAGTCTTGATCGGAATGGCTAAATCCCCGCTTTCCTTAGTAGCGCCTTGAAAGGTATCCACGAACAGCGTGCTCCTTCGAATCACTTCATCATCTGCTTCCCTCATATCTGACTTATAAGACCCCACCAAATCTAAGTGCTGCCCGGGTTTCAACCACTTCCCATAAATCAAAGGCTCTACACTCATAGTAGCCGCCGATATGATATCAGCAGTTTGAATAGCCTCTTCCAGATTGCTAACGACCTGCAAGTCGTAGGAGTTCCCGTCCAAAGTGTCTAAAACACGCTGAGCTTTCTGCTCTGTTCTTCCCCAGACAGAAACCTTGTCGATTGGCCGATTACTTGCGTGGGCGGCAACTAGAAAGGGAGCTAGGCTTCCCGTTCCAATAATCAGTAAATGCTTGCTATCTGGGCGAGACAAATACTGAGAAGCTAGCGCAGAAGTGGCAGCAGTCCGCAGGTTTGTCAATACCTTGGCATCCATCTCTAGGATGGATCGCCCAGTCGGAAGATCAAACAAGGTGTAGCTTCCCTGTATACTCGGTAGTTGATGAACGCTATTGTTGGGTGAAATCGTCACGATTTTCAAACCTACAAACTGCCCATCATCCCAAGCTGGCATTAACAAAAGCGTAGAATCCAGGCCTGCCGACGGGTTCGGATAATCATGGTGATGCCGCATCGGAACCGTAATTTCTGCCTGAAATGCTTGTTCTAATGCTTGTATCAGACTAGGATAGTCCAACAAAGCCAATAATTGTTCATTGCTAAGGCGTATCATATCATGTATCGATAAAGGGCAATACAAAAGACAGTGAACCTAACAATTAATGCAAGTTGCGATTCATTCTTTGGAGCCCAAATG
>CAJXPD010000384.1 GCA_913057785.1 uncultured Lewinella sp. | reverse complement strand
CGGGAAGTGGTAGTCCAATCTGAAGGGGACTGCGACATGACTTTTTAGCTTCTTTAGGGCTAGCTTGTACTTTGTAGGAGTGGTAGTCCAATCTGATGGGAACATTGTCAGACAAGCTTCCAATCAGGTGCGACTACATCGTATTGTTTATAGTCCATGGATTTAGTAGGTTGAGCGCAGCGAAATCCCGATGGGAATGGCAAGATGTCTGGCTTCTGTGGTCTAGCCTCTACATTAGAGCATATCCCTCAAGATTAGGACCTTGTCAGTCAAGCTGCTACTCCAATTCAATTGAGTCATTTTTGATGATGTATGCCATGTTCTTAGTGTATCACATTGCCTGCTTTGGGTCTCTTCCTTGCTGTTGTTTATATTAATTCAATTAATATTGTTTCTTAATTGTAATCGTGTTAAATTGAGCTTTATTCAAAAAGAAATTTAGGCTAGCGCTCTTTGGTCACAACTATCTCATTTCTGTAAATAGACCTTCCCAAGCAATTAATTTCAGATCAGTAACTAGCTATGATCAATAGTTGGCTGTATCAGCATTTCTCGCTTTACGTTATCTCTAAAAATGATATATATGAAGGAAAGACTATTGTTTTTTTGTTGCTTATTTTACCTCCAATTTGGTATGACTCAGGATGCTTTTTTCTATGAGACCAATCAGATTCGAGGCTTTCTCAATCCAGCACTCGCAGGGATCAATGGAGCGCTTTCTTTTACCGTCCTGGGTAAGGAGCAATACCTTAATCAGGTGGGGGATTTTGCTACTACTGGCATCAGTGTAACACAAAGTTGGCCCTGTGTCAAAGTAGACGCAGGCTTGTACTACATTTTTGATCGGGAGGGGGAAGGACTCTTTGCTACTCATCACACGGGCTTTAATTTCGTGTATACTGTCCCCTTTGATATCGGTGCTACTGAGCACAACCTGAGGCTAGGGACTAAGTTTCAATACTCTCGGAAAACTATCGATTGGGAGCGCTTGACTTTTTCAGATCAAATTGATTCTAAGTATAATCTCACCGATGCGTTTGGTATCCCGAATACCACTGACTTTGTGCCGCCTGACTGGAATGGCTTTTCTCGCTTAACCATGGGGTTAGGTATTATTCATCGGGTTACTGGCGGATTCATCAACAGATGGTCTTTGACCTGGGGGATCTCGCTGGAAAATTATACCAATGTCTTGGAAGGGAAAACTTATGATAGCATTCTACGCTTGGAAAAGGAAAAGACCCGCTTGATCGATAAGTGGTCGTTCTACCTGGCACCTGAGTTTCCATTGACGGGTTCCTATCGGGATTATTTTGGACTTCGTCCTAGCTTGGTGGTTTTACAAGAGAGTTCGCTGACTAATATTCAGCTGGGGGCAGAGGTGAATTATCGTCGTGCCTATGGACTGGGCCTGTATGTGGGTAGTGGCCAATTGAGAGACTTTAGCAGCGATAGCAAGTCCTTGATTATGAATACCTATTTCCGGGCGTTTTCTACTCCTAATGCCCAGTTTAATATGGGCTTCCAATATGTGCATGGAATTGGAGGTCTTTCGGAAGTATTCGGGCAGACCTTGCAAGTTACCTTGTCTTACACTTTTAGGCAGGATGGATGTGCTTCTACTCCTTCTTCCAAAGTAGACTGCCCTCCTGTATCCCTCCGAAACAAGATCATGTACGAAAATATTTGGTTTTCACCGCTGCAAGGAATAAATAAATAAAGCTATGAGACAATTTAAATGTTTAGCTATATGCTGCTTTTTACTGATCAACTTGGTTTCTTTTGCTCAAGTAGGTAACTTCTGTAATGATGATTCTTGCGGTGCACTTGATCCTAGTTGGCAATTGGATGGGACGCGCACGGTTGCCTGTGAGGGGGAGAGATTCTCTCTCCGGAGTGGTGAATCTGATCCTTATGACAATATTGATTCCTATACTTGGATTTTAACGAATACATTGACTGGGGAAGAGCTGATCCGAGAGGTGTTTACGGATACGATTCCTTTGGAGTTCGAATATACTGTCAGCGATTCTATTGCTTGTATCACAGATCGCATAAATATAGAAGTTCGTTTAATCGTAACTAGTCCGGAATGTGCAGAAGGAGAGAGTTGCCGCTATTCCGCAGAACCTTTGACCGTTATCTTTAAACCTAGGGCACGGTTTAGTAGTGAATCCTTAGTCTGTATCAATGATCCCATCACTTTTACTAATGAAAGCTGTAATGCCGATTCCTATGCTTGGGATTTTGATGCTGATGGGGTCACTGACTCTACTGATCCTAATCCTGAGTTTAGTTTTTCTACTCCGGGTAGCTATACGGTTAGTTTAACGGCTACTAATGAATGTGGAAGTGATGTGCGCCAAAGGACAATTGAAGTAGTTGGCTTTCCTGAAGCCAATATCGAATTGGCAGCCAATGGTGGCCAGCTTTGTATGCCGGATCAAGAAGTGATTCGCCTTGTTGCTAATGAATGGGTCACAGATGGTCCTTCTGGTTTTTTCAGTTGGGAGATCAGTCCTGCCTACACGGATATGAATGGTGATTGGTGCTTCGTCGATCCTAATTCTAATGGACAGACTTGTCTAAGGGATGAAGATTTTACCGAGAATACAGTAGATAGCTTGTTACGTGTACAGGAAGAACTGGTCTTGTTTTTTAGGGCAGCAGGGGAGTACACGGTGACTTTGAACTATGGAAATGTTTGTGATGAATTATCTACTTCTGAGACGATCTTTGTTTACCAACCTGTTTCGATTAGTGGCTTGCAGGATATTAGTGGTTGTGATGCTATTGAGGTCTGTTTCGATGAGCTCGAACGTGACAATTTTTCTGTTTCCGGTAACTACCAGTCTGTACAGTGGGTGTTTGAGAATGCTTCCCAATCTACCAGCTCGCAACTAGATTTTGGGTGTATCACTTTTGAGCGAAGTGGTTCCATGACCCTGGAGGTGAGTGCTAATGATCCTTGTATGGATAGATCTGAGACGGTTGCCGTAAATGTGGTCGAAACTCAAACGGTAACTGTCCCTAATCCTTCTCCTAATATCATTTGCCAAAATGCTGGATTGATTGACTTGAATCCTTCAGCTACTGGTGGAACTTATTTCTACAATAATGTAGTGGCCGACTTTATTGTGGATGACCAACTGAATCCTGCTAACCTAGCTCCGGGTGATTATACGGTTCAGTATGTCCTAAGTGATAATCCCGATTGCCCTGCAGAAGATGCTTTTAGCTTTAGCATCCAAGAAGGGCCCTTCATTGAACTTGGGGAGAATGAAGCTGCTTGCGAAAGTATTAGCAACTTTAATCCCAGGGTTCTTGCTTCGGGTGGGGATATTGATACTTGGCAATGGAACCTGCTAGACGACCAAGGTAATCGGGTGTCTTCTTCTTCTAATCCCCTTCCTGCTTTTGCGGTTGATGATCCAGGAACCTATACTATTGAGGTTACCTTGATGTCTGACGAATGTGGTAGTGTGACAGATAGTGCGTTGCTGATTATTCAAGCTAATGAGGAGATCGTGATAGAACCTTTCAATAATCCCTACTGCCAAGGATCTAGCGTAGATACTTTGATTGCCACACCCCCCGGTGGGGTATGGGTAGGAGAAGGTATCATCAATGATTCTTTGGGACTTTTTGATCCGGGGGCTTTAGCTCCTAGTTCTTATCCTATGCGTTATGTGATTGAAAATGACGCTTGCAGCGCGGAAGCTACTGCTACAATCGAGGTGGTGGCTTCTGCAAATGTGGAGGTGCGCGATACTTTTTTCTGTGTTACGGATGAGACTGGGCAGTTATTTGTGTCGGTACCGGGTGGAGTATTTGAAGGGACTGGTGTCATTGATGGCGAGCTGGGGCTTTTTAATCCTGCAGAGGCAATGGTAGGCGATAATGCAGTGGTCTACACCTTGATGGATGATAATGGCTGCGAGGTGGTAAAAAACCTTAATGTGGCGGTGGATGAGGTGCCGATTTTATCGGTAAGCGATACTATCTTTGTTTGTATCGGTGATGATAATGTTGATCTGAGATCACTTGTCATTGTTGATGCTCAAGGTGAAACAGGTACTTTTTCTTATAGCGGTCAGGGGATCGTCGATCCTAGTGCTGGCACCTTCAATGGTGCCAACATGGAAGCTGGTTTTTACACTTTGTATGTTGATTTTAATGCCAGAGCCTGTTCTGCGAGAGATTCGTTTGTCTTGGAATTAGCTGAGAAACCCGCGCTCATACTGCCTGAAGATGAAACGGTCTGCTTAACGGATGGTACCTTGACTTTAACTGCTAGTCCTGCTGGTGGTGTTTGGTCGTCTCCTAACTGTAGTATTAATGCGGAGACTGGTGAGGTAAACCTGACCAATAGCGGCGAAAATGATTGTTCTTTTTTCTACACTTTAGGTGCGGGTACGACTTGCGAACAATCTGACGTGGTAAATATCTCTATTGTGGACCTTGCTGATGATCTCCAGGTGCCGCAGCCAACCAGTATTTGTTATTCCTCAGATCACTACACTTTACCTAACTTTTCACCGACTGGCGGAACTTGGTCTGGTGAGGGAGTGACCGATACTATTAATGGTGTGATCGCTATTACTCAATTGGAACAAGGGGCAAGCTATACTTATACTTATTGTATTGAGGCGCCTGAAATTGACTGTAGGGCCTGTAAAGAAACGGTTTTGACGATAGAGCCTCTACCCGTGGCTAGCTTTGAATTGGCAGGTTCGCCTTGTCAGTTCCAGGAGTTCAATCTGATTAATACTAGTACCGGCTCGGTTTCATACGAGTGGTTTTTTGAAGAAAATGCTCCCCCAAAGACTGATGAAGCGCCCAGTCATATTTATACTACAGCCGGGACCCAGACCATTATGTTAGTGGCTAGAACGGCTTTTGGTTGTACGGATACGGTGCGACAACAGGTGGATGTTACTGCTCCCCCGAACCTGGAACTTGACATATCAACAACGGAAGGCTGTGCTCCGCTGCATATTCAGTATGTGAATGGGAGCTCCGGGGAAGGGGTTAGGCAATTCTGGATCATCGATGGTGTTGATACTCTATTCGACGCAAGCCCTGACATTATCTTGGATAGTGTCCTCACGGACTCTGTGATTACGTTAGAGTTGGTTGTTGCGAATGATTGTGAGGTGCTGAGACAAAGTAAGGATATCTTGGTTCACCCTTATCCTCTGGTAGATTTTGGTATCAATGATGATGAAGGGTGCTCCCCTGATACGGTCTTTCTTGTGAATGCTACGCTGGGGATGCCTGATAGCTTTCTCTGGAACTTTGGAAATGGTATGGAAACGACCTTAGCAGATCCTCTTCCCCAGATTTATACTAGTCCTGATGATAGCGTCTCTACCTATACCATCTCCCTTTTCGCATCTAATCAGTGTGGCCAGGGATTCCTGGAAAAGGAAATCCTGGTATATCCGAATAATGTGGATGCTTTTTTTGAGATCGATACCTTAAGTGGTTGCCCACCACTGGCGGTTACAATACGAAATTATGCAACGAATGGGGCTACTGTTGCCTATGATTTCGGGGATGGAGGTACGGGAAATACAGCGGATACAACCTATGTGTACACGAAGCCAGGTCAATATGTCATCACTCAGTATGCTTCTTTGTGTGGTACCGATATCAGACAAAGTGATACCATTACTGTTTTCCCTCTAGCGAATATTGAATTTGATATACCTTCCTTTGCCTGTGTTGGTGAGCCCGTACAATTTACCAACCAGTCTACTAATGGAGTAGTTAGCCGCTGGCTGTTTGGGGATGGCTCTTTTTCAGATCAAGTGAATCCTACCCATATATATCAGTCCCATGGAACTTATGCGGTGAGTTTGATCGTTAATTCCGAGTTCCATGATTGTCCCGATACTCTGACTAAAACCATTCTTATTCCAGAGCCGCCGATCGCCAGCTTTCAAGTTGATTCTCTGGCATTATGCGAGGGAGGACTGGTACAGTTTCTAGATGAAAGTATTAGAGCTCAAAATTATGAATGGTACTTTGGTGAGGGAGAGGGTGGGAGTGAGATGCAAAATCCAACGTATCGTTACCTGAGACCTGGTACTTTTGAGGTGCAACTGCGAGTGTATGATGAGTATGAATGCGCTGCTGATACCTCCATTAACAATCTGCTGGTACATCCTAACCCACTGGGTCGTAATACAATCTCAGCTGATGAGATTTGCCAGCTTCATGATACCTTGCTGGTTAGGAATACCTCGGAAGGATATGTGAATAGTATATGGTATCTCAATGATACTTGGTATGCTGAACAGCAAGACGAACTGAGAATATCTGCTAATACGGTTGGGGAGCAAGAAATAGAACTGATCTCCATTAGCCCTTTTGGCTGCCGAGATACACAGCATATCCATTTCGAGGTCTTGCCTTCTCCAACGGCACAAGCGAATTGGATAGATACCAGCGGTTGTCAACCTTTCACCGTTCCTTTCCAGGATTTATCCATTAACTCGGATATAACATCCTGGTATTTCGACCTTAATAATCAAGGCGCGGACAGTTTGGAGGTGCATACCTTTTTAGATTCGGGGACTTTCCCGGCTACCCTGGTGGCGGCAAATAGCAATGGCTGCCCAGCAGATACTCTTGTCATGACTGTCGATGTTTTCCCTAGAGCCATGGCTGAATTTGAGGTGGCACCCTTTGATTCTTGTGGTGTACCAGTGGATATTGAATTGATTAATCTTACTCAATTTGGGAGCGATTTTTTATGGAGGTTCGGCAATGGAGATACTTCTACTTTTTTCGCACCACTTGTGGAGTATGAACAAGAGGGTACTTATGCTATTGAATTAATTGCTTCCAATGCCTATGCCTGTGCCGATACGGTGCAACAGGAGATCACCTTGTATCCCTTTACAGTAGCGGGATTCAACTTACCTAATACCCAGTTGTGCGAAGGAGATACTGTTACGATTAATAATACTAGTACAGGATCTAATGAGTATTGCTGGCTGGTTAATGGTATAAAGGCTGATAGTTTTCCCTTGATACTGACCCAAAGTGGTAGGTATGACCTGAGTTTGATTGCGAGTTATGATCAACACTGTCATGATACTTTCCATGTTTCTAGTGCTATTACGATTTATGATTCACCTGAGGCGGGTTTCACTGCCATTACGGACGAGAGCCAGGATATTCTGGGAGATGTTCGATTTGTGAATGAAAGCCGCGATGCCACTGATTTCCGATGGGAATTTGGGGATGGTCAGACGTCCAATGAGGAAAATCCAGAACATGAGTATGATATCAACGGACCGGTATCGGTATGTCTGTACAGTTTCAACGATAATAATGGGATCCTCCAATGTGTTGATAAGGCGCAACAGCTTGTGGAGTTTGAGTTAATTAATACGTTTTTTGTTCCCAAAGCTCTAAGTCCAGATCAAAATTTCGGTAATTCAGAGATCGGTGTTTTCAAACCTAAAGGGATAGGCATCGCATCTTATGAGTTGAATATCTACTCGCCCTGGGGAGACAAGGTGGCTACCCTTAATCAGGTGCTCAATGGTGAACCCATTGACTGGTGGGATGGTACTTTTCAGGGGCAGCCTGTCTCCCAAGGTGCCTACCCCTGGACGGCACGTATAAAATATCGCAGCGGGCAAGAAGATTTCAAGAAAGGCAATGTTACAGTTGTTCGATAAGCATGTAATCAGCCTCTATTGACAGGGTGTCCTGACTCGAATTTATTTCTAGGAATGTGGGCTACCACCTACAACTACAGATATCTATTCTGGTTTTTAGTAGGTTGAGGGCAGCGAAGTCCCGATCTTGGAGGTGTGAGGAAGGTTATTGGGAAGAGCATGTCCCTGAAGACTAGGACATTGCCAGTCAGGTGTGACTGTATGATGTTACTTTAGTTTTTATCTTAGTAGGCGGAATGAAGAGACGTTCCGATTTCTCAGGCGAGATTATGATACATTGAGAAGAGCATGTCCAAAGTCGATAGGACAGCGACAGGATAAGCATCCCTGTGTTCTTTTGATAAGAGTAGAATGGCGTTCTTTGACAGCGTTGGAATTACATATACATCAATATATGAAAGACAAGGCAAGCCACAAGAGTCTGATCATTTTGCCGGTAACTGCGGCCTAGATACAACAGATCAAAGTATATGGCCTTAATGAGCTAGACAAAGATGAACTGAGTGGCGAAAAAAGCACTTTGATTGTGTAAAAACAGCCATCACTTTTTTGATGTTACAATCCATTATTTGCGAATTTTTGAGAGCCAAATCCAATGTTATGTTAAGTAGGAAATGAAAAACATCGAAATAAACCATTGATAAATAGAAGGAAATATATAACGGAAATAGTCACTATCAGAAAAACGTGCAAAATGAAGTTTTTGCAATTGTGTTGCAAAAGCTGTTTTTGGCTTATTTTGTTGATAACCAGTTGATTAAGTCGCTTTTAAAGCTTTTTTATAAAGAATAACTCATGATTTGTGACAGGCAAAAAAGTGTTAAAAACATATTAGCAAAAGCTTGTTATTTATTTTTTAACGTTTCTATAACAAGTGTTAAAATGGGAAAGCCAGTAATTACGGGGCTTTCAGCGGATTTTCGGGAGCTAAGGGTAGGAGAGCACGTCCATTATAGGTAGGACTGCGACGAGGAAGTTCCAAAATATTGGAGCGTTGCGTCCTGGGTAGGAGAGCATGTCCATTATAGGTAGGACTGCGACCTCTACATTATCAATAAAAATTTTGTAAGAAAGGTAGGAGAGTGCATCCAAAGTGGATAGGACACTGTCAGACAAGCTGCCAGCCAGGTGCGACTGCATCTGTTTTAGTTTTTATCTTGGTAGGTGGAACGAAGTGACATCCCGATTTCTATGGTGGGATTGTGGTATATCGGGAAGAGTACATCCATTATAGGTAGGACACTGTCAGACAAGCCGCCAACCAGGTGCGACTACAGTCTGTTGTCTAGACGATTATTTGAGTAGGTGGAACGCGGTGACATCCCGATTTCCATGGTGAGATTGTGGTACATCGGGAAGAGTGCATCCAGATTAGATAGGACTGCGACGCAAAGAGCCCTAGGGCACATAAGAGAATTGAAATGTAGGAGAGTGCATCCAAAGTAGATAGGACTGCGACGAATAGGAGGTTTGCCAATAATGCGATTTTTTTCCAGGTATGAGAGCAGGTCCAAAGTAGATAGGACTGCGACTCTCTGTTATAGACGAAGTCTTGCCAGGTTGAGTATGTA
>CAJXPD010000383.1 GCA_913057785.1 uncultured Lewinella sp. | reverse complement strand
GACACTCAGACTTTTGAGCGCTACTATGAGAAAGATGGTTTACCAGATAATACGATCTACGGAATCTTGGAAGATGCTGCTGGCGTATTGTGGTTCAGTACGGAAAACGGACTAGCCCGGCAACTACCTGAAGGCTCAGAAACGACATTTCTACCCTTGGGATTGCAAGACGGATTGCCAAGCGTGTCCTTTCTACCCAAAGCCTATCTGAAGAGTAAGGGCTCCAATCGACTCTATTTCGGTAGCACCGATGGTCTGTTAACTGTAAGGCCAGATCGATTATTGCTTGACAGTCTTAATCCATCCATTGTCATCCATACGATTACGGTAAGTGATCCCGAGAAGGGAGCTGAGTCCGCTATGACTAATCACTTTATCGATCCAGAAAAAAAGGAAATCAAGCTCCATTACCCTTATCGATCGATAGATATTTCACTTTCTGACTTAAATAGATCGGTGCAACAAAATCACCGCTATGAATATCAATTGGTAGGTTTGAATGATGAGTGGACTCCAGTAGACGACAACCTACAAATCAATTTTACTAACCTATCTCCCCGCACTTATCTATTCCGGGCTAGAGTGAAAACGCTTGAAAACCTAAGCTCGCAAGCAATAAACCTCCTTGAAGTGAAAGTATTCCCTCCCTGGTGGCGTAGCCGCTGGGCCTATGCCATCTATATAGCTATCCTCTCCGCTATTATTTTCCTGCTATATCGTTTCCAGTTATCCAGACAACTTGAACGGCAAGAAGCCGAGAATATTAAGGCATTGGACGCTATAAAAAGTAGACTTTACGCCAATATTACGCATGAGTTTCGAACGCCCCTAACCATCATCTTAGGTATGATCGAACAAGTCGAGAAAGACCCAAAGAAATGGTTGGACGAGGGAGCAAGTATGATCCGGAAAAATGGCTCGGACCTTTTAGACCTTATCAATCAAATGCTGGAGCTCCAAAAACTGGAATCGGGTGCGTTACAACTCAATTTCCAATACGGCGATGTGGTCCCTTTTCTTGAAAACCTTACAGGACAATTTCAGGCCCTAGCCCATAGCAAGGAGCAGCAGTTGGAATTCTTGTCGAATGAGTCCAGCCTCTTAATGGACTTTGACCAACAAAAGCTCTCTCGAATCGTGTCTAATCTTGTAGCAAATGCCATTAAATACACCCCAAAAAAAGGACAAGTACGCTTGGAGATATCTAGGTGGGCTGCGGTTGATAACGAAGCGGCATCTCATTTGCAGATAAACGTCACGGATACAGGGCCAGGTATCCCTACAGAAGAACTGCCTTTTATCTTCGATCGCTTCTTTCGTGCCAATAACGATCTTCAACAGTCAGAAATCGGTACCGGAATTGGATTATCCCTAACCCATGACTTGGTGAAGATACTAGCGGGTACCATCACCGTAGAAAGTGAGATGGGTAAAGGAACCCGCTTTTATGTCAGACTCCCCATCACCGCCGGAGCTAAAGCCACAAAAGCTGTAGAGCAGGGAAGTACGCCAATAAGTTCATCGAAGACTGAAAGTCCAAAACTAGAAAATGGAGCAGTAAGTAGTGACCTGCCATTAGCCTTAGTTGTTGAAGACAGTCCTGAGATCGCTAAATATTTACAGATTTGCTTGGGTTCCAAATATCAGCTTGCTGTAGCAGAGAACGGCAAATTAGGGATAGCGGTAGCACTGGAAATAATCCCCGACATAATCATCAGCGATGTTATGATGCCGGAGAAGGACGGGTTTGAGTTATGCGAAACACTAAAAGAAGACGCGCGTACCAGTCATATTCCGATCATTTTACTTACTGCCAAAGCAGGGGTTGAATCCAGGATCGCCGGGCTAAAATATGGGGCGGATGATTACCTAGCCAAACCCTTTCATGAAGAAGAACTCTTGGTTCGAATGCAAAACCTGTTGCAAATTCGCCGAAAACTACAATTGCGGTACCGAGATCTTTACAATGACCAAACAGATATTCTTCCTTCTTCCAAGCCTAATAAAGAGGATGCTTTTATACAACATTTGAAAGAAATCTTCGATGAAAAGATGACGGATACCCAATTTGACCTGGATGCCTTAAGTCAAGCCCTACATCTCAGTAGATCACAATTAGGACGAAAGGTAAAAGCACTCACCGGTCAGTCGCCCGCCATCTTTCTACGGTCTTTGCGCTTGCAAAAAGCACGGCACTTATTACTCACCTCCAGCCTCTCCGTAAAGGAAGTCGCCTATGATGTCGGCTTTTCAGATCCTTCCTATTTTTCTAAGTCTTATTCCGAACAATTTGGCGAAAGCCCCAGTATTACTGGGGATTTTTAAGTCGATGCGCATATATTCCATGATCATGCGCATATATTCCATCTAGTCTAGCTCCCTTCCACCGACCTTTGTTTCCGATAAACAAAGCCGCACTCACCTATTCTCTTCGCCTAATCTATTTATACCTAAAGTATTCTATTCGGCTTATCCAAAACATCAAGAATTACTTATCAATTTCTCGTTATGCAAAAGACACTTGGTAAAAAACTACTATGGCCATCCCTTATTTTTTTCTTTGGGTTCCTCTCTGGAAACGCTCAAACGCTCCTGACCCCAGATGCTGAATTCCATACCATCAATTATAACCCAAACGATAAGGTCCAAGAATTAAAAATACCGGATGATATGACCGGAGGGCGTATTTACCTCGAGGGAGTAGGAGGAGATGGTGGGATCAAAAAGAATTATCGCGAAGGGCCAGACCTGAGAGCTGAAGGAGGGCAAGGAGCCATAATCGGTGCCTGGTTTGAAATTGGCCATGGCACGAATCAGATACCCCCCGGAGCCACCCTTCTGCTTATTATCGGCGAAAAAGGACAAGATGAATGGGCGGTCACCGCTAGCCAGGCCGGAGGAGGAGGAGGAACAGGTATCCTTTTCCAACCTGACCCCTCTAGTGGGTATAACCTGCTGATCGTGGCCGGTGGTGGTGGTGGCGGCGCGGCCGATTGCTGCCTCATCCAAATCCATGGGAAGCCTGGTGAAGTCGTTCAATGTGTGTATAACAATGGTCTCCCATATAATCCCTATGGTAGTGAAACCTATTGCTATGATGACCAAACTGTCTATCAGGACCGATATCATTGTCATCAGGCAGGATCCGTATGGGATGATAATTCCGATGCATCCTACTTTGCTGGTTCTGACCATTATCCGACCCCATGCGAATGTTCGGGGCAAATGGGCTGGCCAGGATCTCAACGAAAAAAGGTCCGTGATAATCCAGTCAAACCAACTGGTGGAGGAATGTATGGCAATTGTGATGATCGGGCCAGTGGTGGCTTTGGTTTTGGAAGTGGAGCCCCAGGCAAAAAAAATATTGCTACAGAAAGCAGCGGTGGAGGAGGATATACCGTTACTTCTACCTCTGGTGGAGGAAGCTATATTTCTCCTGACTTTTCAACGGATGAGGATGAGGAACTGTACCTGGAAAGAGAAACTACTCGGAACCCAGAGCACGGAAGAGTCAAATATAAGATTATCCCAGCCCCAAAAGCAGTATGCATTGATCTAGAGGTAAGTTTGCCTTCTTCTGGTACCCAAGCTTTTGCCTATTTCCCCATGGCTTTTGGTTCGACTACCACTATCCCCGGAGAGGGTCTACTTGTCGAGGAAGTACAAAGTCAGGAAATATTAACCACACTAGATTGCGCGGATATCGGGACACAAGCCATCACTCTAGAAGTGATTGGCACTATTTCGGGCTATGGGTCGACCTGTACTGCAAATCTTACCGTAAAAGACGAAGTATCGCCCGCTCTCAGCTGCAAAAACCCAACTATATCTACAAATGAGAATGGTAACGTTAGTTTTAGCGCCTCCGACCTGATTGATTCTTATTCAGATAATTGTTCCCCGACCCCTGCCTCACTAACGGCAGATCACAATGGTTTTAGTTATGACTGTACCTCCAATGGGCAGACCATAACCGAACATGTGAAGGTGACCGCCACAGATGACTATGGGAATAGTAAAAGCTGTACGGCTACAATTAGCATTGCGGTTTCAGCGGCAGATCAATTAGCTCCCATCGTTTCCTGTAAAGACGTGTCTGTCCAGTTGAATAGTCAAGGCCAAGGGCTCGTTTATCCGAATCAGGTTGAACTGTCCTCTAGCGACCCTTGCGGTGGTGTTATCTCCAGCTATCAATTTGGCCAAAGTCACTTGGAATTACAAGTCGAAAGTGAGGGTTTTAATGCTGACCTTAGCTGGACAATTACTAGTCTTGATGGGAATACCGTTTTTGCGGAAAGGCCAAGTTATCCACATGATTCTCCTTCGACGGGGATCAATTCATCAGAAACCTCCTTCCAGGAAGAAATCACCATTGCGCCTGGCTGTTATCTATTCAATTGGAAAGATTCCCATGGTGACGGATTCTGGTGCTTTGACGTACCAAAGTTTTATCGGTTGACAGATCAGAATGGTAATGTGCTGGCCTACGGAGAATGTGATGATATTGGCTATGGACAAAGCACTGAATTCTGCATAGAACCCGATAATTTATTGAATGCACAAAGCTTTGATTGCAATGATATCGGAGACCATCTAGCCGCCTTAGTCGTTACGGATGCAACTGGAAGAAAGTCCAATTGTCAAACCACGATCACGGTGGAAGCTCCAGCAATGCAAGCTGTTCAGTGTACACCAGATCTCGTCCAAATCCAGCTAGATGAAGACGGGCTTGCCCTTCTATCCATAGAACAAGTTCTTCTTGCCGACTTCTTGTCTTGCTTTGACAATCAATACAGCTTATCAAAAACTGAATTTGATTGCCAGGATGTCGGTTTCAGTGAAGTTACCTTAACAGCAAATCACCCTGATGGCAGTAGCAGCAGTTGTGAAGGTAAAATCAGGTTACGAGATAACATTCCCCCTACTCCGCTCTGCAAAGACATAACGGCATCATTAGGACCCGACGGGCAAGTGACAATTGATGCAAGTCTTGCCGATAATGGGAGCACAGACCACTGCGGCATCTTTGATCTTTATTTCGATGATTATCGTTTAACTAGAACCTTTGACTGTGAGAATATTGGAGCGGAAGAATTTTACCCCATTATGGTAGAGGACTACAATGGCAATCTGGCCTATTGTGATATTACCTTAACCATAAAGAATGAAATCCCTCCTACTGTTGGCTGCAAGGATATCACGATACAATTGGATGAAAATGGCATCGCTCATATCTCTGAAGATGCGATCAATGATCAGTCGTTTGCCACCTGTGGCTCATTAGACTTTGACACGGATATTACTTCTTTCAACTGCGAAAGTCTAGGAGATAATCTACTCACCTTAACAGTTCAAGACGAGGACGGGAATTCCGGCACTTGCAACGCAGTTGTTACCGTAGAGGACAAGACTGCTCCTATAGCCCTTTGTCAAAATGTAAGCATACAAGTCGACGAGGACGGATTGGCGAGTACAACGGCTGAAGCCATCAATATGGGTTCCACCGACGCCTGTGGTATCGCCAATCTGAGCCTCAATCAAGGAAGCTTCGATTGTGCGGAGACTGGCACACAGACGGTCATATTAACGGTCATCGATCTCAGTGGTAACAGTAGCTCATGTGAAGCCACCGTTACTTTAGAGGACAAGATTATCCCGGTAGCCCTTTGTCAAAATGTAAGTGTACAACTTAATGAAGATGGCCAAGCAAGCATAAGCGCCGACATCCTTAACAATGGCTCTACGGACAACTGTGGGATTGCCAGTCTGAGTCTAAGTAAAGAGCATTTTGATTGTACGGATATCGGTGTACAAACCCTGTTACTAACGGTAATCGATGCCAGTGGAAACCCTAGTGCATGCGAAGCCTCCATCACCATAGAGGACAAAATCGCCCCAACAGCCCTTTGTCAAAACATCAGTGTGGAACTGGACGAAAATGGCCAAGCCAACACAAGCGTCGAGGCCGTCAACAATGGCTCTACTGACGCCTGTGGAATTGCTAACCTTAGTCTTAGTAACACAGATTTCGCTTGCGCAGATTTGGGCGAAAGAGAAGAAACGCTAACGGTAGTGGATATCCATGGTAATATAGCCACTTGCCAGCTAACTATCACTGTAGTAGATTCAAGTCCGCCAACAATAACCTGCCCACAGGATATATCAGTAACAACGGATGAGGGGGAATGTGGGGCCTACATTAGCTTACCTAAAGCCGCACCATTTGACAATTGTGACATCAAAAATCTAAAATCTCGCTTTCGAGAAATAATGCCTGATGGAACCTCAATCAGTAGCTGGTCCGATTGGGCAAGCGATCAAAGTGGATTTTTTGAATTGGGGCTATATGAAATCCAGTGGCGTGCTAAGGATGATTCCAACCATAAAGTCTTCTGTAGTTTTCGATTGGAAGTTAGCGATGAAGAAGCCCCGGAAGTCATTTGCAAAGACGTGACCATTGTTTTCAATGGAGAAGATGAACTTGCAATTCCAAGTTCAAGCATCTTTGATGCAGCCGCCTCATTTGATGCCTGCGGAACGGTTTCCTTCCTCAGTCAAAGCCTTTCAGTTATTGACTGTGATGCGGTAGGTCAGACGGTAACAGTAGAGGTAAGGGGCATAGACCCCAACGGTAACATTAATAGTTGTGTGGCAGCAGTCGAAATCACAGGCCTGCCTTGTGGACTTTCGGAAACCAATATTGATTGTGATGGGGAAACATCAGTCATCTTCGATCCAGAACAAGAGACCTTCACCCTGACGGCAGAAGATTGCACCGGCTACCCAAACGGGGAGGTAGCCTTCGTCGGTCAAACGCTATGTGGAGATGGCGAGATTAGTGTACGGATAGATGCTGTAAATCCTTATGCGAGAGCAGGAATAGTCATGATGGAAAGCACAGATCCAGGAGCGAAAAAAATCTCTTTAGTTAAAGCCGAGAGTACGTACAGAATATCGATATAATACAGGTGGTAACCTTACTTATAAAAGCAAAACCCGATCTGGTGTAGATTGGTTAAGAATTGTGCGCTCAGGTAATAAGTTCAGGACTTATACCTCAACCAATGGCTCCTATTGGCGTTTGGCACACTCGATCACCTTCCCCAACTTTGAAGACTGCATCGAGCTAGGCTTGATCACCTACTCCAAAAACTCCGGCAATCAAGCATCAGCCATATTTAGTGAGTTAGAAATATCGGGCGAAAACAGTAGTTACAGTCAGGTAAACGTACCCCCCATAGCTACAGAGGCCCATGCTTCCAACCACCAACTTGAAGGCAATCCAGATCTACAGCTCAGCCCAAATCCTTTCCAGGAGGAAACTAGAATCTCCTTTAATTTAGAGCAGAATCAAGAAGTTAACTTGACCATCTACGATCTCCAAGGGAGGCAAATTAGAAGGCTCTACAACGGGCCACTGGAAGCCGGAGATCACCAATGGCAATGGAATGGTAATGACTCGAATGGCAATTCGTTGCCTTCGGGCATGTACCTCGTACAACTGCGGTATGCCGAACAAGTGATCAACAGGAGAGTCATTTATCAACAGTAAGGCAAGTATTTTATTAGAAATAGGTTTTTTTAAAGGGCGTTGGCGAGAGTCAGCGCTTTTTCTTTATAGAGCTCCTACTGTTTCATTTGCCTTATCCTGCTAAGTCGTCAATTGGGCGGGGCTTGGCGCAAAAAATCCGTACTTTAGGCTTCTCATATTCACCGGGTGACTACTCACCGGGTGAGTAAAACAATAATCATCTGGTTTTCTGTTCTTTAGTAAACTCAAGAGGCAGAAAACAGCATAATAGCCACCGGGTGACTAGTCATCGGATGAGTGATTAAAATCAGAACAGTATGAAATACCAAATCGCCCTAGCATTCCTGCTTACCAGTACGCTCCTATTCGGCCAAAGCGCCCAGAAAAAAATCATGACACCAGAGGTTTTCAACGAATGGTTTACTGTCGGCCAACGCAGTATCTCCAACAATGGGGATTGGATAGCCTATGACTTGACACGAGAAGACGGAGATGGACGCTTAGAACTCTATAATACCCGAACCGAAGCCCGCAAAGCCTTTCCTCGAAGCACAGGCGGACAATTCACCGCCGACAACGGCTTCCTCGTCTTTAAGATCAAGCCAGTCGTGGATAGCATACGCGCCCAGAAGATGAATAAAGTCAAGAAAAGCGATCAGACCAAGGATAGCCTTGGAGTTTACAACCTAAGTACGGGAGAACTGACTAAGATTGAAGCTGTTGCTTCCTTTAAGCTTCCCGAAAAGTGGGCAGGATACCTAGCCTTTCAAAAGGAAGCCCGCAGTATGAAAGGTGGGAAAAAAGTTAAGAAGGAAAGCAAAGCCAATGGTAGTCTTTTAATTCTACATAACTTCAAGACCGGAAGACAAGACAGTATTCCCTACGTCAACAATTACCTATTTGCCAAAGAAGGTAAGAATTTGGTGCTTCATACTACTGGCAAAGATTCTACCCTAAAGAATGGTGTCTACCTGTATCACCTCGACCGCTTCCGAAGCCAATCCTTAATCACGCAAAAAGGTAAATATACCCAGTTGAGCATCGCGGATGATGGAAAACAAGTGGCCTTTATTGGTGATCGAGACACTACTAAAGCTGAAATCAGGCCTTTCGAACTCTTCCACTGGAAAACCAGTCAGGATTCAGCTCAATTGATTGCAGATGGAGAAGCTTCCTTCTTAGCTGAGGATTGGATGATCAGTAGCAATGGTGCTTTGCGCTTTTCGAAGGACGGGGGTAAGTTGTTCTTTGGAACAGCTCCGAAGCCACCCCAAGCAGACACTACGCTCCTGAAAGAAGAAAAAGCAGTAGTTGAAGTGTGGAGCTATACAGATCCTACTCTGTATACACAGCAAAAAGTACAATTGAACCGAGAAAAGAGACGTACTTATTTAAGCGTTTTGGATGTGGCCAGTGGTCAATTTGCCCAATTAGGAGATAAATTGACGCCGAGCGTAAGTACCGGAGATGAAGGTAATGCCACCTACGCGCTTTCCTACAATGATTTACCTTATCGTAAGAGCACCTCCTGGGAAGCGGGCCCAAGTTACCGTGACTTATATTGGATTAATGTGCAGACGGGAGCCAAGACCTTGATTGAAAAAGAAATGAAGGGTAGAGCCCAGCTTTCACCGAAAGGTAAATACGCCTTGTGGTACAATTCGGTGGATACAGCCTGGTACACAAGCCCTCAGGCTGAGCGCCGCTCCATACAGATCACCAACAATGGTGAAGGGCCCTTTTACGACGAAGACGACGATCACCCTA
>CAJXPD010000382.1 GCA_913057785.1 uncultured Lewinella sp. | reverse complement strand
AGGATTTTTAACGAAGTACAGGAGCAAATTTGCCCCCAATAGCCCTTATTGTAGTTTTTAAACACGTTCCAGGATTACCATCTATCTCCTCGAGGTTTTCTCTCCTTACGTGGCTCTGCTTTCTTGACGACGATAGTCCTGCCTTGCAGTTCAGTGTCGTTCAATGCTTCAATAGCCCTTTGGGCTTCTTCCTCATTCTGCATTTCAACGAAGCCAAATCCTTTAGAACGCCCTGTGGATTTATCCATAATGACATTGGCTGAAGCTACTTCGCCGTATGGTGTAAAGGCATTAATAAGGTCCTCGTTTTGAGTGTCAAAGTCGAGTTTTGCAACAAAAATGTTCATTAAAAAAAAATTAAATTAGAAAAATTGGTTTCCCTTCTTTAGGTGTGGTTTCCATAGCACTCCCGTGTAAACACACCATAGAGTGCATACAGAATTATATCTAACCTAAAAAGGCATTTCTAACAATAATAAAACTCAACAGGAAAATTCTGATTCTTACAATCTGTAAGGAGAGAAGAGAAAATCTACTTGTCAAATGATGTTAATGTCGGTAGAAATTGTGGGCCTACTTGAGGCCAACATACAATAGAACAAGCTAGGATAACAAAGAGTTCACTTGCCTGATCACAGTCGGTTAACCCTGTAGCGCCAACCGGGTCTAATCTGCCTCCAAGTCCAGTGTGTCCAGATATGCAAATTTCTTAAATGCCGGAAATGATAATTTTGCCTCCGTCAGCGTTTTAAAAAAAGCGAGTCTCCCCGCAATTGGTAATAGCACAGCGCCCGATTGTAGTATACATCCGCGGTGTGGCCAAATAGATTGATGGAATATGGAAAATACTCCAAAGCCTCTCGGGAAAACCCCTGATAGTACAAGATCCCTCCTATTTCATAAGCAAAATCAAAGGATTCGTTCAGCGTGAAATATATGTTCCAGATCTGGTGAATTGTTTGTGCCAGGCGATTACGCTCGGCAAAACTAACCTGGGTGATAAGCTGCTTCAACCGAGGGAGGGGGTTCTTAAACTTAGTCGAATCGTAAGTACTCATGCGCAATATAGCGATCAACTCCTTAAGGCTCATTTTGGCCATGTGCATATAGGTGAACCTCTTTAAACCATTAAAATCATCGGAACCAAAATTATTTACAAACCCTTGCTCGGCCGACTGTATTTCAGTATAGCTTTCACCGTCGAATAAAAATAACAGGTAGGCTAATTCCAAGTAGAAATTGGAGAAGGAAGGAAAAATACCTTCCCTCCCTGTTTTTTACAAAAACAGCCAAAGGCATGGTAATTTACCCAAATGGAAAAACTTCCGTGAGTAATGATTTCCGACATTCCTTCCTTTTCCAAATCATGGATCTCGTGGATGCCCTTATCCATCGAAATAACAACTAAGCCTTTCGTGAAAGCTGATACAGAGTGGAAATGCAATTCAGACCCTCATGGGGAAAAAAATATAGGTTTTTACAACGGAATTCCGGTAGTCTTTCAACATTTCATTAACAATCGCTTCCTGGTAGAAGTGGGGCGCGCTAAAGTTCTGCGACTGTAACCATTTCCAACAAGCGAAGTATTCGTGGAAGAAATTGTCTTTATATCCATTATGGATTGAACCCAATAGATTCCTGATGTACAGAAATTATCTCAAAATCGCTTTTCGTAACCTAGTTCGAAACAAAGCTTATTCATTTATAAATATTGGCGGCTTGGCCATGGGCTTGGCAGTGACAATGTTGATCGGTCTATGGATCCATGCCGAGTTATCATTTAATGATATCCACCGCAATCACGCACAGATTGCCCAAGTGATGCAACATCGTACAGCCGATGGGAAAATCGAGACTAGTCCTGCGATTCCTATTTCGCTAGAGGATGAATTGAGGGCTAGATATGGAAGTGATTTTCAAGGGCTAGTGACCGCCTTTTGGCCACAGGAACAAGTGCTGTCCTCAGAGGATAAAAGCTTCACGAAGCTCGGGAATTACATGGGCAAAGAGGCCATCTCCTTCTTTTCAGTGGAGATGCTAAAAGGAACCAATGATGTTTTAGCGAACCCAAACTCTATCATCCTTTCAGAATCTACTGCCAAAACAATTTTTGGAGAGGAGGGAGCCATGGGCAAGCCCATGAAGATCAACAATGAAATGGAAGTGATGGTGACCGGCGTGTATAGCGATTTTCCCAAAAGCTCCAGTCTTCATGGGCTAGCATTTATTGCTCCTTGGGAGCTCTTTGTTTCCTCAGAGGAATGGGTGAGGAATGCCCGTGAAACGAACAATTGGGATATCAATGCTTTTCAATTATTTGTCCAGTTGAGTGACCAGGCTGATGCCGAAGTCGTGAGTGATAAAATTAGATTGATTGCGCACAATCATGTAAACGCAGCGGAAAAGGATAATCGATCAGAACTGTTTCTGCATCCGATGGATGACTGGCATTTAAAGTCAAGATGGCAAAATGGGGTGAATACAGGTGGGCGGCTTCAGTTTGTGTGGTTATTCGGGTTAATTGGTGTTTTTGTCTTAATTCTGGCCAGCATCAATTTTATGAATTTGAGCACTGCGCAATCCGAAAAAAGGTCGAGAGAAGTAGGCATTCGGAAGTCCATTGGTTCGGCCAGAGGCCAACTCATCCAGCAATTTTTGCTGGAGTCATTTTTAGTAGTTTTTCTTTCTTCTCTACTGGCCATCGGGATTGTGATCTTGACGCTCCCCGGCTTTAATGCGTTGACAGATAAAGCTATTTTAATGCCTTTCGCAAGTTTGCCCTTTTGGCTAATGACGATTGGTTTTATAGGGCTTACCGGTTTGTTGGCTGGGAGTTATCCTGCGCTCTACCTTTCTGCTTTTCAGCCCATCAAGGTGCTGAAAGGAACCTTCAAAGCCGGAAGGTCAGCTTCTATTTTTAGAAAGGGGCTGGTCATTCTCCAATTTACGGTTTCAGTGGCCCTCATCATTAGTACCATAGTGGTACAGCAACAGATTCAGTTTACGAAGGATCGCCCAATGGGGTACGACCCTAGCCATACCATTATGATTTGGAGTAACTCAGCTGATTTTATCGGCCAATTTGACCTACTTCGAACAGCACTGAAAAGCAGACAGGCTATCCAGGAAATGTCCCAGGCGAGCAGCCCCTTGACCAATGTGTTTTCTCATGATGACAATTTTCAGTGGGAAGGCAAGGACCCCAATACTCGGGTTAATTTTGCGACCATTCGGGTGACCCATGATTACGGTAAGACAACCAGTTGGGAAATTGCGGACGGGCGAGATTTTTCGATAAACTACGCTTCGGATTCTTCGGCCTGTATCCTGAATAAAACAGCTATTGAATATATGGCCCTTGAGGACCCGATTGGCAAAATGATTACCCAGCAACAAGGAGAGTCTGTACGAAAACTGAAAGTGATAGGTGTGATCAATGATATTTTAAGGGTCTCCCCATTCCAGTCTATTGAACCCACGATTTATACCATTGCTGACCACCACCTGGATTGCATGGCTATCAAGCTAAATCCGAATAAAAGCACAGAGGAAGCCTTGGCAATCGTTAAAACCGTGTTTAGCGAATACCTTCCTGCTATACCCTTTGATTATCGATTTGTGGATCAGGAGCATCAACAGAAATTTGCGGCAGAAGAGCGAATAGCACATCTTTCCGGGATTTTTGCCGGGCTTGCTATTTTTATCAGTTGCTTAGGACTGTTTGGCTTGGCCTCATTCGTTGCAGAGCAACGTACAAAAGAAATTGGTATCCGAAAGGTGCTAGGGGCATCGATCTATACGATTTGGAAGATGATTTCAAGTGACTTTGTGGGATTGGTCTTACTCGCCTGTCTACTTGCGAGTCCCATCTCCTATTATGCCTTGGGGGATTGGCTGCAACGATTCGAGTATAGGACCACCATTCCCTTGTGGATTTTTGTAGCAAGCTGGTGTGGTGTAGTGTTAATATGTCTTCTGACCATAAGTTTTCATACCATTAGAGCGGCTACCAGGAACCCGCTGCAGAGTTTGAAATCAGAGTAAAAGCTGTGTACATTGGGGAGTTGCACACAATTATCACCCACGATGAAAATATCGCTTGCATTAGCTATAATGCTACTCTCCCAATTCACAGGCATTGGTCAAGCAAACCAACGATTTACTTCCTTTGAAGCGGCACTAAAAGAAGCTGAAAAAGTTAAATGGCTTGACTTGGCTTGTGAAGATGTACCAAGCATCGGCCAGCATATCGATAAACTCCCAAAACTTGAATCCCTTTACCTAACTGGATGTGAACTTGATAAACTCCCAAAAGGTATAGGACAAGTCCTGAGTTTAGAATTATTGAATGTTCAGGACAACAACTTACAATCATTACCGACAGCATTAAAGAACTTGAACAAGCTCACTGTCGTTAATCTGAGGAACAATAACTTTGGCGGATTGCCGAAAGTCCTAGCGACCTTGCCCAAGCTGAGAGAAATAGACTTTTCAGGTAATATGCAACTGAATCTCGTTGAAACTTTGGGCTTACTTTCAAAAGTGCAAAAACTCGACTTGCTATATCTCAGTGGACTAGGTATTACAACCATTCCATCGAAAATAGAGGAACTAAGACTTTTGGAAGAACTGCATTTATCAGACAATCCCAATTTGGATTTAATCAATGCATTTACTGCATTATCAAACCTGCCCAATCTGAAAATACTGGTATTAGCAGATAACGAGATAACCTCTATTCCCGCTGAGGTAAGCTTGCTTAAACAATTGAATGGATTGGTGCTTGACAATAATCCAAATATTGAAATGGAGGCCCTAACTGCTCAACTTACGCAATTATCCAACCTCAAGGTGCTACTGCTCAGAAAGAACAAATTGACTAAACTGCCTGAAAATTTGGAGGGCCTGTCGAACTTGGCAGTTTTAGAACTTAGCGAGAATAATTTCTCTGAATCGGAGCAAGATAGGATTAAGGCTGTTTTGCCAAATACAAAGGTTGTATTTTAAAGGTGAAAAAGTATGTAACGAAGGCTAAAATGAATACGCGAACTTAGCCATTTGATAGGGCATGGCAAACAAGTAAGTTCGCTGTCTCTAGTTTCCTGGGTTTGATATTCTCTTCTGCTGCCTAGGACTGATTATTGGGCTTGGCTTGATTTGTGGCAGAGTAACGAATAAAAGAAATGCTGGCAAATGAGGTAATGCTGTTAACTTGCTAAGTGATAAGAGAAAAACCTGAAATACATTATGAACATAGAAGTGATTGGGGGGAAAGCTAGATTTGGGTGGCTTGTTATGATTCTTGTGGGGGTGATTTTAGCAGTATATGTCTATATTTTTTCTAAATCTATGAATTGCTTAAATTCTAATAGAGGGTTTGCGATAGGGGAAATAAGTAAAATTAGAGGTCGTGAGAATCATGATATTGAATATGCGGAATACCAATTTTTGGTAAATACGGATAGTGCAAGGTGTTCGGGGTCAAGTATTATAATTTCAAAGGATTTACCCACAGGTTCGAGAAAAAAGGTTGAAGTCGGAGATAGATTCCTTGTAATATTTTGTAAAGAAAAAATTCTATTCGAGAGATGTAATTCAAGTACAATGCTTTTTCAAGTTCCTATACTAGACTCTATCAAGTCAATAGATGAATTAAATATTGAATTGAATGATATAAAGGTGTCATTGCGGAATCTATAATCAGTTCTTTGTATAAATTCTTTTAGTAGTACCAGATAATTGAAGAAATAAATACAAGGCGTAATGTAATAACATGCATGTCAACGAAATCTGTGTATGCCGAAGGAGTTACACCTCTTAACATCTGATCAAAAAAAAAACCAATCTATTTGATCCTAAAAGATATCCAATGAGGAATTCCATAGTATTTTCATTCTTTGTGATTTTAGTTGTCATCAGTCCGCCACTGACTATGCGAGCCTCAGAGCAAAATCTTACAGCATCTAAATCTCTAGCAAATTTGGCCAAACGGGTCAACGAAAGATTGTCTTATATGAAGGCGGTTGCGGCCTATAAATGGGAGCACAAACTAGCTATCGAGGATCTAGAACGGGAAGCCGTCGTCATTCAAAGCAGCATGGATCAAGCGGGCACCTTTGGTCTAGATTCGATATCGACTCGAATGTTTTTTGAACAGCAGATTGAAGCTGCCAAGCAAATCCAACACTATTGGTTTGAACAATGGAAACGGAATGGATTTGAACCGGACAAAAACTTTGGTGACCTGAAGACAGAAATTCGGCCGGCCTTGCTTGAACTTGGTAAGCAAATCCTGGCCAATATTAGTGAGCTGCAACTTTGGGAACTGTCGAAAGTGACAAAAAGAAGAGATCGATTAGATTTCATTGGTACCTTAACTACCGAAGGACTCCGAAAGAAAGAAAAGCAACGATTGTTCAAGGCCGTGATGCAGATTAAAGGACAGGAATAAGTCGAAGTTTTTCCTTACTCAGCAATTCCATAGGAAGAGGTGTACAGACTTGTTGTCCCCGTTTATTCTTTCTTTCCGTTTTTGTCTTTCAACTAGCCTATAAGTTTGCCAAGCAGAGCATTAAGATTTGTACTTTGTAGATAATACTTGAGATTCAATAGAGGTATTTGGCTAAATCAGTTCAAGACTAAACCGACTTATGAAGACATTTCTCAGCCTCCTTTTTGTGGTACTCGTGGCAGTGAGCGGGCTCACACAAGGTAATATCTCCATTTCAGGGCGGCTATTTGATATGGATACGCACGATGGACTAGCTTTCGTAAGCGTAGCACTACAAGCGGCAGGTGAGGAGAACATCCTGAATGGTACAGTAACGGATGAGGAGGGACGCTTTACTTTAAAGACGAACCGAAGGGGTAATTTCATTATCACTTGCACCTACCTAGGGTTTGAAACGGTGAAAACGCCAATCCTCATCGGTCAGAAGAATGACGTATACGACATTGGTAAGCTGTTTCTCAAAGAACTCACAACACAACTGCAGGAAGTAACGGTAACAGTTGAACGCGCCACCGTCGACGCTTCTCTAAGCCGGAAGTCCTTTGACATGGATGATCAGGTGGCGCAAATGGGAGGATCGGTAGCTGATGCTATGCGGGCGCTACCAGGCATTTCCATTGATCAGGAAGGCAAGGTTCTGCTCAGAGGAAGTGATCAGGTAGCCATTTTGATCGATGGCCAGCAATCGGCTATGACGGGTTTTGGTAACCAACGTGGTCTCAATAACATTCCCGCCGCCAATATTGAGCGGATTGAAATCATTAATAACCCTTCTGCCAAGTACGATGCGGCCGGCATGGCGGGGATCATTAATATCATCTACAAAAAAGAACTGCAGACCGGCTTCAATGGATCAATAGGTTTTACCTATGGTTTAGGAGAATTGACCACCCGAAAGTCAGATTTATCTACGGAACTAGGACGATACAATGTCAATTCCAAATACATTCCCAATTTCAGCTTAAACTACCGTGATGGAAAGGTCAATAGCTATTTGCAAGCTGAGGTAATCCGCCAGCGAAAGCTACCCAATAACGAGTTTACGATCAGACGATACTTCGATGGACGTAATATCATCTCTCAAGTTCCTGAAAATCGCACCCAAACTCATTCGGTGATTAAAGGAGGAGTCGATTACGAGTTGAACCCACGGAATACCTTACGCTTTTCCACCATATTTGATTATGAAAGTCATGTGGATACGGCTCAGGTGCCTTATATCAGTCTGAACGACGAGCAACGCAGTCGCTATTGGCATTGGAGGGAGGAGGAGGTCACGGGCTTTCTAAGTTTCCGAATGGATTACCAGCACCGTTTTCAGGAAGGGGGACATCAGTTGAATTTTGCAGCGCAATATTCCCGAGGTTGGGAAGACGAATCTTATTTCCTGAACGATAGCTCGGCCATCCGGCAAGCCAATGATATGACCCACCTCATCGCGACGGAACATACCACCTATTTTACGGGAGATTATGTCAAGCCATTGAGAAGCGGTCGGCTGGAGTTAGGGGCCAGGGTTCAATTTCGAACCCTCCCGGTGACCTATGAGATAAATCGCGGGCCGCAGTCCGTCATTTACCTGGGACTAGGGGAGTGGTCGGACTGGGGAGAAAACATTTGGGCGGGCTACTTTAACTACATCTTGGAAAAGCAGAGTTTTGATATCGAAGGAGGATTGAGAATTGAACAAACGGACGTATTCTACGATATTGCTCCCGAAAACACCTACTATCCCGAGAACGATGCCTACGATTATTTTGAGGTGTATCCTAATGTTCGATTCACCTTTAAGCTAAGTCCACTTAATAGTCTTTCGCTCTTCTACAATCGTAGGGTAGATCGTCCGGGCGAGCCCCAATTGCGAATCTTTCCGAAATATGATGACCCAGAATTGCTAAAAGTGGGTAACCCTTACCTACGACCTCAGTTTACCCAGACTTTCGAGTTGGCTTACAAGCGTATCTGGGACTTGGGGAGCATCTTCTTTTCCACCTATCATCGAATCATCGACGATCCCTTTACTCGGGTGTATAGCATTGATATATCTGAGCCCAATTATGATATCATCAACAAGGTCTATCAAAATGTAGGAAGTGGCTCCAATACGGGCATTGAGGTGCTACTGGATCAAAATATTGATAACTTCCTAAAGCTTTCCGCCAGTGTTAATTGGTACAATAATGTCGTCGATGCCGCTCAAGGTCTATTGCTCTTCCCGACAGAAAGGCCCTTCACCATCGACAAAACCACCAACCAAACCTGGGAGCTCAAGATCAATAATCAGATCACGCTACCCAATGCTTGGAATATTCAACTGACGGGCATTTACATGGCGCCTAAAAACATTCCGCAGGGTCGACAGCTAGCCCGTTCCTCCATCGATTTGGGGGTGAAAAAGGCGGTACTGGATAAGCGAGGAGAAATACTGCTTGCCTTCAGTGATATCTTCAATGGCTTTGGTATTCGCCAGGAACTTACCGATCAAAACTTTACGGCTGTGTATCAAAATTTCTTTGAGACTCAGGTGCTAAGATTGGGGTTTCTGTATAAATGGACTGGGCAATAATTTGAGAAGGAACAGCTTCCTAGGTTATACCTTCTTAATCACCTCCAACGCCTGATTCACCTCTTCCATGCTATTATAAATATGCACCGAATGCCGTACTAATTCTTCTCCAACTGATCTAGGCTGTAATCGGGCCTCTTGCCACATTCTTTTCTGAAGATCCGGTCCTGATATCCCAGCCACATTATAGGTGGTGAGGCCAGCAGACATCCTAGGATGGGTGGAAGAGTGAATGGTGACTTTGGAAATA
>CAJXPD010000381.1 GCA_913057785.1 uncultured Lewinella sp. | reverse complement strand
AGGCTCTTCTTTTACTGCTTCGGCTAACAGAGCCGTAGCCTCATTCGATTTTTCTGGAAAATGATGAGCCCAGACCATCCCCAATCTATACTTCAAACCCTTGTGCTCTGGAGCAATTTGATAGAGTTTTTCATAGGAAGATCCAGCCAGCTGGAACTCCTCTGTGATCTCGGCAATCTCTCCCAATAGGAATAGACTATCGGTATGATTCGGGTATTCCCCCAGTAAGCCTTCTAATTGCTGCTTAGCTGCCGGAAAATTTTGATCGAATTGAGCGAGTATAAGGGCTTGATAATACCCCGGTTCTACCTGCTGATAATGAACTTTGGCTGCTTCCAAGGAGGTTAGGGCTGCAGCAGACTGTTTATTTTCGGCCAAGCTCCAAGCGTTTTCTAATACTTGAGCTAGGGGAGCAATCGCTTCTTCTTCCTCAACTTCTTCTTCTTCTTCT
Source organism: uncultured Lewinella sp. (assembly GCA_913057785.1). Taxonomy (GTDB): domain Bacteria; phylum Bacteroidota; class Bacteroidia; order Chitinophagales; family Saprospiraceae; genus DT-111. Next base: position 8,933 of record CAJXPD010000381.1, on the reverse strand, counting down.
TCTTCTTCTTCTTGACTTTCGACTTCAGCTTCCGCATTGGTGATTTCCAATTCTATCTCATTCGGAGGTGGAATCAATTGATCGGTACTTTCGCCTCCCTCAACTTCAACCTCATGAGCAGATGAATCTTCCAATTCTTCTTCTTTTTCTTCCACTACAGGTACATCAGTAAGGGTAGATACGGGAGCTTGATCTTCCTGTGGAGCTTCCTCCGGTTCCGCTTCTCCAGGTGCTTCCTCAGCCTGTACGTCTTCCAAGAGATCTAATCCAGGAATATCACCAAGATCGATATCCGTAGAAAGCTCTTCGGGTGCAGGCGTTTCCCTTTCCAGTACTTCCACCTCAGCATTATCTCTGCTAGCTGCATCTCCAGATTGCTGTTGCATGCGGTAATGCAGGCGATTTTTTTGGAAGCTTTCCCAGGCGTGTTGATCTCCAATGAATTGGAAAAAGGCCTGGAAATCATTATGCGAAAATTCTGCCAGGGTGTAGTGTTCCATGTTCCTCAACACACGAAGGAACTCGCTGGTTTCACTAGATATTTCTCTGATGGATTTCAAATGGTTATTGAAAGTGGCTTCATCCAGGTCGCTGAGTTCTCTCTTTTGCCTTCTGAGATCCAGGTATTGATCTTGCCAGTAGTTGATGTACTGGATCATATCACTAATTCGATCGAATTGAGTCGGGACTGTGATGGGGTCTCCCGTGTCTTTGTCTTTTCGGAGGCCATCAATAACTATTGGAAGAATCTTATCCTGTTTCTCATTCAACAGATGTAAACCACCTAACATGCAAGCGGTGGACTTAAGGTAGTTGTCGGATACAAGCAGCAGAATCGGACCATTGTGTTTTAGAATTTGGTCCGTCAATAACTTGTCGGGCGTATTTCTTGAACCATACAAATGGGTCACTTGTCCTACTGCTGGACTGAGTTGTTGATCGAGGCTTTCGGCAACATTGATGTTGTCGATAGAATAGGCTATCGCTACATTTTGAATATTCATATTATTTTTTTGGGATCCTCAGAACTTAGTTGATCAATGGTTTGTTCAAATTCTTCTATAAATGTTTCGTACTTGCTGGTTGCTGGGCCAGAGAAGCCGGTATGAATCTTCCGTACTGCACCGGTCTTATCAATAAAAATCATAGTAGGGTATGACAGGATATGATTAAGCATGGGCAACGATTTGGCCGCCTCTTTTTTATCAGATTGTCCAGCCAATAAAACCTCATATGGGATATTCATCCCAGATTTGTATCGCTGTAGGGCGGCTATGGCTTTCTCTTTATCCTTGTGTCGTTCAAATCCTAAGCTCAGAATCTGCAGATCCTTTTCGGGATGCCTGGCTAAATAATCCACCAGGAACTTCGTTTCGTCTCGACAATTTGGACACCAGGTACCCATGATCTGCACAATGGTTAACTTGCCCTGGTAGGCTTCGTCTGATAGAGAAACCATCTTTCCCTCCGTATTTGGGAAAGAAAAATTGAGCCGGTCATAACCTTCGTTTAGAAATGTGAGCTCATTGGGATCTCTGAGCGTAGCATCGGGCGCAAACTTGGCTTCCCAAATGGCTTTATAATGATTGCCGGAAAGGAAACTTCCGATCATCGTTGAATCTTCCTTGATCTTAGCCTCGAATAGAAAAGCATGAGCACCATCGAAAGTAGACAAGTAAAGTTTATTGGCTTGAATAGTGCCGGCCAAATACCGGTAATCTCCGGTTTCTGTTAGGAAAGTCCCATTGACCTGGTTGCCTTCCTGCACAAATTCGCCCACGGCGGCCTCCGGTATACCGGAATCGTCGGTGAAGGTAGTTTGCCATTTTCCACTAATGTTCATTAATGGCTCTTTCCTTAAGGTGGTAAAGCGGTGGTCTTGCCCAAACCTTGCCTTAAAAGGGATCTGGTAGTTGTCTTTGTTGTTGACTACCCAATAGCCCTGAATCAAATTACCCTCATAGATCCCCTTAATATAGGAGTCGAAAATGGGGAAATTGATCCAAATGGTATCTTTGGCAGTACTCCTATCTATGCCATATTTAATATCCGTTATTTCTATGGTTTCGTCACCATTCTGTATTTCTAGGTAAAACTCCTCCTCGTTTTTGTATTTGACTTCAAAATTGAAAGGCAATTCACCTGAGCTGACTTCGTCGAATGTCAAATTGACTTTTTCGGGCAGCGGTTGGCCTTTAGGATTTGGACTTACCGGGTCTGGAACTAAGGTCAAGGTGCCTCGCCATGGACCAGGAGGTAAGCCATTGAACGGTTTATCAGCTACGAAACAAGATTGGAGTAGTAGCAAAGGAAGTAAAGAAAGAAACAAGATTTTCTTGTAATTGTCAGTCATGCAAGCTTAAGTTTATTTATCGGGCTAAATGTCAATATCTAGTCGGAATCTTGATTTTGCTGCGGTTATACTATAATATAACCGAATATTCCGGGAGAATGTTATTGACAAAACCGAAAAAATGTTCAAGGCCAATTCTCGAAAGAATTGCGCTCGAAGTCGACTTATGGCACGTGTTCACATGGAGATAGTTAATGCCGAAATGGCGCTAACATCTATGAGGGAGGGGCGCGCTATTTTTTATCACCTGAAAATTGATCCTCTTTGTACTTAAAAAGGACATTGAAGGTGGTTAAGCTGCCATAGATCCTTGTAATATATTGTTGTAAATTAACTTTTTCCTCATCGCTAAGTTTGCTGCTATTGATCCGTTGCTCCATAACACGAAGTCGGTCTCTAACCATAACGATTTTATGGAAAAAAGTTACAATTGGAATCTCCTTAGATTTCAAATTTTCATCCGCGGGTTTCAGAATCATTGTTCCATCTTCCCAGCGATCCCCTAAAGGGACTTCTTCGGTGATATCAGAAAAGTGTCTGAGAATTTTCATTAGAGACTTTTCGGCTGCTGAAAATGAAACCTGCTCTTCTGCGGCTACAGCGTCTATGATATCCCATTGTTTGTATTCCAAACCTACGTGTTTGATCCCGTACAACATAAAGCAAACTTCATAGGCGGCTTTATGCAAACGAATAACAACTCCATCCCCGTAGGCCGGGTGTCTTACTCTGGAACCTATTCCTAAAGTACCTGTTTCACTCATTTTACAAGGCTAGGTTAAGGATTTACAGTTAGAATTAGATTCAACACAGAAGGGAAAACTTTGCTTCCGTGTCGTGTATACGATTGATAATATTAAAGGTTTCGTTATTATGTAACCTAAGATTCTTGAAGTTTTGCAAAATCGGAAGATCGCTAACTGTCCGACTCTAAGTAGTAGGTTGATAGTTGTCATCCCAGTTTTTGACATGGGGTTCACCTAATTTATCCACACTCTTTGCTACTAACATGGAAACGGTGGCATCACCAGTTACATTAGCTACCGTACGACACATATCAAGCGGTCGATCAACCGCGAAGATAAGTGCAAGACCCGCCTCTGGAATCCCGGCCTGTCCCAGTACAATCACTAGCATGACCATTCCTGCCCCTGGCACAGCTGCAGAACCAATGGAGGCTAAAGTGGCTGTCACGATAATACCTAACTGAGCACCAATAGTCAGATCAATGTTGAATGCCTGCGCAATGAAAACCGCCGCAACAGCTTGATAAAGGCTTGTGCCATCCATATTGATCGTAGCACCGATCGGGAGTACAAAACTGGTCACTTCTCGATCCACCCCAAGATGCTCTTCCACTCGTTCCATCGTCACTGGTAGGGTAGCCGCGGAAGAACTAGTAGAGAAAGCTAAAAGTTGTGCAGGAGAAATTCCTTTCATGAAAAAGCCATAATTCTTCTTGGTAAACATCTTAACCAGAAGTGGATAAAATCCGAAAATTAATAGTCCTAAACCGATCAAAACCGATGCAGCATATCCAAGAAGCGCAATGAAAATATCAGCGCTTGGGGATTCGACGATCAAAGCCGCTAGTAGCGCGAAGACCCCATACGGCGCCCCGAGCATGATTAGGTCAATGAGTTTTAGAATCACCTCGTTTAAACCATCGAAAAAGGCCTTTACCGGTTTGGATTTATCTTCTGGGATTAAGATCATCCCAATGCCAAAGAAGATGACAAAAAATATGACCTGCAACATATTTCCATTACTGGTAGCTGCCCCCACAATGTTATCCGGTACGATATCCACTAAAGCTTGTAGCGGCCCAGCATCCTTCTGCTCTTCAGCCTGTGAGATCCGTGCCTGCGCATCACCGGCAAAGTTATCCATCAACTCCATGCGGGTCTTTTCCTCAATGAGCTTACCGGGCTGGGTAATATTTACGATCACCAAACCCAAAGTCACGGCTACAACCGTGGTCATTACATAAATGCCGATCGTTCGCCCACCCATCTGGGATAGTTTGGAGATATCTTTTAGGTCAGATACACCTTTGATTAATGAAGCGACAATTAGCGGAATGGCTATTAACTTCAGCGAATTGATGAAAATGGTCCCGAAAGGCTTGATCCAATCCACGACAAATTTTGTCCAGCCTAGTTGCGCTGCAATAATTCCGAAGATCACGCCTAGTACCATTCCCAAAATTATCTGCCAGTGTAGTGCTAATTTCTTCATGAGTGTTGATGGGTTTTACTGTTGGCCTCCAAAATAGACAAAATCCGCTATAATTCAAGAAATCGACCAAAGGGGCAAGTGTATTGGTAAGTCTCAAGTGTTTATAATGCATGAAGAATGATAAAATATATTACTCATACGAAATTTTCTTTACAACTTTATTTGTAAAAAAACAGTAAAAAAGGTTCATAGGCCTTTCGAAGCAAGCAATTTAAAGGAATCTTTGCCGGAAATCTTAAAGCAAAAACATGCAGAAGGTAAGCGCCGATCAAGCCCAAACAGTTCTTCAAAATGATTTAATCCTCAAGGTGGCTAGGGGAGAAGAGGTAGAACGTCCTCCAGTCTGGTTAATGAGGCAAGCCGGAAGAATTCTACCACAATACCGAGCCCTACGTGGCAAATTGAGTGGATTCAAGGAATTGGTAGAAACACCAGCATTGGCAGCAGAGGTGACCATTCAGCCTATTGATGAACTAGATGTGGATGCAGCTATCATCTTTTCAGATATTCTGGTGATTCCCGAAGCAATGGGCTTAACTTATGAAATGGTGGAGAAGAAGGGGCCTTTTTTCCCAGAAACGATTCAGCAGGCAGCGGACGTGGAAAAATTGGTGAGTGGAGATAGCGCAGCGAGCCAACTTCATTACGTGTTTGAGGCTCTTGAAATCACTAAGCGAGAACTGGCGGGACGTGTACCCCTGATAGGGTTTGCTGGTGCACCATGGACGATACTTTCTTACATGGTTGAAGGCCAGGGCAGCAAGACTTTTTCAAAGGCGCGCAAATTGCTTTACCAGAATCCTAAGCTGGCCCATCAACTTTTGCAAAAGATTACGGATACTACGATCGCATATTTAAAGTTAAAGATAGCTGCAGGTGCAGATATGCTCCAGGTGTTTGATTCTTGGGCGGGGATACTTCCCAAAGCACAATACAGTGAATTTGCCATTCCCTACATTCGGCAAATCTGTGATGCTATCCAAGAAGTGCCTATTACTGTGTTTGCTAAGGATGCATGGTTCGCTTTGGAGGAGTTAGGGCAGCTGGATTGCAATACAATAGGTTTAGATTGGCATTTGGATCCTCAGGATGTTCGCCAAAAAATAGGTCCAACGAAGGCCCTTCAAGGCAACTTGGATCCCTGTCTCTTGTATGCTCCTCAGGAAGAAATTGCGGAGAAAACGCAGAACATGATCAAAGGCTTTAAAAAGCAACATATTGTCAATTTAGGGCATGGCGTTTATCCAGATACACCTTTAGATGGAGTTAAATGTTTTGTCAACACAGTAAAGGCCTATCGTTACTAGCTTTTGGCTTTTCAGTTATGATTATTTGAACCTACCAATGAAATAATAGTCAGGGAATTGCTTGAATTATAGTCTTGATTTTTAATTTTGAGGCCGGAAATCACAGTTTTTCCGTTGTTTTTCTAGCTCTATACGCTTGAAGAGCTTGTAAACCAGGAAAATACAAATTAAACATGGGTTGGTTCAAACGCTTGAAAGACGGTATCCAAACCGCTACCCGGAATAAGAAAGAGGCTCCAGAGGGGTTGTGGTACAAGTGTAAACGTTGTAAGGAAACGTCTACAGTAAAGGAATTGAGAGAAAATTTCTTGAAATGCTCGCATTGCAATTATCATATCCGCATCGGTTCTCACGACTATTTTGACCTGCTTTTTGATGGAAACTTTGAAGAACTCTTTGATGACTTACGATCAAAGGACTTTTTGGAGTTCACAGATTTGCAACCCTATCATAAGCGCCTAGAGGATGCGCAAAAGAAAACTTCCTTGTCGGAGGCTATCTCAGTTGCGATCGGTAAGGTTAATCGACGAAAGTTGATTGTGGCGGCGATGGACTTCAAATTTATCGGTGGATCTATGGGGTCAGTGATGGGCCAAAGGATTGCACAAGCCATTGATCATGCTTTGGAGACCCGGATTCCGTTGATGATTATCTCCAAGACTGGTGGGGCAAGGATGATGGAATCGGCCTTCTCCCTGATGCAAATGGCAAAGACATCGGCGAAGTTGTCAGAATTAGCCAAGGCAAAGGTTCCTTATTTTTCTTTCCTAACTGATCCCACGACGGGGGGCGTAACGGCCTCTTTTGCAATGTTGGGAGACATCAACTTCGCAGAGCCAGAAGCTTTAATTGGATTCGCTGGACCTCGTGTGATCAAAGAAACGATCAAACGTGATCTTCCTGAAGGTTTCCAAACTTCTGAGTTTTTGCTAGAACATGGGTTTTTGGATTTCATCGTAGATCGGAAAGATTTGAAAACTAGGGTAGGGGATCTATTGGCATTATTTGCCACGAAAGAATAAGTATCTTTTCAACATACACCTAAGCCATGAAGTACCTATTGCCTTTTTTCATGTTATTGCTGACCGTTGGACTCAGCAGTTGTGGAGCTGATTCCTCAGACAAAAGTGATTCTACCGAAGTAATCAAAGCCCAGGTAGGAGATCAAGATGTGGAAGCTAAGTTGAAGGAGTTGGGCATAACCCTTCCCGCTGTTCCTCCTCCAGTAGCCAACTATGTCAACTCAGTACGTACGGGGAACCTAGTCTTTATGGCTGGAAAAGGCCCTAATCGCCCAGAAGGAGGCTATATCACTGGAAAGCTAGGTCAAGACCTCACAGTTGAGCAAGGCTACGAGGCTGCTCGCTTGGCTGCGATTATCCAATTGGCTGCATTGAAGGCTGAGGTGGGAGACTTGAACAAGGTGAAGCGAATCGTGAAGGTGTTGGGGATGGTGAATGCAGTTCCTGACTTCACGGATCATCCCGAGGTAATTAATGGATTTTCTGATTTGATGGTGGAAGTATTCGGAGATAAGGGAAAACATGCAAGAGCTGCTGTCGGAATGGGATCCCTGCCAAGAAATATTGCTGTCGAAATAGAAATGATCGTTGAGGTAGAATAGCACTTGTTTTAGGCCAGGCTATTCGGTTTATCATAATTGAAACAAGCGCTTATCCGGTTCTTCTGTAGAAATCGAACTTTACGCTCATAGTACGCCAACTAAGAGGGGCGTTTTCATATCTATTCTAGACATATCTAGAAAATGTTAAATTTTAAAAAAAGGCTTCAGTTTTACTGAATTAAAACATAGCTTTTGCTACTTTGCGGCTTGTACATAACAGTGTATATTCGCAATTATTACTAATTTACTTTATTGATGAATCCCAGTACGAGCGCTCTGTTGTTTGTGGACATGCAGAATGATTTCCTGCATCCAGTAGGGGCATATGGAAGAGCCAAACTCTCACTTTCAAATAGTAGAGCGAGGATCGAGCAGATGATTAAAGTGACAAACTGCTTTAAGGAGTTGGAGAGCCGCATAATTGCTGCGAATTTCACCTTAATTGCGGACAAGGACAATGTGCCGATCATTCCGGAGGAATTTAAGGCCAAGCACCCGTTTTTGCATCGAGGTGATTTCCAAGTTGGCCGCTGGGGACATCAGCTTATCGATGAATTAGGTCCAGCAGATTTTGTGATCAACAAGATTGGACACTCCGCATTCCAATCTACTCACCTAGAATGGTTACTAGATCAATTGAATATCAAAACCTTGATTCTTGGAGGTGTCCTAGCGAAAGATGGAGGAATAGTGTCTACACTTCTAGAAGCAAAAGATAAATCCTATGAAGTGCTTTTGCTGATGGATGGTTGTATGGCCGTGACCGAGGAGCTCTATTCCGAAAAGATTAAGGAACTGGAAAATGTCTGTAAAATTGTAACTTGCAAGGAATTGGTGAACCTTATGAATAGCTAGAGGTTACAATATGGTCTCTTAAGTCTAATGTTAGGCCTATCCCTAACATGCAAATTACAGTTTTTGATGAACACCTCTTTTCGCCTCGTATTTCTATTACCGTTATTATTTACCCTAACGGCAGCGGTGACCGCTCAAAATGAGCTAGTTGTTCCTGGAGATTTTGATCCGCGCATAGCCAGCATAGCTGAATCTACTTCAGCCGAAAGAATTGAAAAAGACATCCGTAAACTGGTAAGCTTTGGTACTCGCAATACCTTCTCAGATACGCTAAGCGAAACCAGAGGAATTGGAGCAGCCCGTCGATGGATCAAGGCTGAATTTGATCGGATATCGGCAGCTTGCGGCAACTGTTTGGAAGTTTTTTATCAACGCACCCTTGTTCCTGCAGAAGGAAACCGTAGGATACCTAAGGACACTTGGATTGTGAATGTCATAGCGATTCAACGGGGCACCACCCACCCCAATCGCTACATCATTATGTCTGGAGATATTGATTCCCGAGCCTCTAATGGGTCTGATGGAGTTATTGATGCTCCAGGAGCCAATGATAATG
>CAJXPD010000380.1 GCA_913057785.1 uncultured Lewinella sp. | reverse complement strand
CTCCCTATCAGGCCAAGATTGAAGAAAAACAAGCCCTACTAGGTGAAGTTAAAACGGCACGCGAGGCCGACGAGCTAGCTGAAGAGGTTACTCAAATTGGAGACGAATTACAATTGCTCATAGATATCGTCAGCAACTTAAAGATCGAGGACGCTACACATACTACAGCCATTGTAGATAACATCTCCCAGATATTTGCCCACCTCAATCAAGTCAAATCAGGGCTTAAGCGCCATAAAAAGGACTTAGCTGGCACCGAAGCTAAGGCAGAATTTAATGCCCAGATTCGTTTACTCGATCAAGGGATCATTAACTTCCTTGAACTATCGGAAACGCCACAACAATGCGATACCTATCTTACAAAGCTCATGATCCAACTAGAAGAGTTGGAAAGTAAGTTTGTGGAGTATGACGATTTCATTGAAAAGCTAACCGACAAGCGAGAGGAGATTTACAACGCTTTTGAAGGTCGAAAGAAGAGCCTACTGGAAGCCCTCAACAATCGTACAACAGCCCTTCAACAAGCTGCTAATCGCATCCTAGGCGGGATCCAGCAGCGCAGCCAAAGCTTCGAAGAAGTGGATGCCATCAACGGCTTTTTCGCCGCTGACTTGATGGTGGATAAGGTTAGGGATATTATCAATCAACTGCGCAGCTTACAGGACACGAATAAAGCTGATGCCTTGCAAACTCGACTTAAGAGCTTGCAGGAAGAGGCCATTAGAAGCCTACGCGATCAGCAGGATCTCTTTGTCAAAGGAGAGAACGTTATTCAACTCGGCAAGCACCAATTCAGTGTCAATGTCCAACCCTTAGATCTTACCATTGTGCAAAAAGATAATCAACTGTATTATCACCTCACGGGTACCAGTTTCTATGAATTGGTAGATGATGAAAGCATTATGGATATGGAGTCGGTTTGGTCACAGCATCTACCGTCTGAAAATAAAATGGTCTATCGATCAGAATACCTGGCCTTTTGTCTCTGGGAAGAATATGGTCCCAAAGCACTAGCTGGCCAAAATTTGCTGGAATTAGCTCAAAAAGAGGCAGGCCAACGCTACGAAGAAGGATATATCAAAGGCATCCATGCGGAAGATGCGGCTCAAATCCTTGAGGCCTTGCTGCAAATTCATCAGCAGGTAGGCGTGATGGCCTATACGCCGAAGGAGCGCGTTTTAGCTCGTTTCATTTGGGAAAAATGCTTAGGTGAAGAGCAAAGACAGCTTCTGATCCAGCAAATCCAGAGTGCCAGTCTCATTCGTACGGTATTCCCAGATAGTGATTCTTTCGAAGAACTGAAGGATTCTCTGGCAGAGATCCTATCTCAGGCCTTGGCTACTCAAGCCTAGGCCATTCCCTACCTTATAAAACGTGGTCTTTGCCCAGTATTGGCAATTGGTATAACTTACTGCCTCTCCAGGTTGAGTTTGCCTAATTTTATTTACTTTTATATCTGAAAAAAGGCAAAATGTCCCCGGACTTCCCGAGTCCATCAAACTAAGCAACTACTGATACTTTGAGAAACAAACTTCCATTCCTATTGCTGATCGGCTTATGTATTCTTCCCGTGATCTCATGGGCACAAAATCTTTCGGAAGCCGATATCATTCCCATGCTTGAAAAAGCCAATGCTTTCGGAGAAGCGGCTGATTATGAAAGTGGAGATCAACTCCTAGGAAAAGCCTTGAAATTGATCCTCCAACATCAACCGGAAAATGATTCTCTGCTCGGGCTTACTTATTTCATGATCAGCAAAACCAAACACCTCAATGGCGAATGGGAAGCTGCTGCTCCCAATATGAAGCTTGCTGCTCAATATTATGAGAAATCTTACGGGACCTTGAGTGCTCAGCATGCCGATGCGATTTACAGTCTGGGAAAGATCTATTTCGACGTCAATGAGGACATTGATAGTGCGTATCATTACCTGTACGCTGCCTTAGATCTCTACGAGCAAATGGATAAGAAGCTGGACATTGGCTGGAACCATCGGGCCATTGGGACCATCCAAGCCTTTACCAAGGATTATGCGGGAGCTTTGGCCTCTTGTGATTCAGCAGTGAAATACCTGGAAGCCTATCGGGAAGAATGCGAGCAAAAAGAAGAAACTGTATCTCGAAGTTACTACCTACAGATTGGACAGGCGTACCTACTCATGGCTGAACTCTACGCCGAAATCAATGACGAGGAGCGCAGCATTCTATTGGCTCAGCGAGCCTGGCAAATTGTGGAGGAAAAAGAAGAAGTGCATAAGCTCATGCGCTACTATGTGCTCAATAATCAAGCCCAGTTCCATGCGCATCGAGGAGATTACCGCGCGGCCTTGGCCAGCTATCAGTTGCTCCTAGATGAATCTGAGGGAGAAAAAGCGCCATCTGAACGCCGAGTCGTTTATAAGGAAATGGCGCAATTCTATACGGAGCTAAAAGAATATGAAGAGGCTTTAGATTTTCATCAGCAAATCCTGGAACTCAATACGGTTATCCAAGCCCAGGATAGTCTGCACTATGCGGAAACCTTCCTGGAAATGGCTAAGATATATCGTCAACAGGCAGACTTTGAGAAAGCGGAACATTTCGTGGAGGAGGCCTTTGACATTAGCACTTTCCACAATAAACAATGGCGCATCAGTAAGGCCGCTGCAGAAAAAGCGCGCTTGTTTGATGAGCAGGGGAAGTACAAGGAAGCGAAGGAATGGATAGAAGCAGCCTTCACCCCCTCCTACCCGCCTGAATCCTCTTTTGAGATGGCACACTTATTAGCCACTCGAGCCGAGATCCTCTTCCATCAATACCAAGCCAGTAAGCAGCTTAGCCAACTGAAAAAAGCTGAAAAACAGATAGATGAAAGCCTCGAATTAATCCAACTCTTTACCGAAGAGACTTTCAAACGTCGGGATTTCATCGAAGAACAACTCAACTTGACTGAACTCGCCCTAGAGATCAAGCTCGCCTTGTATAACGAAACGGGAGATGCAAGCCTCTTAGAGGAAGGCTTTGCCCTGAGCGAATCTGCCAAGGTCAACACCTTGCGTTTAACCCTGCGCGAAAACCAAGGAGCGCAAAAGGCTAATATACCTGCGGAGATCTTACAACAAGAAAAAGAGCTAAAAGGGAAACTCACCATCTACAGGGAACGACTACACTACCTATCTCAGCAAAGCCAAACCGCTGAATCACAGCGCCATCAGTGGCAAGATAGTGTGTTTTTAACGGGCACTGCCCTCCAAGAATTAAAGGAAAAACTTGAACGAGAATACCCTGCTTATTATCGACTTAAATATGATAATCAAAGCATTAGGGTTGCTGAGATTCAGAAGGAACTAGGGGCTGATGAAGCGCTGTTGGAATACTTCGTGGGAGATGAAAATCTCTTCGCTTTTCTCATTACGCCCTCTTCCACCCACTGGCAAGCCTTAAGTGGGCCCTCCAACTGGTCCAAGGACCTGGCTGAGTTTAGACAAGAAGTCATGGCAGGTGGCCAAAAAAGTGACGTGCAAGAATTTGGGCAATTGGCCTACGGCATGTATCAAAAGGTTCTGGAACCTGTTTTAGCTAAACTGCCTGAAAACACTCAGCAACTAACCATAGTGGCAGATGGCCTACTGAATTTACTACCCTTTGAGATCCTCTTTACCACACCTGCTGAGGAGCTAAGTTCTTTCGCCACTGCACCTTATCTCATGCAGAGCCATACCCTCTCCTATGCATATTCTGCTACCTGGCTGTGGTCCGATCGAACGAAAAGAGCTTGTAAAGCGGAAAAAGAGTTGGGCGCTTTTGCAGCGAATTATGACGCTTACCAAGTCCAAGAAAACGATACGCTTTTGGCGGCCGTATTTCAAGATGTGGTACGCTCAGGCTATTTACCGCTACCAGGGGCAGAAAAGGAAGTGAAAGACATTGCAGCCATCTTTGAGGCTGAGCCTTTCCTAAAGTCTATGGCTACCAAATCACAATTTGAAGCAGTGGCAGCGCAATATCAAATTTTACACTTGGCCATGCATGCCTTTATCGAGGAAAATGCACCACAATTCTCCAAGCTACTTTTCACTCAAAATACTGGAGGAGAAGGAGATGGACAGCTTAGTGCACATGAATTGTACAACTATGACTTGCAAGCTGATCTAGTGGTACTTAGTGCCTGTAACACCGGCTTAGGTAAAATGAAAAGGGGCGAAGGACTCATGAGTTTATCTCACGCCTTTGCTTTGGCCGGCGTACCTGCTACAGTAATGAGTCTTTGGAAAATTCCAGATCAAACCACCCCCGCCTTGATGGTACGTTTTTATCAGAATCTCAAGGATGGTTTACCCAAAAACGAAGCCCTGCGCAAGGCCAAGCTGGACTACTTGCAAGCAGCCAAGCTTGACCAATTGGCACATCCCTACTACTGGGCTGGTTTCATGTTGATGGGGGATCCTAAACCACTTAGCAAGAGTGGCATTCCCATGAGTTTCTGGTTTACACTAATCATTTTCGTAGCCGGCATTGGCATGTACTATTATTTCCCCGAGAATCGAACTTCTAGTCCGTCCGCAGGCTCTTAATCGGATTCATTAGGGCAGCTTTAATACTTTGTGCACTTACTGTCAACAAAGTAATGAGTATAGCCAGTCCCGCCGAAACAGCAAAAACCCACCATTCGATATTGATTCGATAAGCAAAGTCTGCCAACCATTTCTGCATCACCCACCAAGCTATTGGACTGGCAATGAAAATGGCAATGAGCACCAGCTTTAGGAAGTCTTGCGAAAGTAGATTCACGATGTTTGCCACAGAAGCGCCCAATACCTTACGTATACCAATTTCTTTGATCCGCCGTTCGGTAGCAAAGGCTGCCAAAGCAAAGAGTCCTAAGCAGGCTATGAAAATGGCCAGTCCCGCAAAGATGAAAACCACCCCTGCTAATCGTTCCTCACTTTTATAGAGTCTGTCCAAACTATCATCCAGAAAAACGTACTCCAAGGCAGTACTCGGAGCTACCTTATCAAATACGTTCTCTATCTGTTGCATGGCTTCCCGAAGATCCGTCGTCCTAAGTCGAAGCAACAGATACTGAAGCCATTCCGATTTTCGATTATGAAACCCATATAAGCCAATTTCCTGATGCAGGGAAGCAAAATGAAAATCTTCTACCACTCCAACCACGGTGGTTGGTCCAAGGTCCGCTTCTACTCGTCTTCCAATAGCCTCCTCTGGTGTCCAGCCTAAATATTCGATGGCCGATTCATTCAAAATAATCTGTGTTAAAGTATCTCCTTCTTCCAGCACTTTTAACGTTCTCCCCGCAATCAGATTCAGGTCCAACACATCAATCACCCCTGGGTGGGCCCGACAAGTCGTGAGATCTGCTCCTCGTCCCTCCGGATCATTGGGTTTAGAAATAGATCGACCACTGGCTCCATGCCCAGGATAAGTCTGCGTTAAGGAAGTACTTACTACGGTAGACAGTTGTTGCAATTCCTTTTCCAAGCTCAGGATATTGCTAGCTGGTCGGATTCCCATCACTCGTACAGCCACCACCTGCTCCGGGTCGAATCCTAGTTGTTTATCGCCGATGTAGTTCAACTGCTGATACAAGATCATGGTACAAATCATCAATACCACTGAGACAGCAAATTGGAAAACCACTAAACCTTTACGCAGCGAAATCACTCCTTTCCCTTCTCTGTTTTTCCCACGCAAAATGTGGTTAGGGGTAAAAGAGGACAAAAATACCGCTGGATAGGCCCCTGCAATCAAGGTAATAAAGCCCCAGCCCCCTAAAAGGCTCAGTAATAGTCCAGGTCGGAAGAGGTACCCAAAGCGCAAATCCTTTCCCGTCATTCCATTGAAATAAGGAAGTACCAAAAAGATAAGTAGTAGACTCAAACCTAATCCAATGGCTACCAACAAGCCCGTTTCTAAGAAGAACTGGCTAGCCATTTGCCGCCCTGTAGCGCCCAAAGTCTTATTGATGGCTACGGCCTTGCTTCGTTGTTCGGATTTAGCCGTAGCTAAATTCATGTAATTGATACAAGCAATTAGCAGTAAGATGGCAGCAAGGGCAGATAGAACCCAGATCTGGCTGATATTGCCATAGGCAGCTGTGTCATCTTCAACTCCTTTAGAATACAAATGTACGTCCAGCAGCGGCTTGACCTTGAAATCAAACCAAAGTCGATCCTCAGCAATATGAACCTTGGCCGCCTCTGCTATCTTTGCTTCTAGGCTAGTCGGATCTACCCCTTGGTGCAGTAATAAAAAGGTGAAAAAGCTTGAATTGCCCCAACTCAATCTACGGGCTTGTCCTAACGGAATAGTGGGAAATGCCCCAATCATCTCAAAGTTAAGATGCGTATTGGACGGAACATCTTCGAATACTCCCGTAACCTCCATATCATATCGATTATCAATCTTGAGGACTTTACCAACGGGATTTTCCTGCCCAAAGTAACGAGTGGCTGCCTTGGCACTGAGTAGCACGGTATTGCTACGTATCAAGGCTGTATTAGGATCTCCTTGCTTCAATGGGAGGGTGAAAACCTTGAACAAATTGGAGTCTGCCCAAAAAAGCTTGGTTTCCACAAAATTCTGATTGCCTACGGTAATCGAGGCAGATTCTCCAAAGTTATGTGGAAAAACACGAACCGCTTCCTTCACTTCTGGTAGTTGTTCCTTTAAAAAAGGTGCGGCACGGTTGGGCGCCTTGGCTAGCTTCATGGTAGAACCCTCAAAATTGGCCTCCACTTCTATCCGCACAATTTGATCAGCTTGCTCATGATGCCGTTCGTAGGATAATTCATCCAAAACGTACAAGATGATCAATAAGGCAGCGGCTAAGCCAATACTTAGGCCTGAAAGGTTGATGAAGCTAAAAAACTTATTGTGCCAGAAATGGCGAAGGCTGGATCGTAGGTGATTTCTCCACATGTTCTAGTTCAGTTTTAGGTCTTGATTTTTCATTAAAGAGTCCTTCTTAATCAAATGGTTGCTTTTCAGAACTTGGAATTATCGTCCTGTGCTTCCTCCGAGCCCAATCCACCATAAATTCAAAATAAAACCTACCTTTGCGAGACTTTAGAATTGTATTATTCGAGAACCAAATTTGATCAATGAAAAAAGCAGAGATCCATACAGAGAAAGGTACGATGAAAGTCGACTTTTACGAGGAGGATGCCCCAATTGCAGTAGGTAATTTTATCAAGCTAGCTAAATCAGGCTTTTACGATGGGCTTACTTTCCATCGCGTCATTCCAAATTTTGTAATTCAGGGAGGGTGCCCAGAAGGTACCGGTAGAGGGGGTCCAGGTTGGACTATCCAGTGTGAATTAGATGGTGACAACCAATACCATGATAGAGGCGTGCTTTCGATGGCTCACGCCGGTAGAAACACAGGTGGATCGCAATTTTTTATCTGCCATAGCCGAGACAATACCGCTCACTTAGATCGGAACCATACCTGTTTTGGTAAAGTGGTAGAAGGGCTAGAGATAATTGACGATATCCGTCAAGGAGATACGATCAGTAAGATTGATATCATCGAAGATTAAAATATAACATATCCACGGGGAAGAGCTGAGACTTTTCTCCGTGGCTCCTTTCCTACCTTAACGCAACTCCCCCTCAAAGCTAGATTTAGCCAATTTTTCCAGCTGTCGCATGCACCTCACCTTTTGACTTTTTACCGTCTGACGATTCTTGTACTCCATCCGCTGCATAATTGATTCCTGATCCAGTCCGTGATAGTAGAATAGGGTAAGTAATTGCTGGCAAACCTTGCCGAGTTGTCCGATCGCTTTTTTCAAATTCAGCTGTTGCTCCGATGCTACCCATTCCTCTTCCACATTCAAATCATCGTCTGCTAGATAATACATCTCTTCGGTATCGGTGGACTCTACTTTACTGTTATTCCGAAATTGTTTAAACAACAGGTTTTTAGCCACACTAAAGATGTAGGTACGGATGCTACATTTCATCTGATCAATCTTCCCTTCCACTAGGTTTTGATACAAAACAATGAAGGCCTCCTGGTAGATATCCATCAAGTCCTCCGTACGGCATCGATATCTTCTTTCGGCCCAATCAATAAAGGCTGCTCGGTGAAGCTGGTACTGTTGATGCAGTACCTTGCGTTCACCCTGCCGAATTTTCGAAAGCAAGGCTTGCTCTTTCTGTATAGTGCCGACTTCTTCCTTCATGCGTTGTGGACCCAGTTTTTCGCTTAGGTTGGCCATTCTTTTTTCAATCGTGGACCAACCAAAGCTAAAAATAATATTTTGCTTCAAAGCGCTACCCTACCTCCTTTAACTAAGTACCTCAAGCGTCAGCAGGAATTCATTAATAGACAAGCGACCACCATTCGTCCATTTACGTAAACCTTACACAAAATTAATCTCGTCATAGGAACTTATTCAGGATCGCGAAGGTTAGCTATCAAACTATCGTAAGCACCAAAACTCGACACTCATGTTCCAACAAACGCTCCAACTGTACAAAAACTCTTTCAGTGGTTTATCCAAAGATATCTGGCTACTAGCGCTCGTACTTTTTGTGAATCGTGCTGGGGCCATGGTAATCCCATTTATGACTGTCTTTTTGACCACGGAAAAAAGTTTCACTTTGGCTCAAGCCGGTATTGTAATGAGTTGCTTCGGCATCGGATCGGTGCTTGGATCCTACCTAGGCGGCCAATTGACTGACCGAATTGGTTACTATAAAATACAGCTTTGGGCATTGGTGGGTACCGGGCTGATGTTCTTTGTATTAATGCAGATGCAGGATTTTTATTCTATGTGTTTAACCATATTCATGCTGTCTACTATTGCAGATTCTTTCCGTCCTGCAAGCCAGACTTCCGTAGCCTACTACAGTACGCCGGAGAACCTCACTCGATCCTATGCACTGCTTCGGCTCGCGGTAAACCTGGGTTTTGCAGCCGGTCCAGCCATGGGCGGCCTATTGGCGATCAGCCTGGGCTATGATTGGTTGTTTGTGATCGATGGTTTGACTTGCCTGGCAGCAGCGGTTATTTTATGGCAATTCCTGACACCTAGAAAGGAAAAGATGGCAGGAGAACTGACGCAAGAGCAGGAGAGCAAAAAGGCAAATACATCCCCGTACCGAGACAAGTATTTCCTGCTGTTTATCTTGTTCATCAGCCTGAGTGCGTTGACGTTTATGCAGTTCTTCACTGTACTTCCCGTCTTCTTGAAGCAGGAAGTGGGTTTCAATGAATTGCAAATTGGCTTAATCGTCACGATCAACGGGATCATGATCTTCATTATGGAAATGCCTTTAGTATATGCTATGGAGAAGCACTATTCCAGGCTTACAAACGTAACCATCGGGGTATTGCTGACGGGGTTATCATTTATGCTGTTACCGATGGCGCAGCAGTGGATCATAGTACCCATCTTGTTCATTGTGGTATTAACTTTTGGTGAAATGCTAAGTATGCCATTTTCCAGTTCCTTCGCCATGGAACGGGCCAATCCGTTGAAGCGAGGAGAATATATGGGGCTTTTTTCCATGGGCTTCTCCACTTCATTGATCTTAGCTCCAACCTTGGGGATG
>CAJXPD010000379.1 GCA_913057785.1 uncultured Lewinella sp. | reverse complement strand
GCCTGTCTAGCTAGCCAGATAGATTTTCCACCAACAATCACACACAAGCCCCCAAAGGCGTGAACCTAAAACAAACCTAAAAAACGAAAGTTATGAAATTCAATTGGGGAACAGGAATCGCATTATTCTATATCATTTTTGCAACCTCTATGGTGGCTTTGGTCATCAAGTCTACCCAATACGATCACAGTTTGGTGGTAGAGGATTACTACCAGAAGGATTTAGATTATCAGCAGCACTACGACAAGCTGGCCAACAGCAAGGCGCTGTCCGAGGATGTTCAAATACAATTAGTGGCCAATCCAAATAAGGAGGTTCAAGTTTCCTTTCCGAAGGAAATGGAAGGCATTGCAGGCCAACTCCATTTCATGCGCCCTTCCCATAAGGGCAGTGATTTCTCTGTTGATATTGAATTAGATGAAGGCAACGAGCTATCCCTTCCCGCCGCAAAGCTATTACCTGGACTATGGAAGGTGCAGGTGGATTGGCAGGTAGGGGAGAAATCTTATTTCAAAGAGCAGGTTCTTGTGCTGTAAAGGCTATAGATTATGTTATTGACCGCATTTTTATTGGGATTCCTAGGAAGCTTTCATTGTATGGGTATGTGTGGGCCAATTGCCTTGGCTTTGCCATTGAGTACGAAGGAACGCTGGGGGATTGTTTGGGCCAGCGGCACCTATAATTTGGGTAGAGTATTGACCTACGCCTTCATAGGGTTAGTCTTTGGTGCGATAGGGTGGGGTATAGAACTCGCTGGTGCGCAGAAAGTATGGTCGGTCATCCTTGGAATTAGTTTATTGGCTTTTGCTTTGATCCCACAACGGATGGAGGCGGCGATTTTGAACCTGCCTGTGCTGAGCCCTTTCTTCAGCAGCATCAAACGGCGAATCAGTCAGCTCTTTCGGAAAAGCGCTTGGCAAAACCAGTTAAGTATTGGTGTTTTGAATGGCTTTTTACCTTGTGGCCTCGTTTATGTGGCTATTGCTGGAGCTATGGGAATGGGAAATATGTGGTCCGGTGCTACCTTCATGGCAGCTTTTGGACTGGGGACGCTTCCTATGATGATGGGCTTAGCCGTGATGGGCCAATTTGTATCTCCAAATCTGCGACAGCGACTGAAACGACTCGCCCCCGTCGTAATGCTAGCTTTTGCCCTCCTGTTGATTAGCAGAGGGTTTAATGTTCCGATCCCACGACAACTGGAATTCTGGCAAGCGATCCAAGATCCAGTGATGTGCCATTGAGGGGGCTGATTCTATGCCGCTAGTTTAGCGTTTAAGGTTGTAAGATTATTTTCATCCATTAGATTCCCTAAACCCTAAACCCTAAACCCTAAACCCTAAACCTACCCCATCACTACGTCTTTTGAGGTATTCCCATCTCTAATTCTCCCGTTTTTACAGAATTTACTATTTTAAGGAACCTATCCATAAACATTGTCGTTGTCCCTGTGCTACTCTTCCAAATTGTTCTACACAAAGACATATCCCACATCGGATATGGAATCTTCTGGTTTCACTACACCATTGATCTCGATCAAGATCAAGATGCTAGAAGGATGATTCGGTACTAATTTCAACTATTTCTTAAAACTCTTCGTGCTCTCCTGTAACGTTTCCATTACGAGGGAATAAAGTAGGTATTAAACCTTGCTCTATTTTCTCTTTGTGGAGATGATTGTGAGGAGTCATACCTATCATTCTGATAAAGAACGCGCTGAAAAATCGAATAATCCCTATTGACTAAACGGCTATGAAAATGCTGCCTTTGGCTATTGAGCCTGGGCAGCACTACCACTACAATAGACTACACTCATCTCCTAGGTCCGAATCACGCCTAGAGATGCTAAACCCAATATATAAATGAACAACTTACGATCTATCCTCGTACTCGCTTTAACTTTTTGTCTGCCATCTTTCCTAAATGGACAGGAGAATATCATCATTACCGATGCGGATTTGGAAGCAAGAGTTGAATACCAATGGACTGCAAACAACACTTACTTCCTAGATGGGATTGTTTATCTGAAGGAAGGGGCAACCCTGACTATTGAGGCAGGAACAATTATTCGAGGGGTGGAAAACCCAACTGACGGCGAAGGATATAGTGCCTTAATTGTAGCTCAAGATGCTACCATTAATGCCAAAGGCGAAGTTTGTAATCCGATCATATTTACCTATGATGGGGATGATTTGGTAAACCTAGATTCCCCTGGAAAATGGGGTGGGCTAATTGTTTTGGGACGGGCCCCGATCAATGTCAGTGATGGAGTACTGACCTCTAGACTCTTGGAGTTGGATAGAGGAGATAATGCGGCCGTCTATGGTGGGGAAGTGGAAGCGGACAATTCAGGGGTGCTAACCTATGTCTCCATTCGCTACGCTGGGAAGTCGGTACGTGAACGCAGTTTCCCCGGTTTATTGCTAGCGGGAGTAGGAAGTGGAACCCAAGTAGACCACGTGGAGGTTTTTAATGCCGGAACAGTCGGTATAGGGATGTATGGAGGTAGAGTTAATACCAAATATCTAGTGGCTGCTTTTCATATCCTAGAAGCTTTCAACTACACGGAAGGATACCAGGGATTTGGGCAATTTCATTTCGGGATTCACCGATCTGACTTTGCTAGCGGAGCTATTGAACATCGGGGTGGAAGTTCTTTGAACGCTGTCGGAGTAAGTCAGCCAATTATTTACAATGCCACTCTAATTGGTGCAGGTGAAGGCAATACCGATAATCTCCAGGCCTCTACTGCTGCGCTGAGTTTTAACCAGGAATCTGCCGGTGAATATGTCAATAGTGTCTTTGCTGATTTCTCCGGATTTGGCTTGTTTATTCAAGATATTGGCGATGGAGGGTTAGATAGTTATACACAATTGCGAAATGGCAATTTACAGCTGAAAAGTAACCTTTGGGCAGCATTCCAGTCCTTTTCGGGAAGCCCCTCCTTGTCAAACCTCATTCAAGCAGACCCTGGTGGAGATGAAGGGATTGAAACCATTGTCAACCATCTCACAGGGGAAGGGAATGCAGCCCTAGGCTCACTAGAAGGCCTGATTTCAGGGATTAGTCGAGTCCCTAATAACCAACTCGATCCTCGTCCAACTTCGCTGAGCCCGCCTTTTCAAACCACCCAGCCCACCTTGGACGATCCATTTTTCGATGCAGCGCCCTATCGCGGGGCTTTCAATGAAGATATCTGGATTAAAGGCTGGACAGCTCTGGATTTTTACAAGTATTTACCAGAGTGCGATCTTGAAGTCGCCGCAAATACCACGGATATTCAGTGTTTTGGGGAGACAGGTAGCATCAATTTAGAAATCATCGGGAATGTCACGGATGTAGTGATTGATTGGGATGAAGATGCCTTCGATGGTCAAGTGAATGTTGAGAATGTTCAAGCAGGGGTTTACAATGTTACCGTCACGAATGCGGAGTGCTGCGAACAGCAACTAGAAGTAGTTGTCAATGGGCCTTCAAATGCTTTGGTGGTAGATTGCTCGAACACTCAGGAAGCCTCTGGTCCCGGAGAAGCCGATGGAGCCATTACCATCACCACATCTGGCGGAGGCGCACCAGAATCGCTGCTGCTGACCCGACCTGACGGAACCCAGGAGACACGATCCTTTGCAGATGGAAGTTCTTTACTGATTACCGGACTTGAAGCTGGTGAATACAACGCGGCTGTGACTGATTCCTTCGGTTGCACGTCGGACTGTGATTTTATCATTGGGGCTCCTCCCTGTTTCATTATTCAAGATGACGATCTAGTTGCTGGAGGTACCTACACCTGGACTGCTGATAACTGCTACATCATAGATGGACTGGTATTCCTGGAATCCACGGGGAGCCTGACTATAGAACCAGGCACCATCATCCAAGGGCGCCCCAATCCCACCACTGGACAAAACACCTCAGCCCTAATCATCGCCAAGGGCGCTAATATTGATGCCCAAGGTACCGAAGTCAATCCCATCATCTTCACCACGGAAACTGGGGAGGATGTGTCGCCAGATGATCTCACCGCGGATGACAAAGGGCTATGGGGTGGCCTGGCCATCTTAGGAGATGCCGAGATCCCTAATCCAGATAATGATGGAGGAGAAAGGTTCTGGGAGGTCTTAAATGAGATTGGCGGAGCTGGGCAATATGGTGGATTTAGCACGCAGAATGTGACCAGGAACCTATCGTACGTTTCCGTTCGTCATGCCGGAGCAGCCATCCTGCCCAATCAGGTTTTTCCCGCTTTGACCTTTGCTGCCGTCCGCGAAACGGCCCAGTTGGATCACCTGGAAGTCTTTGCTGCCGCCGACCGAGGAATTGCTTTCTATAGTGGTACCGCCCAGCTAGCCTATGCCTCAGCCACCTTCTGCGAAGGCCCCGCCTTCAGCTGGCAAGACGGCTACAGCGGCAAAGGCCAATTCTGGTTTGCCCTTTCCGACCCGGGCAGTACGAATCTCATTGCAGACCATCGCGGATACATCAATGACGCAACTCAAGATACCGTCGCGTCTGCTCCTCAAATCTACAATGCTACCTATATCGGTGGTGGTGGTACAGGCAATACCACTGCCGTCGCTATGCGCTTTAGGGAATCTTCTGCTGGCGTTTATGGCAACAGCATTTTCACCCATTTCAATGGCAATGCTTTGGAAGTAGAGGACATTGCCGGGGATAATAATGATAGCCAAAGCTTGATGGAGGCTGAGGAAGATTTGTTTTTACGGAATAATTTGTTTTGGGGATTTGGGGCATTGGATACTATCAGAGTGAATGATGGTTTTTTAGCTGCTACCGCGGGGGCAAGTGATTTGAATGCTACTTTTTTGGTCCAACATTTACTTAGGAATCGCAACAAAGCAGTTGATCCAAAGCTTAGAAGTATTACTAGCCTTCCTAATGGGCAGTTAGACCCTAGACCTGAGGACTGTGCGGCCTTTAACAGTATGTCTAAATATCCAGAGGATAGTTTCTTCCAAAGGGTAGAATATAAGGGGGCTTTTATTTCTGCAGGCAACTCTTTCTGGGCAAACCAATGGACCGCAGTGGGAGAGAAGGGATATTATCCATCCGTTTTTGATGTTATTGATTCTACAACCTGTATTCTATCCTTAGCTCCAGGAGATGCTTTTATTTCAGAGTCCCCGGAATCTATGCCTGAGGACGAGGTAGTGGATAAATACGAGGAATATGATGACTTTGCGGAGTTAAAAGATGATTGCAAATGCGGTACCGATTCTATTCCAAGATTGACACTTTGGGAAGCCCTTCTTCCTACCGAGGTTACTAACTCCAGAGGAGAAGGACAAGATTCGGCGATCATTGATACATCTGGTCTTAAGGTGATCTTTGAACTCAATGATCCGAAGATTGAAACACCGGGAGAATTGATCATATGCAGTGCAATACCTATTGATCAACCGAATGAATCTATTCGGATTGCAGTCATTGATTCTGGAATTGACTTTAGGCATTCTGACCTTTCGGACTTTGGATGGCGTAATCCACAGGAATCTGCCGGGAATAATGGCATTGACGACGATGATAACTGTTACGTAGATGATCTTCATGGAGTAGATTTTTTGGGAGATAGTACAAGAATTGTTGATAAGGATGGGCATGGGACCCATCTAAGTGGCATTATTACCAGAGAGTATCCTCCAAATCTAGAACCTCAACTTATGAATCTGAAGATTTATGAAAAAGGGGATTCCAGTCGAAGCCAAGGAACGGTCTTCGATTTGATTTGTGCGATTAGATATGCGATTGAGAATAATGCGGAAGTTATAAACTTGAGTATAGGATATTGGTCTCCTGAACCTTCTATTCCATTGTACCGGGCTTTGAAGAAAACGGAAGAATTGGGTATTCCCGTGGTTATATCGATGGGAAATGATAGTACCAACATCGATGAAAGTAGGCTTAAAGAATTAATTCCTCGAGAGGGTGAACCGGATTCTCTCGTCTATGAGTATCGATGGCCAGTTCAATATAAGGTGTTTGGGGAACAGGACACGATATTTCCTAATTTGGGGAATTTGATCTCCGTAGGGTCAGTAAATGATGTTGGCGATGACTTTGCAGCATACTCTAACTTTGGAGCTACTACCTTAGATATATCCACAATCGGAGCATTTTATAGCACATTTCCCGTTGATACATTCGAAGCTTTCGAAGGTACTTCAATGTCCGCGGCAGCGATATCACAACTTGTCTCTGTTGCTAAAGGCATCAATGATAGCCTAAGCGTTTCCGATATCAAGAGCTGCCTTTCACAAAGTATAATTGTTGGCAATTCTTCACGAGCAATTTCTATAAATCTACCTGTAAAGAGAATCGATCCTGAAGCTTTCTATCAGTGTGTGGGAATTAGCTCGGAATCGCGTGGGATCATCCCAATTACTGAGCCTCCTGATGATGATGTCCGTCCTATTCACAAGAAACAAATTGATGATGTGTTAGAGGTTCGGATTGGTGATGGGACGAAATTCTACGAAAGTATCGTGATGGAAGTAAAAAGGATTACCGGAGGTACTGAAAAGACCGTCTATACGCTGCGATGTGCTGGTGGCAAAATTGTATGGAACTGTCGACTAAAGGACGGTACAGAATTACCTAATGGACAGTACTTTCTTAGAATAACAGTTAATGGTAAAACACTATCCAGTGTGGTTGGGAATATTGTAAAACAGTAGCTTTTGTGCTGTTGATAACCCTAATTTCTGATTTACAGAGAGGCATGGCTCATTCGATAGCATTGAATGTTGTTTTGCTGGATTAAATTCAAATCTGAAGTAGATGAAATTGCTGCATTTGCTACTATTGGTTACGTTTTCATGTGTCTTTGCTCGTACACAAGATATTGACTTTGGGGTAAGATCAGGTTTTGCTGATTCCTTGCACATCAAGGGAGTATCCTCATATAATAATAAAGATTATCTAGCATCGGCAGTTTTATTTGATAGTGCGGCAAAGGTCAGGGAAGAGCTCTTGCCTTTGGCTGGCAGATTGGATGAGAAGACAAGGAAGACCTTGTTGACCTCCTATATCAAAAGTACTCATAATGCGGGTGCATCATTCATGTATTCGGACAATCTAGAAGAGGCTGAAGTCAGAACTAGACTTGCAATAAAGAAGCATATAGAATTTCGTGAGTTGTATGATTTTTTGATCCCTTTTCGATTAGGCCGATCTTATTGTCAACTTGGGTTGCTATACAAGCAAACAAGAGGTTTTGAGGAATCTTATGAGCAGCTAAGATTGGCGAAGTACTTTCTTAAGCTGTCTGGAAACCAGTCTGTTAGAGATGTTAGCCTAATAGAGAATACATTAAGTACACTGTTCCTCATTTGGGAAGAAGCAGATAGCATATTGGTCCACGGCCAAAGACAGTTAGAGTTGCTTCAGCGAGAGGGAAAGGACGAAGCTACCGTAACAGCTCTAACCAACTTGGGAGTAGCAAAGGAATTAAAAGATGAGTTGGATGATGCTCTTTCCTTTTATGACCAAGCTCTTAATATTTATCTGCGAGATTCTCTAGGCAATAGGGCTTTTATTGCCACGAATTACCGTAATAGAGCCTTTATCTATTCGAAACAAGGAAATTGGAGTCAGGCTCTACAAGCTATCGATATTGGAATTCAGATTAATGATGACCTTGAGATGAGCATCCCCGTAATGATTGACCGAGCTAAACTCCATATGACAAAGGGCTACGTATTATACCTAAAGAACGAGTATAATGCATCTATAAAAAGTTATGAGGAAGCGATCTGTCAAATTATAGATCATACTGAGAATAAGGATTGTATTACTGGTCTGGGAACTACTGGAGAGTTTGAACAATTGTTTTCTTTTGATAGTCGAGTGCTACTGGTAGGGTTGGGTTACCGAGCTAAGGCATTGGCTCAGGCTAAGCAATACCAAGAGGCCCAATCCGCCTTCACCCTCGCCATCAACTACCTCAACAAAATCCGGCGGGAATACAACGATACCGAGTCCAAGCTCAAGCTCACCGAAATTGCCAAAGTGATCTTCGAAGGGGCCATAGCCCTGCATTTGGATCCAGCGGTGAATGAACCGGAGAAAGCCTTTGCCTATGCCGAGCAAAGCAAAGCCTTCACACTCTTGGAAGGGATCAAGCACAGCAAGGCCATGCGCATTGCTAAGGTGCCAGAGGACCTATTGGAACAAGAGTATGAGCTACGGGGGGAGATTGCCCGTTTAGAAAGAAAATACTTGTCTGCAGAAGAACCAGAGGAAAAGACCGAGCACCTACAGGCTATCCGCAAGCAGAAAGAGGAACTTACCGGATTGATGAATCGACTGCAGCGAAATAAAGAATATCGGAAGTTGATGTCTTTTGAAGCGCCCAGTAGTAGGCAGTTGCAAAGAAAGGCATTAGGTGTGGGGCAGACGCTGGTAGAGTACTTTGTAGGCGAGGAAAAGACTTATGTTTTTGTACTGCCGAAGAAAGGCAAGCTTAAGGTGTTGCAACTGGACCTGGATAGCAAGGAACTCAATCAACAGGTGGATGAATTTTGGAGTAGTATTTACCACTATGGTTGTGATGAGGAGGTGCTTAGGCTGGAGGCCCCAGCGTTGCTAGCCATGGGAGAAGAAGAACGAAAGGAAAGACTGCAAGCAAAGTATCTGGCTTTGGGTCAGTCCCTTTATACACAACTATTCCAACCGATTGTCGACCTTGGAGTAGGTATCCGCTTTGTGATTGTGCCGGATGAAGGATTGAGTTATCTTCCCTTTGATGCCTTGCTGGTCGGAGCGCCTGAAATAGATAACTTTTCATTTTACCCTTATCTAGGAAGAGAATTAACCCTCAGTTATGCCTATTCTGGTAACCTCTTGCTGGAAGTACAACAAGGGCGTGGTTTTAAGGCCCGGAAGATCTTGGCTATGGCGCCTTCCTTCAGTAGCCGTCAGCTGGCTATGAACAAGTCGGCCCTATCTCGCCTCACCAACAATGTGACCGAGATCAATGCCATCTGCGATATATTCTCCGATCAATGTGATCCTATGGAAGGCATGGCTGCTAACCTAGAATCATTCCGCAATCTGGTAGAGCAAAATGCTTACCGAATCATCCATCTGTCCACCCACGGTAAGGCCAATGATAAAAACCCCAATCAGTCTTGGATTTCCTTTACGCAGAATCGGGAACAGCTTGATGAATCTCAGCTGTTGTATGCCAGCGATCTATATGCCCTACCCATCCAGGCGGACCTGGTTGTCCTTAGCGCCTGTGAAACCAACAAGGGGCGTTTGCGGAGAGGAGAAGGCATTATGAGCTTTGCGCGAGGCTTTTCCGCGGCCGGTGTCAAAAGTGTGTTGAGTACGTTCTGGGTGATCGGGGAGGATCCTTCGCTCCTCGTCATGAAAGACTTCTATGAGCAACTCAACGAAGGCGCTGCCAAGGATGAAGCCTTGCAAAAGGCTAGACTAGGGCTGATGGAAAATAGCGATTTCAGTCATCCTTTTTATTGGTCGGCTTTTGTGCCCATTGGACAGATGGCGGAGGTAGAGGCTGGGGGGAATGGTAGGTGGTTGATAGGAGTCTTGTTGTTATTGCTAGCCTTCTTGATATTCAGACTTCCGAAGTCTTCAAGA
>CAJXPD010000378.1 GCA_913057785.1 uncultured Lewinella sp. | reverse complement strand
GGTGTTACGCCTGTGTTCATCCAGATTGGTGCTTAGATAAAACGGGACACAGCCTGTCACTTTCGGGTAGGCGAAATCCTTTTTGTGTCGCGCGGCGGATATCCACGACGACCATATCACCACGACTGCCACAGCTTTTGGATTTCTGTTTTTTCTTCACTTCATGATCGTTACGGCGAGCCGGAAATCCACGCTCTTCAACGTGACCAACCTTGTTTCATTAGTGGTGACGTGAGGCATGACCTGCTCGCATTAAACGAACTCTTTTGCGTTGTCTTGGTGTTGGCCATAGACCCCGGAAGTGCTTCGGCAGAGCTGTCTATTTTCTATATAATACGTCTATTGATGTCGAAAAATACTAATGAAAATCTAGTATTTAAGGCCCATGAGTGAGGGCCGATTGCTCGAACCGCTCGTGGAGCGTGGATCGCAATACACTTATAACGATAGAGGTTGGCGTTACCGTTACCGTGATCAAGTATGTTATACCTTCACAACTGTCACATCCAAAATTTTGCTGCTGGAGATTGTGTATATGAAAAGAAAGTGTCAAATAGGAGATCGCTATGTCGGTGGCGATAATCCATGCTTTATCACGTTCGAAGCCGGCCCGACACACAATGGCATCGATTCAGCGAAGAACCTTGTTAAGGCCGCGTCGGACGCGGGGGCTGATGCGGTAAAATTCCAGATTCTGGACGTAGACCGACTGGTTTCGGATCGAACACAACTTTTCACGTATAAATATTTAGATCAGACGTCGGGTAAACTTAAAGAAAAAAGCGAACCGCTCTATGATATTCTAGCACGCAGGTGTTTGAAAAAGCAGGAATGGGCTCAAATAAGAGCGTAGGCTCGGAAGCTAGGTTTTCGCAAGTCCCATCTGAATTGCGAATAGCTACCTGGTAGGTATTCGCAGCTAGATTATTGAAGATAGGGCTTGCCTGCCAGGTGCTACCACCGTTGATTGAGAAACTTAAGGGGATGCTGTTACTGCCTGCTGCTTGTATCTTAATTTGTCCATCTCCTGCTCCACAGTCACTAGGTTGTTCTATATCAATCTCCTGAAGAACAGGGGGAATTGGCTGGGTTATGCTAATTGGAGCATTGGCAAAGACAGGGCAACTTTGATCTTTATTTCTTACCCCCACGAAATAGCTACCGGCCGCGAGGTCTGAAAATTCCTTATTGGCAAACCAGGATTGTCCGTTGTCAATACTATACTCGAAGTTACCAATACCGCCCTGAGCATTTACTTGGAGCTTTCCGTCTTGCAATCCGCAGTCAGTGACATTATCAGGAGAAATGGAGATGATTTCCGGAGCTTCTGGATAGTCGAATTGATATATTTCACTGTTGATTACCTCACACTGTCCATTGCTTTTTCGGACTCCTACCTGATAGTTGCCGGGGCCTAGATCAAGGAATACTGGGTTGGCTTGCCAAGTACTTCCTCCATCAATACTGAATTGAAATCCAGTAACCGGTTGGTCAATGAATACTTCAATGCGCCCGTTATCAAGTTCACAATCTGTCGGTTGGTCAGCATTTACTCCGTTTATATCAGCTGGTTCGGGCTCATTTAATGTCACCGAGCCCTGATAGTCTACTTGGCAGGTCCCATTACTATTACGGATGCTTGGCGCATAATGCCCTGCTGAGAGGTTGGTAAATGTCCCACTGTTCTGCCAATTCTGGCCTCCATCTACGCTATATTGATAATTTCCAGTCCCATCGGTAGCTCCAAGTACGATTTGACCATTGTTAAGGCCGCAGTCCGTTGGGCTCGTTTGCTCTATACTGCTGAAAGCAGGAGAACTTGGGGCAGTCAGTTGTATCTCACCATAGATCTGCTCGCAAGTTTGATCTTGATTTCGAACCTTAATCGTATATACACCTGGAGCCAGATTTGTGAACGTATTATTGTTGGACCAGGAAGATCCATTGTCAATCGAGTAGTAGGTAGGGCCTGAACCGCCACTAGTTGCAATTTCTATGGAACCATCGGAGAAACCACAGCCCGCTGGGTTTTGATCGATAACCTCTACGATTTCTGGTGCTTCCGGATAGCTTATTTCGATCGGATTGTCTGATAGGACTTCACACGTGCCATTGGCATTCGCAATTCCAATTTGGTAGGTCCCTGGGGCAAGATTATTGAATGTGTTTGAGCTATGCCAACTATTTCCGCCATCGATCGAAAAAGAAAAACTCCCCATTCCCTCGTTACCACTAATGGAAATAGAACCATCATTTACTTCACAATCGGAAGGTTGATCGAAGTCTACATCTGTGATTGAGGGTTCTGGGGGATACTCTAGTTCTATGGTCTGGTTATCTAGGATGAAGCAAGTTCCGTTGGCATTTCGGACAGCAATTGCATAGTCACCGGGTTGTAGGTTATTGAAGTTTCCATTGTTTTTCCAGGAGTTTCCCCCATCGATGGAATATTGGAAGTTTCCGGTTCCATTGGCGGCTTGAATGCTGATGGTACCATCATTGGTATCGCAATCCGAAGGTTGGTCGAAGTCTACGTCTTCGATTGAGGGTTCTGGAGGATAGAATAATTGCCTTGGGTCATTATCGTAGATTGGACAAGTGCCATCGCTATTCCTAATACCTAAATCATAAGATCCTGGTTCTAAATTGTTTAATTCATTTTGTGCTTGCCAGGAGAGTCCTCCATCAAAAGTGTATTGATAACTTCCGATCCCGTCATCTGCGATTATATGTATGGTACCGTCATCGAGGTCACAATCTGAGGGTTGATCTATATCTATGTCCTCAAAGGTGGGTTTTGGGGGCTGAGAGATCTGTACGCTCCCGTCATATTCTTCGTAACATGTGCCGTCACTATTTCTGATGGCTAGTTTTCCGTAGGTCGTGGCATTCAAACCTGTAAAAACAGCGGAATTTTGCCAAGAATTGCCATCATTTATAGAGTATTGGAAGGAGCCAATCCCCTCTCCTGCAATCACCTCTATTCTGCCATCGGATTCCCCGCAGTCGGAGGTTGGGTCTGCTATCACATCTTCAAAGATTGGACGTGGAGGATAGAGCAATGTAAAAGACTCTCCGTAAGGTTTTGGGCAGGTTCCGTCTGTATTTCTAACGATCGGTTCGTAAGTGCCCGGAGCTAAATCCCGGAAAGTCCGACTGGATTGCCAGCTGTTCCCTCCATCTATCGAGTATTCGCTCACCCCATTTCCTTGCGCCAATAGGGTGATTTCTCCGTCATCGATATCGCAATCGGAAGGCTGTTCTATATTTACATCGGTTATCACTTTATGAGGGCGCTCGGAAATGGTTACGGCAGCATTTTCATATTCTTCGCAGTAGCCAGTCGAATTGCGAATGCCTAGCCAATAATCACCTGGGGCCAGTTCTGTGAATGTGTTGCTCGAAGACCAGGTTTGACCCGCATCAATTGTGAATTGAAAATCACCAGTTCCCCGATCTCCAGAAATGCTGATAGTAGCATCAGCTAAGCCACAATCGCTTGGAGTTTGAATATCAATGTCCCTAATACGGGGCATAAGAAGTACCGGCACATAGACATCATCTGTGACATGGCAAGAGCCATCCCGGTTGCGGACCACAATATCATAATTGTCAGAAGGCAAACCTTCAAAAAAAGGAGAACCTTGCCAGTTGTTCCCTCCATCTATCGAGTAGTCAAATTCACCAATTCCCTCTGTGGCTTCAATGAAGATTGAACCGTCATTAGCTCCGCAGCCGCTATCTGGAGTATCGGTGATGTGCTCAATAGTAGGACGATCTGGGGAGGCAATAGGAAGCGTTTCAGGAAAAAATACTTCACAGCTTCCGTCCGCATTTCGTACTCCTGGGCTCAAGGTGGCAGTACCTAAGCTGGAGAAATTTGGACTGCTTTGCCAAATAATCCCATTTCGTGTGTACTCTAGCGCCTCTTCTCCACCAGTAGCGTCGATTGACAGGTAGCCATCCGTCGTACACCAATCCGTTGGATTATTGTAATCTATTGACACAATCGCGGGCTGGTTCGGGTAGCTCAATTCTATCACGGTTCCTGCAGCGGTAGGGCAAGTCCCATCGCCATTCCGGACATATGGCTCATAGCTTCCTGGAGCTAGATCTGAAAATATGCCTGATCCTTTTTGCCAGGTATTTCCCCCATCAATCGAATAATCCCAACTGGAGGAAGAAGGGAAGATGCTAATTTCACCATCATCCACTTGACAATCCGAAGGTTGCTCTACCTGAATGCTTGAAACTTCAGGAGCACTAGGTCCTGATAATTCAATCAGAGAGATATGAGTAATGACACAAGTTCCATCACTCTTTCTTACTTGAATTTCGTAAAGACCAGCCACTAGGCCAGTAAAATTACTTTGAGCGGACCAATTCGCCCCTCCATCAATGGTATATTGTAAGTTACTTCCCTGGCCATCAGCCTGGATACTTATTTGCCCA
This sequence comes from uncultured Lewinella sp., assembly GCA_913057785.1. GTDB lineage: Bacteria > Bacteroidota > Bacteroidia > Chitinophagales > Saprospiraceae > DT-111. Next base: position 5,229 of record CAJXPD010000378.1, on the reverse strand, counting down.
TTACTGCTTCCGCAGTTGCTGGGATTCTGGCTGGATACAGATTCAATGATGGGTGAAGTTGGGGCCTCCAAGTCTACTGACTGGTATAGCTCACAAGTCCCATCTTGGTTTCGGACACCAGCCTCATACTGTCCAGCAGGGATCGAGTTGAATACGGAGTTATTGCTCCAACTATTGCCATCGTCAATGGTGTAGCTCAAGGGGCCTTGCCCCCCGGAAGCTTGAATTTGGATTTGACCATTGTCCAGTCCGCAGTCAGAAGGAGGGCTAACCGAGACGTTTGAAAGTGTCGGTGAACTTGGTCCCTGGATATAGGTCGACCCCAAATCGGTCTCACAGCTTCCATCTAGATTTCGTGCGTACAAGTCGTAGTTGCCAGCGGATAGATGCTCAAAATTCGGACTGTTTTGCCAAGGTGTGCTTGACAGACGATATTCAAAACTTCCTGTCCCACCAATCAAGGATAGGCTAATGGAGCCATCATTATTGCCACAGTCGGATTCATGCTCAACTTCAACATCCTCTAGCTGGGGCGAGGGAGAAGATGTCAGGCTTGTACTTATCGAGTGGGAATTACAGTGTTGAGTTTGCAACTGAATGGTGTAACTACCTTCAGACAGGCCTGTAAATCTCGGATTACTCTGCCAGCTTTGACCGTTGTTGATACTATAAGAATATAGATCTGTCAGGGTAGCACTGTTGCCACTAATATCTGATACGAGGATCTCACCATCATTTTCTCCCTGACAGCTAACTGGAACGATTTCAAGATGGAGTTCTGGCGTACGATAAGTGATGACTTCAAGAGAGGGCTTAAAAATGTAGTCGCACGGAGAACCAATCAAGCGAGAGCCGGCAGAAATATAGGCTGTCGTACCCGAAGGGTAGCAGTAGTCCGCGGGAACTTCAGTAGAGGTATAAATCCAGTTCTCATTGTCGTAGGAAAATCGCCAAAGGAACTCATGGGTGTCATGGGCGTTACCTAGACCAATGGACAGGCAGTGTTCATCTAAGGTGTAGTCACAAAATATACCTCCCTGGGTCACATCAACGTCATCACTGACATTGGGATAAACTTGGTATAGCACCTCATTGGTGTAGTTGTAATTTAGACAACCTGGTCGTCGCGCTCCTCTTCTGAAACTGACGGTTTGGTTGTTCGATACACCATGATTATTTAGATATTGAATTACACTGGTTTGTCCAAGATTCAGCGCATTGTTCTGGCCCTCAGGAATGCTAAGATCATTCCAGTTATAACCTTCTCTTTGATATTGCCACTGGTACTGGATGGCACCGCCACTTCCTCCGGATGCAGCTAGTGTTTCGTTGATGGGGGCAGGTTGCCAGGCATCACAAAATTTGACGATAGCATTGGTGGACTGGTTATGATAGATCCTTCCTGGACTATCCACATTGTCGCAATTACTCGTGTTGGCCAATACAAATTGAATGCAGAACAAGCTGCACAGTAGAAGAGAGAGCGTCTTCATGCTTAGCTATTTTTACTAGATTTTCCTGTAGTACGTGTCTTACTTGATATGAATGGATCGGGTGAGACTTAGGGGAGAATGCCCGCCGCCCTTATGTTTCGCTATGATCTGATAATTATAGGTCTGCCTGTCTTTAATGGCCTTGTCCTGATATCGATATGCCCTAAATGTTGCTGCCGTAAGATCATTTTCGGATGCCCCATCATCAAGCCTGAGTGTATGCAGTGTTCGCAAGGGTTCTCCTACTTTACCCCGATAAATGATGAATTGATGCAGCTCAGGACTGGGCGGGTAGGTCCATTCTAATTGGACCACAGCTCCATCCACACTTTGCTGGACCTGAAAGTTCTCAATCCCAGATCGTCGCCCCTTGTCTAGTTGCCGTGCAGTGACGATCTTGGAGTAACTTGTCAATTCCACACTATCATAAGCGACTACCCGGTAGTTGTAGTCCTCCTTCAGGTCAAGTTGAACATCCTTGAATTTGGCACAGTGTGCATTAGCCGGCCATTCAAATATTACTTTCCAGTCCTCATCCGAGATTTTCTTCCGTTGTATTTGATGTTGCAGAAGATCAGGGCTAGTACTCGAAATCCAGGATAAGGCAATACCGTCATCAGTAGGTAAAGCCTGTCGCAAAACCGGAGCAATAGGAGGAACAAGATCTGGTCTCATGATTTCACAGAAAATGGATTTTTGTGAGTAGTTTTCTCTGAAATCCAAGGCAATAACTTTATAGTATATTTTAGAAGAGGTGGTGCTCATATCCACCGAATGGCTATAGACGGTGTCCCTGGTAAAATAGGAGGTGACTTGATTGTAATAGCCATCCTTCTGGTTGGAACGAAACACTCGATATCCCATTAAGTCATCCTCTGGACTGTGATTCCAGCTCAAGCTTACTACTCCATCCTTATCCAAAGCACCTACAAGGCCAGTTGGGGGAGCAGGAGGTGTTTCATCCTGGAGTTGACCTAACTTGGAGTAAGATTCGTATTTGTGACCATATATGTCCTTGGCAACTATTTTGTAGTAGCCACTGGTAAATGGAGAATCATCCAAATATGCTCTTTCCATGGCCTTGATGGAGATGGGGGTTAGCTTTTTGAAAGGTCCCTGCTTTTTTCTAGCCCGGTATACATCGAATCCCTCCAGGTGTTGATTCAAGTTCTTTGGGAAATCCCAATGGATTTTTAGGGATCTGGCTTCTATCTCTTCAATTCTATGAATACCTATATTGGCTTCCAGTCTTTGCGGTTTCCCAAAACCTGAAATTGTATCTGAAGGATTGCTGAATGTTCCAAATACAGTCCTGCCACGAATTCTATACACTATTTTCTGAAAGTTCTCGGCCAGGCTATCCCGGTAAAAAGCCATTAAGACCTTTCCCCCTTTCTGAGCACTTGGTATAACCGGAAGGGAATTTACGGTCACAAATTGATGCCCCCCATCAAGAGATTTTTCCACACTATAACTACTAAACACCTGTTTACTGTTCGCATCCCATTCCAAGAAAACCATCTTATCTCCAAATTGTGCTTGGAGTCCAGTGGGTATAGGTAAAGATTGATGATGTGTAGGGTTAACCAATACATTTGCCGCATGGACGTTGAATGATTGTGCAGGAACTGCTGGATAGATGGTGTATAAATAAGTTTTTCCTTTTTCGATTTGGTCATCTTCAAAGGCTAGGCCCATCGCTTGGGCAACCGCCCAGTCCTGATCAGCTGCTAGGAGTCCAAATCCGAATCGGGTCTGTTCCATTTGAGACCTTTGGTAAGTTTGAACTAAGGAGTTATCAGAAAGCTCTTGTATGGCTAGATTCTCTCCATACAGAGCCGCAGCTCCCATCCCCGCCAATTCACTGGTATCAATCATCTCTTGCCAAGTTTCTGGTCGGTATGGGAGGATAGGTCCCCATTTTTTGGCGGAGGTCAAGCGTTGCTCCGGCGAAAGCCTTTCCCCTTGCTGATTGCTTATGGTGACTCGTTCAATTTGATATCCATGTTGATTGGCGTACTTCCAAAGCAAGGCATCTGCAGGAGCCCAACGCAGCTTGATTTTTTCGCTTCCATACTCGGATAGCGCATGAATAAATAGGGTGTCCTGGCCCCGCAAAGGAATTTGCCAGGCAAGGATTACCCCGATAATAATGGTTGCTACAGTATATTGTCTTGCTCTTGTCATGAGATTGCGTTATTGAGTAGTGTCTGTTTTTTCCAGTAAGAAGTTGAGCGTAGAACCATATGAATCCAATCCTGGGAACCTGTAGCGTATTTGGACAGGATAAGTACCAGGGAAAAGATCTTCTAACTCTTGCTGACTAAAATGGATCAACGGAAGCAAGCTGGGACAACTTTGTCCCAGTTGTTCCAAAGTGAGAGGCCCTGTGCTTTCATTTGGCGTATTGTTAGTGAAATCATTTACTAATCCACCAGCAAATACTTGGGTATTATCGGTGTCAAAGTAGGCCATGCCTGCGGTCAAGATTGATTCAACATCAGCAGATAGTTGATTGTATAGTTGTTGTACCACATTAGGTGGCAGGTAATTCAGGTAGAATTCATTGGAGCCAGATGCTAGCAAATTGTCGGGGTGATCAAAGATGGTCCTATCAATTTTTGGTACATCAATTTGTTGGCCGAGGTGTATGGCCTTGGATATATCGTCCGCATGCTCATGTTCCATCAGGCTTACTTCCTCGGTGGTGACGCAGCCAGTGACCGTGTGCGGGAATTCGTCAAACATTTGTTCAATAGCAGATTGTTGGTACCAAGTACTACTTATATCAGCAGTAAGTTCTAGTTGTGCAGGGTAACCGCCTAAACCAAGTTCTTCCGCTCCGAAAGGTTCGTCCAATGTACCTTTGGCAATGACACCTCCTCGACTACCTAAGGGTAAATAAGAGAATTGAGCCAGTTTTTCGGCCAAAGATGCATACTTACTAGTTCGGAAGTACCATACGTATAGGACCTGATGTTCGTCAGTCTCTTCATTCAATTGAACGATCTCCAGTTTATAAATTTGATCGTGTTCAAGCGCCCCTTCCGGGAAATTGTAGTAGATTTCATTGCCTTTTGCATTTACTTCTGCCGGAACAGCGGTGTAGGAAAACTCCTGGCTCTTAGTCAACCACAACTCTTGTCGAATTCCAGTGGGAACTTGCAAAAGCAGATCAGGCTGTGCTCGAGCCAGGAGGATATACCCCTTTCCTAATTCGTTTTCATTCTTGTAGAAATTGTACTGTCCATCGAGTGGATAGCTTGCGGTGATGTTTTGATCTGGGATGTACTCCAGACCAGGTCCCGTCATGAAAGTCAAGGTATCACGTTCTATGACCACTTCTCCATTTGCTGCGATAGGATACCATCCATTACTCCGTTTCTCTTCGAAGTACACGCTAACTATAAAGTCAGCATCAGTTGTTCCAGGTAAAATTTGCTCTGGGATGAATTGAGCAGATAGATGGTCATGAGATACTATGAAGCGCCCTTTTACGTGATTTCCATTCAAGGAAATAAAACTCTTGCTTTGATCCAGTCGGACTCGATAAGTTTCCTGCTCGCCATTGAGATTAGTGAATTGATAGTTTTCCTCCACAGGGACTAAGAATTTGACGGTTGGCGTGACGCTGACATCGACAGCATCTAATCCTTGCATAGGTTCTATACTTTCAATCACCTGAACGATTCCTGGATCAGAAGCTCCCACAATCTCACATTCATTGCCAAGGGTA
>CAJXPD010000377.1 GCA_913057785.1 uncultured Lewinella sp. | reverse complement strand
GGCCTTGCAAAAGGTGGCCTTGATGCAAGCACGTGGCGTCTTATTAATCTAGATATCGTTTCAATAAACCTTGGTAGGCGTCGATTCTGCGATCGCGAAAGAATGGCCAAATGCGACGAACCGCTTCCGTACGATCTTTATCAATTTCAATCACTTTTGTGCAGGCCCTATCCTGTGGCGCTTCAAAAAGTATTTCCCCTTGTGGCCCAGCCACAAAGCTTCGTCCCCAAAAGTGAATACCCTTAGTTTGGCCGCTCCAGTCTGGCTCAAAGCCCGTTCGATTTACACAAACAACTGGTAAGCCGTTCGCTACGGCGTGACCCCGCTGAATACTCCGCCAAGCGTCCAGTTGCCGTTGCTGTTCCGCCTCTTCATCAGTGGTTTCGTATCCGATTGCGGTAGGATAGATCAGCAATTCAGCACCAGCCAGCGCCATTAACCTCGCTGCTTCCGGATACCATTGGTCCCAACAGATCAGTACACCTAATCGGCCAACACTGGTATCTATCGGTTCAAATCCTAGATCGCCAGGAGTGAAGTAGAATTTCTCATAATAGGCTGGATCATCAGGGATGTGCATTTTGCGGTATTTTCCGGCGATGCTACCGTCCTTTTCAAATACTACAGCAGTATTGTGGTATAGACCAGGCGCTCTTTTTTCGAAGAGGGAGGTCACCAAAACTATTTCATGTCGTTTTGCTGCCTCAGCAAAGGTTTGCACGGTCAATCCTGGAATCGGGTCTGCCCAATCAAATTGCTCCACTTCTTCCACCTGACAGATGTAAGGACTACAATGCAGTTCCTGCAAGACCACTAATTCAGCTCCAGCCGTGGCAGCTTCTGCAATGGCAGCCAAACTATCTGAAATGTTGGCCGATTTTTGCGAGCCACAGGTGTGCTGAACTAAACCAACTTTAATGTTACTCATATCTTTTCACTTAAAACGCCCTTAGGATATTGCATACAAAGGCAGTGCAACGATCCATGTTGCTTGATCACCGGGAGCGCATCTACCACCACCACCTTCCTGTTTTGAAAAACTTGGGACAAGCGATCTATCGCCAGTTGATCCTTGTCCTGCTGATAGGTCGGCACAATCACGTATTTGTTGGAAATAATGAAATTGGCATAAGTGGCCGGTAGTCGATGACCATCCTCTGGGTGAAAACAAGGATCTGGCAAGGGTAAAGGTACTAAGGAATAAGGTTGTCCTGCCAGTGTTCTCCACTGCATGATTTCTCGTTCAACCGATTGTAAGAATTCAAAATGTTCATCTCTCGGATCCTTACCTTGCACGTAAGCAATGGTATTTGGTGCACAAAAGCGAGCAATGGTATCAATATGCCCATCAGTGTCATCTCCTGCTAATTGGCCGCTTGGCAATGTTAAAACCCTAGTAGCCCCGAGCTGCCCTTTGAGCTGTGCAATCAGCTCATCCCAATCCTCATTGGGATTCCGATTTTTATCTAGCAAACAGTCAGTAGAACCGATAATTGTTCCTTGCCCATCACTTTCAATAGCCCCGCCCTCCAACACCAATGACAGTTCACGCCTTTCAACTTGCTCAAACAAGCCTGACTCGCACAGATGCTTAGTGACCTGATTGTCCAGTGATGCTGGGTATTTTGCCCCCCAACCATTAAACTGGTAGTCTAACAATATCGGTTGTCCTTCATACATTACTGTGATAGGGCCATGATCTCTCGCCCAAACATCGTTGGAATGTACTTCCACGATATGCAAGCGTTCAATAGGAATATCCGACAGTTGTTGACGTATGAGATTTTGATCTTGCCCGGCAACAATCACAGGTTGATCTTCGGCGATCAAAGTGATACACTCATGAATCCGATCTTGGACGGCCAAAGCATCTTTTCCCCAATCCATTCTTTCGTTTGGCCAAGTAAATTGAATGGCACTTTGCGGTTCCCATTCGGCAGGTAGTCTGTAGGCGCTTACCTCTTGCATGATTTGTACTTTCCTTAAAAAAGAAAGGGCATCTTCCAGTGTTAACCGGAAGACACCCAATGACAATTTGTTATTAGCAAGATTGTTCCAACAATGTGGAACTATTCTTCAGTCAAGAAAGGATATCGATAATCCTTTGGTGACACAAAATTCTCTTTAATCGTACGGGGAGAAACCCAACGATATAAATTCAAAACCGAACCCGCTTTATCATTCGTTCCAGAAGCTCTGGCACCACCAAAAGGCTGTTGCCCTACTACTGCACCTGTCGGTTTGTCATTAATGTAGAAATTTCCAGCGGCTTGTTGTAAGCGTTTTGTGGCAAGTACGGTAGCAGCTCTATCTTGGGAAAAGATGGCTCCTGTCAGCGCATATGGAGAAGTAGAATCTACTAATTCAAGCGTCTCTTCGAACTGATCATCTTCATAAACATAGATCGTTAGAACAGGTCCGAAGATCTCCTCTTCCATCGTTGTATAGTTAGGATCAGTAGTAACGATAATCGTAGGATCAATAAAATATCCATTTGATTTATCATATGTACCGCCCGCTATTACAGTGGCTTTTGGATCTTTTTTCGCTCTTGCTATATATCCGGAAATTTTGTCAAAGGCTCGTTCGTCAATGACAGCATTAACAAAGTTAGTAAAATCTTCTGGAGTACCAATTTTAATAGAAGCAATATCTTCTAATAAATATTTTTCAATTTTGTTCCAGAGACTCTTAGGTAAATAGGACCTGGAAGCGGCACTACATTTCTGTCCTTGAAACTCGAAAGCACCTCGAATAAGGGCCACTGCCACAGCCTTAGGATCTGCACTTGGATGCGCTACTACGAAGTCTTTTCCACCTGTCTCTCCAACAATGCGCGGATAAGATCGGTACTTGTTAATGTTCTTTCCGATGGTGCTCCAGAGATGTTGGAAGACCCCCGTACTTCCAGTGAAGTGTAAGCCCGCAAAATCTTTGTGAGAGAAGATAATGTCACCTGCCATTGGTCCATCCACATAGATCAGATTAATGACTCCATCAGGCAGCCCTGCCTCTTGTAAAACCTCCATGATCACGGCAGCACTGTAGATTTGGGTCTCTGCTGGCTTCCAAACGACCGTGTTCCCCATCATGGCTGGAGCACCGCAAAGGTTACCAGCGATAGACGTGAAGTTGAATGGAGTAATCGCAAAAATAAAGCCTTCCAAGGGTCTATACTCCAAGCGATTCCAAATACCAGGAGCACTTTCAGGTTGCGTTTGGTAGATTTCCGTCATGTATTGTGCATTAAAACGGAAAAAGTCGCACAACTCAGCTACCGCATCAATCTCAGCTTGGAAAATATTTTTGGATTGTCCGAGCATTGTAGCCGCATTCATCTTCGCTCGGTACGGGCCAGCCAAAAGATCGGCAGCCTTTAAGAAGATCGCGGCACGCTCCTGCCACGGCATGTTTTCCCATGCCGGCTTAGCCGCTAAAGCTGCTTCAATAGCATCATGTACATGTGAAGAATCTCCCTTACAGAAGTGTCCCAAAAGATGATCTAGTTCGTGTGGTGGATACATGGCAACTTTGTCGTCGGTCGTGACAGCCTTACCATTAATATACATCGGGATTTCTATGGCCTGGGCTTTAAGGCTAGCCAAGGCTTCCTTGACGGCTTGCTTCTCTGGTGAGCCAGGCTTATAGCTTAAAACGGGCTCATTCTCCGCCACTGGCACTTCAAAAAAGGCGTTTGACATAATAATCTGGTTTTTCGACCTTTCTGCCGCGAAAAGTAGCTGTGGAAACGGTCGTGTTTGTGAGGAAGGAGCACCCCTCTTTCCTCTATTAATATAGTGTTAGGACGTTGGCCGCGAAGATAGTGAAGGCAAACAAACTTTTCTAATTTACAAAAAGGAATACAGGTCCGTAAGGTGAGTAATTTCGTAGGTTGGCGCTACCTCCAAATAACGCTCCCGGCGATCGTAATTGAACCAGCAAGCATCAATGCCAAAATCCAATCCGCCACGAATATCGGCATTTAGATTGTCCCCAATGATTAGCGTCCTCTCTTTCGACGGATGAGATAAGCCTTCAAAGACGTGATAAAAGAAAGCAGTATCAGGCTTGGCTACACCAATTTCATCGGAAATCGCTATATAAGAGAAGTAATCCCCTAAGCCAGAAAGAGCTAACCTTGAACGTTGCACTTCCTTGATTCCGTTGGTCACGAGTGCCAGCTGATAAGTATGGCGCAAACGATTCAATAGGTCTAAAGCCCCTTCGACCATCGCCGTACTTTGCGACAAATGAACAAGGTATGTTTCAGAGAAAGAAGCCGGATCTTCCTTCAGACCAATCTCCATAAAGAATAATTGAAACCGGCGATACCGCAACATGGCTTTGGTTAGCTTTCCGTCTTCATAAGCTCTCCAGCAGCTGCGATTAATCCGATCGTAGATCTGATCATGTTCCGGGCGGAAGATGACACCAATTTCCGTCAAGGATTCCTTTAGTGCATGCCGTTGGGCCTGATTGAAGTCTAAAAGGGTATTATCTGCGTCAAAAAGCAGCCAATCATATTTCATATACCGTCCTGTTATACTTCAGATACCCCTTTGATCTCAATGGTAGAGGGAATAAATGGAGAAGCATCCCCTCCCCACTTAATTACTTCACGAACGATGGTAGAACTAATGTGTGAATGTTCGGGTTCGCTAATCAGAAAAATGGTCTCAATGCCATTACCAACAATGGCATTCATCTGCGAGATTGTTTTCTCGTAGTCAAAGTCAGATGCATTTCTTAAACCACGAAGTAGGTACTTAGCTCCAATCTTCCGGCAATAATGTGCGGTGAGGTTTTCAAAAAAGTCCACTTCTACTTTCGGTTCATCTGCGAATACAGCATTTAGCCATGAAATACGCTGATCCAGGCTGAAAAGATATTTCTTCTGGGAGTTTTGGCCAATGGCAACGATGATCTTGTCGAAGAGAGGAAGGGCTCTTTTAACCAAAGCCAGGTGACCAACGGTGATCGGGTCAAATGATCCAGGAAAAACGGCAACTTTTGACATGTATAGGTGTTTGGTGGTCTTTGCCCAAATTTACACCTTAATTTGACTTAATGGTAATCTAAGTGGTATGACAACCGCTGCACTTCCGATTCGGTTGGCTCTTTTCTCCCTTGCCGAAAATCACTTATTACGTTGAAGTGATCGGAAAAACTTTCTGATCAAGCCTTCCCCTTCTTTATTTCAAGAGTCGAAAGGAGTCCAGAAATGCATCAGAGGATTGATTGATGGCGCGCCCTTTCTGCGTAACCGTTTGCACAGCATAGTAGCGATTATCGACGACAACAGCCTTTGTTTTAATAATTCCACGTCCATTTAGATAATCAATCCTCCATAGTTTAGCTGGATAATCATCTAGATCAGTATCGGTACTATACATCAACTCTCCCCGCACGCTACTGACTGCGGCCTCAACTGTCGTGTGAAAGAAATCCTCCAGCAAATCGAGAGAATCGGAATGAACCGTCAACTCAGGGTAATCGCAATAACTTAACATGTAGACGTAATTCTCCTGCTTCTTATCATTGGTGTGAAAATAGTAGGTGTGATATACTAGCTTCCCAAGAGGAGTCTTTACGGTATCTGCCTTATTCTCCATCTTACCGGGCGATAAGATTCGAAAACGGCCCTCATATGAAATGGTTTCCTCCCATTGACTGATAGGGGAATTCAACATGGCCTCATCTTGGGCATGTCCGCTCACATAGCAAAGCGTAAATAGGAAAAGAAAACAAAACAAAGGCTGCAATTCTCTGTTCATACAACATCACATTTCTCTAATGAGCTGCAAAAATACGAAAAGGTTGGCTTGCTAAGCTAGCTAATAGCTGTCAGCTGACAGTTCCCCTCCTACTTCAACCTTAAAACTGATTTTTTCGAGCAAAAACTTGCAAGTTGAGCAGAAAGCTCATAACTTAGTTTAAAAATCAAACTAAGTAGATGTATATTTCGAACTCACCCCAAAAAGATAACATGCCAGGAGCACTATTAACAGACTTGTACCAACTAACCATGGCCTATGGTTATTGGAAGGCCGGAATGCACGAGCGAGAGGCCGTTTTTCACCTGTTTTATCGCAAGAATCCATTCAGGGGTACCTTCGCCATCGCTGCAGGATTGGAGCTAGCTGTTCAATATTTGCAGAACTGGCACTTCACTGATGACGATATTGTTTACCTGAGTACACTGAAAGGCGCGCAGAATAAACCGCTATTTGAAGCCGAATTTCTTACTTACTTAAGCGAATTGCGCTTTACTTGCGATGTAGAAGCCATTCCAGAAGGTACAATGGTCTTTCCTCATCAGCCACTACTTAGAATCAAAGGGCCTATTTTGCAAGCCCAACTGGTGGAAACCGCCCTATTGAATATCATCAATTTCTCTACCTTAATTGCTACCAAATCGGCTAGAATGGTACAGGCTGCCGAGGGAGATAGCATTCTAGAGTTTGGGCTGCGCCGAGCACAGGGGCCTGATGGAGGCCTGACCGCCTCTCGCTCCGCCTATATTGGAGGTTGTACAGGCACCAGTCATGTATTGGCGGGAAAACGTTATGGCATCCCAGTGAAAGGTACACATGCACACAGTTGGATCATGGGCTTTGCGGACGAGATGGAAGCTTTTGAAGCCTACGCAGCAGCGATGCCTCACAACTGCATCCTGCTTGTCGATACCTATGATACCTTGCAAGGAGTGGAGAAGGCCATAGAAGTCGGTCTACAATTGAAACAAAGGGGGTTTGAATTACTAGGGGTCCGCTTAGATAGCGGGGATCTCGCCGAATTGAGCAAGGCCTCCAGACAGCTCTTAGATAATGCAGGGCTATATGATGCACTAATCGTAGCTAGCAATGATCTAGACGAATATAAAATCCGGGACCTAAAAGCTGCCAATGCGCCAATCGATGTGTGGGGCATTGGGACCAAACTAGCAACTGGTGGTGAGCAAGCCGCCTTGGGTGGTGTATACAAATTGGCAGCCATCCAAGATGAGGAGGGTATCTGGCGATACAAGATCAAACAATCCGAAGACATGATCAAAGTTTCCAATCCCGGTTTGCTGCAAGTACAACGATGGTATAATGATGCAGGTAAACCAATCGCAGATCGTATAGTAGATGACTGGCAGCCCTTCCAAAGTCAGCGTATGATTAGTCTGCAACAACAAATTGAAATAGAGCTAGGAAAGGGTAATTCCCAAAATTTACTGGTCCCAATTTTCAGAAATGGAGATTTAGTTTATAATTTGCCGTCGCTTGATATCATCAGAGCGCATTGTTTAAGACAGCAAGCACTCTTTAGTAAAGTGCAACTGGAGCAATATCCTCAAGGCTTAGAAAGCCAATTGTTCAAGATCAAACAACAGATGCTCGAAGATATTAACCAGAGTAGTGACGGACTCATTTCTGTCCCCCATTGAAAAATTGATCTATGCCTTACACTTATGAATACCCTAGACCGGCCTTGACTGTGGATTGTGTGATCTTCGGTATGGATGAAAGTGAAAGCCTAAAGGTCCTTTTGATACAGCGGGCAGTAGAACCATTTAAAGACTGTTGGGCACTACCTGGGGGATTTGTTGACATGGAAGAGGACCTTGAAGCTGCTGCCCTCCGTGAACTGGAAGAAGAAACAGGCGTAAAAGACGTCTTCATAGAACAGCTCTTTACCTTTGGTGCGCCGAAGCGGGATCCCAGAGGACGCGTGGTAAGCGTGGCCTACTATGCCTTGACAAATCGAGCTAAACATCCGGTCCAAGCCTCTTCCGACGCCCGGAACGCAAAATGGTTTGATTTCGACCAAGTTCCTGCCTTGGCGTTCGATCATCAGCAAATTTTCGAGATAGCTTTGCAACGTCTACGCGCTAAAGTTCGGTATCAGCCCATTGGGTTTGAGTTATTGCCAGAAGAATTCACCTTGTCTCAAATGCAGAAGTTATATGAGACCATTTTAGGCGTAAAAGAGTTAAATAAACGTAATTTCCGAACTCGCATCTTGAAGATGGGAGTGCTCGAGGAAATTGGTAAGCAAGAAGGGGTCGCGCATCGCCCAGCTATGCTATACCGATTCAATAAAGAAAAGTACGACCATTTAGTCAAAGAACGCTATGAAGGACTGATTAAGCGTGGAGTCGATTTTGAGATATAGCTTCTTCCTGTAAGACAGGAATTAGATGGCCTAAAACACTGAAGGACTATGAATCCTCCCAAGGACTTGGCTGTTATGAATAGTAATGCTAAAATCACCCTGCTAGGGGCATTGCTCCTTCTACTTCTAGGAGCCTGTAAACCAGACTCCCAAGATCAATCGCAAGACTCCGCCGTCTCTCCTACCAACGTCAGTCTCCCCTCCATCGAAGAGGATTTTGCCGAAGCTCGTTTTAAGTGGGGATTTATTGAACCCAGCGGGCGCCTTGTAATTCCAGATTTTTATGACGAAGTCCGAGCCTTTCAGGAAGGGCTAGCAGTGGTACGACAAAAGGGACGTTGGGGATATATTGATCGGAAAGGAAAGACACTTATTCCCATCCAATTCCAAGGTGCCTGGTCCTTCTCAAATGGCATGGCGCGCGTATTGACCTTCGAGGAAAAGATGGGATTCATAGATAAAGAGGGAGCCTTCGTTATCCCTGCTGACTGGGAAGAAGTCACCGATTTTCAAGAAAACAGAGCAAGAATACGCCTTAAGGATAGATTTGGATTTATTGATAAAGTGGGGAATGTAGTTGTGGATCCGATTTACAGCGCGGCTACCGCCTTCAAGGATGGAATTGCTTGCGTACAATACACGGGTAAATATGGCTTGATCGATAGCGCAGGGCAATTTCTACTTCAAGTAGATGTAGATCGAATGTATCATCCCAGCGATGGGCTTGCCCGTATAAAGAAAGATGGCAAATTTGGGTTTGTTGATTTAACTGGAGAGATGCGTCTAGCTCCTAGTTTTCTGGCGGCTACAGATTTTCACGATGGATTAGCCGCAGTGGTAGCCGAGGATGCTTATGGTTTGATCGATCAGGCGGGAACTTGGGTATTACCCGCCGAATACGATCAGTTATTCTACGGAGGAGAAGGGAGATGGATTGCCTCAAAGGGAGGAAAATTTGGAGCTGTAGATCGCAAGGGGCTATTTGTGATTCCCTGCCAGTTTGATGAAATGTATGGATTTAGTAGTGGTCTTTCTTTCTATTATGAATCAGGGGAAGATATGTGGGGAATCATCGACTCCACAGGTCGCAAGATCACTCAAGCGCGCTACCCCTTGGTATGGCCATTTCAAGAGAATTTAGCAAGAGCCGTTGTACAAGGCGGTATTGGTTATATAAACAGAAAAGGGGCGGTTGTTATCCCCCCAGCACATTTGGAGGTTAGGGAGTTTTCAGAGCAGCGGGCAGCCGTGCAAGTGTATCGCCGTTAGCCGCAGTTCTATCTAGCCAGGGAATGTCTTAATGAATGTAAATATGGTTAGTATTATCATGGGATCGGATTCCGATCTTCCCGTTATGCGGCAAGCCGCAGATATCCTAAAGGAATTTGAAATACCCATTGAGGTCACAGTCGTGTCGGCGCACCGAACACCAGATCGTATGTTTACTTTCGCCAAAGAAGCACATGGTCGGGGTGTAAAAGTAATCATAGCCGGTGCTGGCGGCGCTGCTCTTCGCGGGTCTGGGGCTGGCACGGATCGTGCTGGCCGAGCGGGCCGAGGCGCGGGCCC
>CAJXPD010000376.1 GCA_913057785.1 uncultured Lewinella sp. | reverse complement strand
GGGGCCGGGTCAAAGTCTTCCGCCAATCGCGAGAAGAACTCCAGCTGTGCCGCAGCGTCGAGGGCGGCATAGGACGTCAGCACGTCCTGCGCCAACGCCACGCCCGAGGCTTCACCCACCGAAGACACCAGCCGTTCACACTGCTCGATCAGCTTCTCCGCCGTGGTGGCAGAACCGCCATTGCCGCCCAGCCATTTGCCGGGTGCTTCAGCGATGTTGGAGAGTAGGGAAGAGAGCAGGGAGGACCGGGCCATCATCAATCCTTGTGGTTGGTGTTGGTGGATGGACGGGGGCGCTGAGACTGTACTTGTTGGAAATGGTCGGGCTGGCGGGGTTCGAACCCGCGACCTCTCGTCCCCCAGACGAACGCGCTACCGGCCTGCGCTACATCCCGATTAGATTTTGGAGGGTCGCAAAGGTAAGTATTTCCCTTTTTAAAAACAATACTTATGGATTGCTTTTAATTTGAGAGGAAAGTATCACTAGGCAATGCCTAGGTTGCCGCATAAAATAGCGGGTAGTCTAAGCCTATTTCCCGAAGTGTTGTGGGAGGGAGCGCCCGAGGATCTGGGTGGCAATACCAATGCGTTGCATTTCTGCGGAGCCACCAGCCAAGGTAAAGCAACGTACATCACGAAACATACGCTCTAGCGGTAATAAGCGACTGTAGCCTTGGGCGCCGCAAAGCTGAATGGCCTCACTCGCGACCCGTAAAGCCATTTCTGAGGCGTAGACCTTGGCGACGCTGGAGGCGTATCGCTCGGTAATGGCAGATTTGGCTTGGCTGGCGGCACGATAGATTAAAAGTCGAGCGGCGTCCAATTCAATGGCCATGTCTGCGAGTTTGAATTGGGTCGTTTGGAAGTCGGTGATGCGTCGGCCGAACTGCTGTCGCTGGTCGGCGTAGGCTTTGGCGAAGTCGAAGGCGCCTTGCGCGATGCCTAGAGCCACAGCCGAGGCACCCACCCGCTGGCCATTGTAGGCCGACATCAGTCGACTGAAGGCGGAGCCCGGAGGCACCACTACATTCTCCTTTGGTACGGGCATATCCTTGAATTCGAGAATCCCTTCTTGCACACCTCTGACCCCCATGGAGGGTATCCGTCCGGCATACTTGAAGCCGGGCATATCGCGATGGACCAGAATGGCACCAATACCTTTGGGACCAGGAATATCATCAAAGCGGGCGTAGACTAAGGTATATTCTCTTTCTCCGGCACCGGTGATCCAATGCTTGGTACCATTGATCAGGTAGTGGTTTCCGGATGTTTGGGCAGTGGTAGTAAGATCGGTGAGGGCGGAGCCGGCTTCGGGCTCCGTCATGCCAATGCTCATCAGACTTTGGCCGGTAGAGATCTCAGGCAGTATACGACGTCGTTGCTTTTCCGTTCCGAAGTTGAGGATCGTGATGGCAGCTCCAAAATTATGATCAACAATAAGCCGTGCACTGATGCCACAATGACGCGCTATTTCCTCTATGATCAGTACGGCATCCAGCGCAGAGCGCCCTTGCCCTCCATACTCAGTTGGGATAGTCATGCCGAAAAATCCAGCATCTGCGTAGGATTGAATTTGTTTGCGTGGAATATGTTCTTCTCGGTCCCATTGGGCTGCAAAAGGAGCAATATGTTTTTTGGCGAAGGCTCTGGCGGCCCGCACCTGATCTTGTTGTTCGGAGCTAAGGTTAAAGTTCATGAATCATGATTGAAAAGAAAAAGGAGATAGGCCCTTGCTTTTTTCTATAATTTTAGAATCAGCTTGGCATATATGGAAGATACAATGATTATTTTGTGTCCAAAAGAATCACGATTAACATGGCATTTAAATTAACAAAGGAAAGCCATATTGGCTGGATTGGTACGGGTGTAATGGGCATTTCGATGGTCGGACACTTGATGGATAATGGATATCAAGCGACGGTTTATAATCGCACTAAAGCTAAGGCACAAGCTGCTCTAGATAAAGGTGCGAATTGGGCGGACTCTCCAGCGGAGGTAGCAGCAGTGGCTGATATAGTTTTTACCATTGTAGGCTTTCCTGCAGATGTGGAGGAGGTTTATTTTGGAGAAAAGGGTATCTTAAGTACGGCAAGATCGGGTAGTGTTTTGGTAGATATGACGACCACCAAACCTAGTCTGGCTGTAGAAATTCATAAGCAGTCCCAGGAGAAAGGGATTTCTACTGTTGATGCCCCAGTATCCGGCGGAGATGTAGGGGCAAAAAATGGAACGCTGTCCATCATGGTCGGTGGGGATAAGGACACCGTAGATGAGATTATGCCCTTGCTAGATATTATGGGTGGAAATATTATCTACGAAGGAGGGGCAGGTGCAGGACAGCATACCAAGATGTGCAACCAGATTACGATTGCTGGGACCATGATCGGCGTTTGTGAGAGTTTGCTGTATGCATACAAATCTGGTTTGGATTTGGAAGTGATGCTGCAGGCAATTAGCGGGGGAGCGGCAGGCTGTTGGACCTTGAGCAATTTGGCACCGCGGGTAGTGGCTCGGAATTTTGAACCTGGATTCTATGTGGAGCACTTCGTAAAAGATATGGAGATAGCTTTAGACGAAGCTAAACGTATGAATTTGTTCCTACCTGGCTTAGCTTTGGTACATCAACTATACAAAGCAGTAGAAGCGCAGGGATACGGGAAAAAAGGCACTCATGCGCTGATGCTCGCACTGGAAAGTATCTCTAAGGTGGAGCCTTAGGGGGGAGGGGGTTGGTAGAAGACAGAGGACAGAAAACAGAAAACAGCACACAGAAAGACAGAAGACATACTTCTTTCTTCTTGCCTCTGACCTCTAACCTCTTTCTAGTACCCCGTGCATTGACTTCAAAACGCAAAACCATGACAGCAAGTACATTGGCCTTTTTGGCCCTTTTGCCAATTTTGGCGGCAGCCATTCTATTGGTTGGCTTTCGGCTTCCGGCCCGTCTGGCTATGCCCATTTCCTTTATCATAGCAGCCCTGGTAGCTGTCTTTGGCTGGCAGTATTCCTGGATTGATGTGTTGGCTTCTTCCATTCAGGGACTGTTTATCACCTTCGATATCCTCTACATTATCTTCGGAGCTATCTTGTTGTTGAACCTCCTGAAACACTCTGGGGGAGTGGCAGCTATACGCGAGGGTTTTACTAATATCAGTGGTGACCGGCGCATTCAAGTAGTGATCATTTGCTGGTTGTTCGGCTCCTTCATAGAGGGGGCGGCGGGATTTGGGACGCCAGCTGCGGTGGTAGCTCCCTTGATGGTGGCCTTGGGCTTCCCGGCCATGGCGGCGGTGATGTTGGGGATGATGGTGCAAAGTACGGCGGTTACCTTTGGAGCCGTCGGTACGCCGATTTTGGTAGGAGTGAGGGGGGGATTGCAAAATCCGGGTTTAGATGGCCGCCTGGAAGGATTAGGAGCTTCTTTTCCTGAATACTTGCAGCTTATTACTACGGATGTGGCTATTTTTCACGCTATTGCAGGGGTATTGATGCCCACCTTTATGGTATGCATGATGACCCGGTTTTTTGGAACGAATAGATCTTGGCGGGAAGGCCTAGCTGTTTTACCTTTTACGCTTATCGGTGGCTTGGCTTTCACTCTACCATATGCACTGACAGGGATTTTTCTGGGACCTGAGTTCCCATCCTTAATTGGAGCTTTAGTCGGGATGACCATTGTGGTAAGCCTAGCCCGTAGAGGCTTTTTACAACCCAAAACGAATTGGGATTTTCCAGAAGAGAAAAGCTGGCCAAAACTTTGGTTGGGCACCCTCACGATTGATCTGAACCAGCCCGATGGAGGCAGAAAGATATCTTTGACGAAAGCCTGGTTGCCCTACCTTTGTCTCGCACTCATTTTGGTATTGACTCGACTTCCACAATTACCCATCAAGGCAGCTTTGACATCCATTAAAATCAACTGGTCCGATATTTTAGGTACAGGTATAAATGCCTCTAGCACGCCTTTGTATCTTCCAGGTACTATTCTGATAGTGGTCGGGCTGATTACGATCTACTTACACCGAATGAAAGGCAATGCCGTTCGCCTTGCCTTTAGCGAAAGTGCTAGGATGCTACTGGGAGCTGGCTTTGTGCTCATTTTCACTATCCCGATGGTCCGGATCTACATCAATTCCGGAGGGAATCCTGCAGACCTACCCGCTATGCCGATTGCAATGGCGGAGTGGGTGTCTAATCAGGTGGGACAGATTTATCCGCTTTTTGCGCCTTCTATCGGGGCCTTAGGGGCTTTCATTGCGGGTAGTAATACGGTGAGTAATTTGATGTTTAGTTTGTTTCAATTTGGGGTAGCAGAACGACTGGCCATGCCGACTACTTTGGTTGTTGCCTTACAGGCAGTGGGTGCGGCGGCAGGTAATATGATTGCCATTCACAATGTGGTGGCTGCTTCGGCTACGGTGGGTTTCCTGGGCAAGGAGGGATTGATATTGCGTAAAACAATTATTCCAACCTTGTACTATGTTGGACTAGTCGGGATTTTGGGTTTATTGGCCATTCATTTATTGGATTTCAGAGACCTGTTGCAGTAATTTGAAATGCCCATGAAGATTCTACTGACATCGATAGGAACAAGAGGAGATATGGAGCCATTTCTAGCTATTGGTGAGATCTTGCAGGAAAAGGGCCACGATGTCATGTACTTGTTTCCCGATCAGTTCCAGGATTTGGTTGAAGACTCAGGAGCTCAATTTGAGGGTCTTGGCTCAGCTTTTATTGAAATGCTGGAAAGTGACTTAGGGAAGTTTGCGATGGGAGGAGCAGGGTCATGGTGGAAAAAATTAGGAGCCTATGTGAAGTTGGCCCGAATGCAAGGAGATATCAATAGGCATATGATGGAACGACAGCAAAAAGTGGTTGCTGAATTCCAGCCTGATCGGATCGTCCATAATGGCAAGGCCATGTATCCTGTGATTTGGGAAGTGGAGCACCCAGGTAGCACGACCTTCGTTAGCCCCGTACCATTTTTGCATTATGTCAAAGGGCATACGCACGTGGCGTTTCATAGCAATTATGGAAGCTTCTTGAATAAACTCACTTTTCGACTCGCCGATTGGGGATTGGTAAAAACCATCTTGGCCTCACTGAAATGGATAGATCGAACAGATCTTAGTAAAAAGCAGATCAAGAAAGCCTTAGACAAGCATCAAGTCATTTACACGATCTCTCCTCAACTATTTGATCGCCCCAATTATTGGCCCGAGAATATAAAGGTGTTAGGGTATCATGAAAGGGATAAGACGGTCAATTGGCAGCCTGACCCAGCCTTGGCAGCGTTTCTGGAAAGGCATGAGAAAATCCTCTTCGTCACCTTCGGCAGCATGACTAATCCTGAACCTGCTAAAAAGACCGAGATCATCCTCAATATCCTCGAGCAACATCAAATCCCTGCCCTGATCAATTCATCCGCTGGTGGTCTAATTGAGCCGGCTGACTATGATCATGACTTATTTCACTTTGTCTCCAGCATTCCTTACGAATGGTTGCTACCAAAGATATATGCCGTCATGCACCATGGCGGCTCTGGAACCACTCACTTAACAGTACAGCATGGCTGTGCCTCGCTGATCCTTCCGCACATTATTGATCAATTTGCCTGGGATCAGATGCTGACTGCCAAAGGAGTAGGCCCAAGTGGTATTAAGGTCAGTAGAATAACGGAAAACTCACTTGCACCCAAGCTTCTAAATCTTTTCCACAATGAAGCTTACAAAAGAACTGCGGAAAAGATGGCTGATCAAATGCGTAGGGAGGAAGTGTTGCGAGAGCAATTGTACAAGAATATAGTAGGAAAGAATGTCGGACTTGATCAGTAATAGATTGATCTATTGCAATTCCGCTACTAATTGCAGTAATTGCTGAAAATTAATTTCGCATTCTATGACACGCACTTGGGAAGAAAAAGCCCGATTTCTTGGTCAGATGATCTCGATTTTCATCTTGGCTACCCAATTCTTCCATTTTATCCGCTTCTTTGATCTACGAGCATCTGATGAATTTGTGCTGGAATTGCCCTGGCAGCGCTTTATTTTAATGCTCGTCATTGGCATCCTAGGAGGATTGATCTTTGGGATCGCAGAGTTGAACCTCGATCGACCTAAATTCAGAAGGTGGTCCTACGGCCGCCTATTGATCTTCAAAGCATTTATGTACTTCTTTTTGGTGAAGTTCATCATGTGGATCGGCCTGATTATACTCACTCGCCGCAGCCCATTGGATTTAGATATAGAATGGGCCAGGGAGATGATTAATAGTCGAGTGTTTTGGGTTTCCTTGGCCTACTTCTCCGTAGTCATGTCTTTGATTACCTTTTTCCGCGCCATAGATCAGAAGTTTGGACCCGGTGTACTTTGGAACATGTTATTGGGTAAATACCATAAGCCACAGGAGGAGGAACGCATCTTTATGTTCTTGGATCTAAAATCCTCCACCACTATTGCCGAAAAACTGGGGCACCTCAAATTCAGCCGTTTCATTCAAGACTGTTTTTTCGACCTCAATGAAATCATCAAGCCCTTTCAGGCGGAAATCTATCAATATGTGGGCGACGAAGCCGTACTCACCTGGCTCACTCCGCGCGGCCTCGCCAACAACAATTGCTTGGAATTGTACTTTGCTTATCGCGATCGACTGGAGAGTAAGAGAGATTATTACTTAGAAGCGTACGGTGAAGTACCTGTTTTCAAGGCGGGCTTACATTATGGCAAAGTGATGGTGGCTGAAGTTGGGGTAATAAAAAAAGAAATCGCCTTTCACGGCGATGTCCTTAACACAACGGCTCGCATCCAGGGTCAATGCAATCACTATAAGCAACAACTACTCATCTCACAGAACTTGCTTGCTAATCTACAGCTTCCGGCAAAATGGACTTCCGCTTCTTTAGGGGCCATTCAGTTGAAAGGGAAGATGGAGGAGGTGGCGGTATGGGCGGTGGGGGAAGTGAATTGAGGCTTTCACTTGTTGAGGTTTAAATACCCACTTTCTGGTTAAGTCATCTGGTAGGAGGGTTGTTATGATCAATAATTATTATTTATGATGGAACGGGGAGAGTTGAAAGAAAGACTGCTTGCCTTCTACGCGATATTTAACCAAACAGAAAATGCTACTTACAAAACATTGAAGGTAAGGCAGGAAGAGCTTTTGCACAGTGATTTTGTTGATGTACTCCTTGAACTCCCAATTCTTGAATCTTTACATATTGATAATGTTGATATCAGGGACCTCCCTTCTTCCTTATATAGGCTACCTGAACTAAAAAGTATTTCACTCCATAGATGCCAAAGACTTCGCAGGATTCCGAAGGTGCTCTATTCGATAGAAAGCTTAGAAAAATTGCATATCGGATTTTCTAAGGTCAGAAAGATATCATCAGATATAGCCAATTTGAGAGGACTAACTTCATTTACTATTGAAGCAAGTAGGGTAAAAGCAATACCAAGTGAATTTTGTCAGCTTTCAGCCCTAAAATTTGTTTCCTTCTATGGCAATCGGATTAAGGACTTGCCCAGCGGGTTTTCTTGCTTGACAGAAATCGAATTCCTGAGCTTGGCAGTCAACCCTTTGAGGGAGATTCCGAAATCCCTGTTTAAGCTAAGTAGGTTAAAAACACTATCCTTGGAGGGTAGTCAGATTAACTATTTTCCACCCGATCTATTAAAAGCCCTGCCTTTCTTGGAGGAGCTGCGTTTACATGGAAACCCTATTACTAACCTTCCGCCCAGCATTACCACCTATAATTGGGATAGGGGGGGAAATATATTAGATGATGTTAAAGCCTATTTTGGAATGGTTTAGCTCCAATACTCTGCCTCAATTCGTATTGGGCTTATTACTTTGTTCTTTATTAATCTTCAGCTGCAAATGGGGAAATTCGGAAAACTCTGGCAGGGTAGATTTTATCTATACAATTGAGGCCCCTCTTGTTATTGACACCTCAATGTACGGGGCTAAGGCCTAGTCCTTATGAGCAATATCTCTTATCTATTGAAAACCTCCAGAAAAAGATCTACGTACCTTTTACAATAGATAGGACCACATTTCGCGTGACTTCTTGGGGGGCGCACAAATGGATTACCGATGATCCCATTCTGCATATGTGAGGAATAACAGACTACTTTTCTGAAACACTGAAACTGCTGGAACGAGGAAAAGATCATGAGTTGGCCATCTTCTTACGGAAGCCAAGCTTCGCACCGGCAGATACGGTATCGATTTCATTTAAGTATTATCCTGATTCAATTACGGTCAAGGCGGTGTCATTGGAAATGATACAATCGCCCTGTTATGTTTTATCAACTGGAGAAGGAAAAAATTGAAGGGAATTCTTATCAGGAGAATTAATGTTGTAAGATATTAAACCTGGATAGGTTTCTAAAAGTGGGCGATGGCGGATTCGAACCGCCGACCTCATGCCTGTCAAGCATGCGCTCTAAACCAACTGAGCTAATCGCCCTTTCTATCGCTGCTTTCCAGCGGATTGCAAATATATAAAAATAGAGATAAATACGAACCGGTGCAACGGTTTTTCCTGTTTATACAGATTTTGGAAACATATCGTTCACTTAAGAGGAGTGTTATCGGGTACTACTAGTTCACTTGATAGGAGAGGAAGTGCTCATTTGGACATGAAACGCTTCTTTCTTGAACCATGCTCGCTAGCTACTGGTTACTGTTTGAGTGAGGCAGTGCTTAGCGGCTTATCGCCCCAATTGATCCTTTTATCAGAAAATGTAATTCGATTCAGAGGAGCAGGGATTTATACAGATGCTAAAATCAGAATATGTTTTTCAAGCAATTTGGTGGAAAGGTAACACCGACCTTGACTCAGCAGTATGAGCAGTCCGAGAACTGGTACAATGGCAGCTTTCAAAACCTAGAAGAGACAAGTTTAAGTACGAGTCTATTTGAGATGCCAAAAATTATTTACAAGCAATTGGCCAATCAGGCCGGACGGATACCTAAGCAGCCTTTGCCGGTTCTACCCTTTGACCAGGAGGCTTTCCTGGCACCATCCGATACCAGTAAATTCATCTGGTACGGGCATTCGGCGATACTCTTGCGGGTCGCAGGAAAAACCTTGCTTATCGACCCGATGTTTGGACCGGATACGGCTCCCATTGCCCCCTTCGCTACCAAGAGGTTTTCAGAGAACACTCTGGATCTAATAGATGACTTTCCTAGCATAGACTTGGTATTATTAACCCATGATCATTATGACCACCTGGATCTCGCAAGTATTCAAAAACTGAAGGCTAAGACCAAACGTTATTTTGTGGCTATGGGGGTGAAACGGCACCTCGTGAGCTGGGGGATACCAGCGTCGCTTATTACGGAGTTTGATTGGTGGCAACAACAAGGGATGGAAGATATCCAAGTCACATTTACCCCCACTCGCCACTTTTCTGGCAGGGGGCTAACAGACCGATCTAAGACCCTTTGGGGTGGCTGGGTTTTTACTACTCTAAATGAGAACATTTGGTTTAGTGGAGATGGTGGATATGGTCAGCATTTCAAAGAGGTCGGACAACGTCTAGGGCCTTTCGATTTTGCCTTTATGGAATGCGGTCAGTACAATGAGGATTGGCGTCCTGTTCATCTTTTTCCCGACGAAGCAGTACAGGCCGCCTTAGATGCTGGAGCCAAGAAGGCAATGCCGGTACATTGGGCGGGCTTTCCCTTATCCTATCAACACACCTGGCAAGAGCCTCCTACCGTCTTTGCCAAGACAGCCATAGATAAGCAATTGGATTATGCATTACCTGCGCTTGGGCAACTATTTGAGGTAGGAAGCCAATTGCAGGAGCAGTGGTG
>CAJXPD010000375.1 GCA_913057785.1 uncultured Lewinella sp. | reverse complement strand
TACTCGGTGTAGCCAGGTAGAAGCGTAGCGGTTGCATCTGTGCAGTCCCGATAGCAATCGGGATTCTGCAAATTGCGAAGCTGCAGAAATAATTTAAACAGATGAAACGACGAGAAGCCTTACAACGCATAGCCGTGCTCTCTGCCACGGCTGCAGTGTTACCTGCCTGTGATTTTGCTCCAGTTCCGATCCTGGAAAATATACCACTAGAAAGAAAACAGTGGCGATCCTTGGAGTGGTTAGCCAATCAAATCATCCCAATGGAAGGGCTGGAGGTTACTACGCCGGAGACGCGGACCGATTTTGTATTGCGCATGGTTAATGATTGCTATGAACCTGAGGATGTCGAAGAATTTGTGACGGGATTGCATGGATTTGAGGAATACCTCATGGGGCAATTCGAAACGACTTATAATCGACTAGATGAAGAACAGACCGCCCAATTGCTGACCCAGCTACAGGAAGGAGACTCAGCTCCGAAGGAGATTCAATACTTCTTTGATACCACACGGGGACTGAGTCGACAGCATTTCACCTCTTCAGAGTACTTTCTTACCACTTACTTGGATTATGAATTTGTTCCTGGAAGGTACCTGGGGTGTGTCCCAGTAGAAGGATAATGGGTACTCCGTATTATTAGCAAACGTAAAAGCAAAACATGTCAACAGATACATCTCATCATTTTGATGCCATCGTGATTGGAGCGGGAATGACAGGAGGCTGGGCCGCTAAAGAATTATGTGAAAAGGGCTTGAAGACGCTTATGTTGGAGCGCGGAAGAAATGTAGAACACCTTAAGGATTACCCTACAACCTTCAAGCAGCCTTGGGAGTTTCCACATCGTGGACAGATTCCTCATGCCATCAAGAAGGACAACCCCGTGATTAGCAGATGCTATGCTTACAAGGAAGATGCCATGCATTTCTTTGTCAAGGATACCGATCATCCTTATGTGCAGGATAAGCCTTTCGATTGGATCAGGGGGTATCAGGTGGGTGGAAAGTCCATCATGTGGGCGCGGCAGGTGCAGCGCTGGAGTGATTTTGATTTCGAAGGGCCAGCTAGAGATGGGTTTGCAGTGGATTGGCCGATCAGATATAAGGATTTAGAGTCCTGGTATACGCATGTCGAGCAGTTTATTGGGGTGAGTGGTAACCTGGACGGTTTGGATACCTTGCCAGATGGAGATTTTTTGAAGGCTTGGGATCTGAATTGTGTAGAGCAATATTTCCAGGGCAATGTCAAAGAAAACTTCGAGGATCGGCACGTCATTTATGGACGAACGGCTCACTTGACCGAAAATCGTCCCATTTTTGCGGAACAGGGCAGAACCCTCTGCCAAAACCGAGTACTTTGCCAAAGAGGCTGCCCGTACGGCGGATACTTTAATGCCAATTCCACCTTGATTCCTTGGGCTCAAAAAACGGGTAATCTGACCTTGCGTCCACACTCGGTGGTTCATTCCATCATTTTTGATGAAAAGGAAAACAAGGCTACCGGCGTTCGCATCGTAGACGCTAACACTAAAGAAACGACGGAATACTTCGCCAAGATCATCTTTGTCAATGCGGCCACCTTCAATACGAACTTGGTATTATTGAATTCCACCTCATCCCGTTTCCCGAACGGTTTGGGGAATGACAATGGCCTCTTGGGTAAATATGTGGCCTTCCACAACTACCGAGGTAAGATCAATGCCATTCACGAAGGACACAAAGACATAAAAACGGAAGGGAAGCGACCTACCAGTGGCTATATTCCTCGATTCCGGAATGTCTATCGCCAGGAAACAGATTTCTTGCGCGGCTACGCGGCCGGATTTTCTGCTAATCGTGGTCGATTAGTAGATGGAGATGGGGTTGGTATGGAAATGCGGGACAACTTACTTTCGACTAAAGATTTTCGGGCCTGGCGAGTAGGATCGCATATGATGGGCGAGACCATTCCGAAGGAAAGCAATTTTGTAAGCCTGGATTCAAATGCAAAAGACGAGTGGGGCATTCCGCTCTTGAAAACCAATATCGATTACGACGATAATGATGAGAAGATGCTCCAGGATTTTTTCGAACAGTTTACCTACATGTACGAAAAAGCTGGATTCACTGAGATTAAAACTAGAGATACCAAACAGGCTCCTGGTCTAGATATTCACGAGATGGGCGGCGTACGCATGGGGCATGACCCGGAAACTAGCCTGCTCAATAAGTGGAATCAAATGCATGCCTGTCCGAATGTATTCGTGACGGACGGGGCCTGTATGACCTCGGTTTCTACGCAGAACCCTTCTCTGACATTCATGGCCTTAACGGCTCGCGCTGCTAACTATGCCGTGGAGCAGTTGCAAAAGGATGCCATCTAGTGAGCGAGGATTCGATCTCTGATTTGGTAGGTTACAGCTAACTCTTTCATTTTGCGATGGAAGGCATCTCGATAGTACTTGGGGAGTTCTGTATTATCCTGGAAGAGCTTTTCATAACGATCTACCAATTCAGGGTAATGCTTTTTCACAGCTCGGAAGATCAAGGTCTTGCTGTCAGAGGGTTGATCCCCAAATAAGGTGATGGTGGCTGGTAGTAGATAATCCGCTCCCGCTTTGGAAAACGTATCGAAAAGTTGATGTAAATGCGCTCCTCGATCGGAGATCCAAGGAATCATCGGCATCATACTTATTCCAGCGACAAAACCTCTGGCTTTCACTTCTTGCAACGCCGCCAGCCTTGCAGCGGGTAGCGTGGCTCCAGGCTCAAAAATCTTAGCAATCTTTTCATCGATTGTGGAGAAAGAGAAGGTGATGAGGGTGCCTCTTCCTAATCTCTTTTGTAAATCAGAAGGTAGGATTGCCGTTTTGTCAATCGCTTCCAATAGATCTAAGTCCCGCAAAACTAAATCCGACTTCGTTAAGATATGAACCGGAAAACGGTATTTTAAGATGAGCTCTAAAGCCTGCCGCGTTAATTGATATTCGGATTCAAATTGCAAATAGGGGTCAGTGGCAGAGGAAACCACAATGAATCCATACTGCTCTTTCTTGGCTTTGGTGGCCAGCTGCTTTTCCAGCCGTTCTATAGCATTGACTTTGACGCCGAGGTTTCTCTCCATATGCGTGCCATACTTACTCCCTCGGATATAGCAATACAAGCAATTGAAAGAACAGCCGCTATACATATTGACGGTATAGTCGCAGATAAACCAGCTATCGCGTTTCTTTAGCTTATTCAGTACCGATTTGACTTCAATGGGATTGGGCATGGCGATGTCTTTCTAAGCCTATATTTACCTTTCTCCTAAACCAGTTACCAATAGATGCAGCTGCAATTTCTTTTCGATGCAATTCAATAATATCCGGATGAAATCTGGCCATGGTCTTTGCGGCCCAGCCTATTCCTTTGCGTACTTGATGCTCCTTACTATCTCCCAGGGATAAGAGGAGTTGAAGTACCTTTGTCGCTACTTCTTTATTTATGCCCCGTTTTGTGGCCAAGTGACTACCAGCTCCTATTGACCTTACGACCCATTTACTTTCATGTTCACGTAGTCGCTTCAGTTTCTCTAGCGCCTCCTCCGGAAACTGCAGGATACCATTGCCGAATACCCGCTCTCCGATAAGATCGCTAACATACCATTCTTGGCCTTGCGCTATGAACTTAGCAGCTTCCGCAAAAGATTCATTCAAATGTTTTGGTATTCTTTCCTTTAGGATGATGGCTACGACCACATTTCCTCCCATGGTCTGGTGAGCAGCGATTTGCCTGCAAAAGGGGAGATGTTCTGTTTCATCAAGCTGCTGGTAGGTTTCTTCAGCCGCAAACTCCAATAGCGGAAATTTCACTTTCTGTTGGAGTAGCTTCTCATAGAAGGCAGCGCAGAATGACTCCAATCCAAGCACCTGGTAAGTATCAAGGAGCTCCGATACAATGGGTCTAACTTCAGATTTACGGTTTAGCATTTGGGTGATTACGTATTAAAGAAATAACTCTTCTAATTGTATTACGTACAATCGGTTTTAGTATCAACTAAGAGCCTCAATAGAATAACATTTTCCTATGATACCTGAGCGTCTAAAAAATAGAATACGAAACTTGATTGCCAAAGGGAATACACAAGCGGCCATTACCAAACTCCAACGATCAAGAATTGTAAAAGCTGATGAGCAGCTAAAGGAATATGTTTCCTTAATTTCTGGCTCACATCAAAAATATAAAAGGGATGAAGTAATTCACATAAATTCCGCAGAACATCAACGTACGACCCTGAACAGAATTAATAATGCTATTCTACTTCTTATAGATGGGGAAATTAATGAGTTAGATCGAATGCTGGAATTGCCTGGTTTTTCTCCGATGGTTAAGACATCGAATGGAACGGGTTCCAAAATTCTACTTTTCGGCGCTTTGATTGTAAGTTTAGTAGCCATCTTAGCGCTCAGCGGATTATTGCCAAGCCAGCAGTCTACTACTAAGGCACCCAAGATATCCTACGAACTTAAATTCCTTACAGATCAAGGAACAGTGGATCGGATCTTTCTGGTCAAGATCTATGATGATTTATCGGGTGAACTCATCAGCAATGGAAATACGCAGAAGATCTCAAAGATCGTCGAAGCAAGTGATATAGCCTTAGACTTCACCATATTTAATGGGAACGACGAATTCAGATATGCTTCCTTCTTACCAGAATTGAGTAGGGTAGAAAAGGGAAATTTCACTTTTTTAGATGGCGCTCTGTATTATAATGGCCAGTTTAATCGCAAATGGAGAGCTACTATAGAATAAATATAGCGAATTAATGCCGTGTGTATATTGTTTTATTTTGTATTGATTGTTCATTAACCAATTGATTATAAGGTGTTTGTGGTTTTATGTTTCTTTTTTTTTGTGAATAAAACCTTTCTTTTGTCCCAACATTATACTTACCATTCCTATAACTTGCCTACATATTCATTCACAAACAGGTTGATGACATTTTTGGGGGAATAAAATAGAGGAATACTCAAGACCACCTCTTTCGGGGATCATACTCAATTATTTCCGGATGTTAGCAAAGAAACGATCTTAACTAGCAGGGCCCTCTCCTTTCCTGCCAGGATGTGCTTTGACCTTTTGTTTTCATCATTAATACAAATTCATAAACATGCACACCTTAAGGACTGCCACTCGAAGCTCAATTAAAATTCTAGGCCTTCTCTGCGGACTTACACTATTATTTGCCAGCTGTGAAAAGGTCGATTTTGATGAATCCTCTGATCCAACTGCTATTTCAGAAACAGAGACCATCAGTATTGAAGAGCAATCCAATTTGCTTCAGCAAGTGTATCACCTGCCTACGAAAGGAATGGATGAGTACCAAATTCAAACCTACTACCGCGAAGCCTTTAGGGGAACAGATGCTGAAGATCGATCACTCTTAAGTGAGCAACTAGCCAGTATTACATACGATCAAGCGGCGGGCCACCGAGGCGTACATGCCAAGAGCAATCCAACAATTATATCTCCAGCGGGAGCCACCAGTGACTTTGGTACCGGAATCACTACAAATCGCAATCAAGTGCTCGTCGGTGATGAGGGAGAAGTAAGTGTATATGAGCAAAGCGGATCAGGCTACACCAAAGTTCAAAGCATCACTTTTGCTAACGGTGCAGGTACGATTCTATCGGCGGCTGGAGACTGGTTAGCCGTTGGTTATCCGGGATCTTTTGCCAATAACTTTGCGGATGCTGAAGTTGTATTGTTCCGCTATAGTCGAGGCACTTGGGAAGAAAAGCAAACCTTGACAGCTCCAGGCTTGCTCTTGTTCGGTGAGGACGTGGCTATGGACCTTAAATCAATGGCTGTCTTGGCTAGAGAATCAGGGGCTAGGAGTATAATAATTAGATATCGATGGGATGGAAGAAGCTGGAACGAAACGGACAGAATGGGCTCTGGTAACTTCTTCTGGGACATGGATATGCAGAGAGGAATAATTGTGGCGAATGGCTTCCAAGGTTCAGATTTCTTTAATTCAAAAGTCTATATCTACATCAGTAACTTTAGAGGGACCACAGAGCAGACCGTTCCTATTCCTGGAGCTTTGAGTCGACAGATTTCGATCGACAACGGGACTATACTTGCTTCCGTTGCCTTTAAGCCATTCTTCGCTGGAATTAATAATACCGGTTTTATATATACGGCTAACCGTGGGGTTTGGAAACTCGCTGCAGAAATTACTCCCCCCGTACCATTTGCCAGTTCAGCTCAAGGGGTTGGACTAAAGATTAAAGGTAACAAGGCGCTAGTGTCTCACCCTGTATTTGGCTTTATCGTGGAGGAAGGAGACGCCACATTCGTCTTCGAAGGAAGTGGAAGCAACTGGAGCCTGACTGATACATTTACGCCTAGTGATGATAATGGGCTAGGTTCCATCTATGGTGTTGAGACCGGTTTAGCCATCCACGGAAGTAAAGTATTGGTAGGAGCACCGGGTAGAAATGGAGCTACAGGTAAAGTATATGTTCACTAAAATGATAAAGCCATCATAGAGTCGATCGCTGGATAGAAGGCAAAGCCTATTAGGTCTTCCGTCTGGCGCGACTCTCTCAACGCTCACACAGTAATCGTTTCAACTCGAATCTTTTTCATTAACTACGAATAATCAATCAACATGAAATTCCAGATCACATCTTTTGGGACGCTATTACTACTAATTTTATTTGCATCTGTTGCCACTGCACAATCCTCAAATTCCATATTGGCAGCAGCAGACAAAGCCAAGCAAGCTGAAACGGAAGCTTTTACTACCAACGTAAATGAAGTTTTGGCCAATGTACATCAGCACATTTCCGGGAAATTGGACATTGATTCTGACCTCTTCCAGTACTATAATTCCACGGTTTCTTTTACCATTTCTTTTGTAATCGATCAAGAGGGAAAGATCAAAAAAGTACATGCGATTGATAATGCAAAAGGGCCAGTTGTTGCCAAAGCAATTCGACAAATCAAAAAGATGAAAAAAGCTCCAGTCGTACTAGAAAACGGAAAGGCTGTAGCGAAGCGATTCTACCTACCCATCGAGATTAAATAGATAAAAGAACTCGCCTCTTAGGCAAGAAGAAACAAACAATACACAAATACTACTAAGACACTTTAAGCTACCTCCTGAGACAAAACTCAAAAAGAAATGCACTAAGGTGGTTGAGTCAGCTTGGACCATTTGGGTAACTGAATTCTTACATCTTCTAATAGATGAGAATAGCGTTTCCCAATGGTCCAATTGCTGGTTTAGGACCTAGGTGAGTTTGGCCACGCCTTTCTTCCCCTTTTCCTATCTTTATGATTCAACAAAATTGAAGATCACCGTGGAAGTCAGGGAATTTGCGCATGGCAAGATGGAATTGGATCATTGGGAGGTGGAGGGCATCCGCTTAGGACATGCGTTGGTCAGTTTCAAAGGAGAGGATGTCTTCTTAGGGGGAAATGACAGAGATACGGTACGCCTACATTTTGGGTTAAAAGGCGATTATGATTTCTATGCTCGCGAATTGAGGGCTTCTTACGCTCTTCGTGGAGATCATAATAACATCATGTATGCGGAAGGCCTCCAATTGGAAATTCACAATAAAAGTCCTCAAATAGAGACTTTTGGTGTGGAGTTTACCAAAGATCGTTTTTTCCAAATTGCTGAAAAAGGGAATGAACCACTCAAACGCCTAGCCGAGCAAATTGCATCTGGTGAACCGGCTATCCTTTCTGCCCATTGGCGACCCAATACACTCCGCATCAAACAACTCATCAGAGAAATTATCCACTGCGATTTCACGGGGCCACTCAGAGCACTCTTCTTGCAAGCCAAAAGTATTGAGTTGCTCGTTTTGCAAGCAGATCTTTATGCAAAGAAGCTTGATCGCGCCTACATCCGAACGGACCAGGACAAGAGGAAGCTTTTCGATGCTCGAGATCTACTGTCCCAAAGCTTGGATGGACCGCCTACTATTTCCTCTCTGTCTAAAATCGTGGGACTTAACGAATACAAATTGAAGAAAGGCTTCAAAGAACTGTTCGATACCACCATCTTCGGTTTTATCCACCAACATCGGATGCAAAAAGCCAAGCGGCTTTTGCTGGACACCACCAAGTCCGCCAAGGAGATTGCTTACGAAACGGGCTATTCTTCTCCACAGCACTTCTCACGTGCCTTCAAAAAAGAATTTAACACAACTCCTAATCGTATGAGAAATACTCCCGATAATGCCATTTAGGGTAGGGGAGAAGTCGCACTTTTGAATCAAATAAATACACTCGACTTATGATTATCAAAAGAGAATTAAACATTGAGGCGCCAGTATCCCTTTTATGGCGTTACCTGACGGAAGGCGAAAAGACTCGCCTCTATATGTATGGCTGTGAAATCATTTCTGATTGGGAGGTGGGAAGTTCGGTGATTTGGAAGGGAGTGGGCCCCGATGGGAAAGAGTTAGTATTCGTAACAGGAGAGCTACTGGAATATAAAAGAGAAGAACTGTTGCGTCTAACGCTTTTTGATCCGAATATGGGTATCACGGATTCACCAGAAAATTATCTGGAAATGACCTATCGCCTAGAGTCTCAAGGAGCAACCACCAAGCTATTCATGGAACAAACTGGTTTCGAAGGGGCGGAACGAGGGCAGCAACGGTATGAGGATAGCATCAAAGGCTGGGATGCTGTGCTGCAACAAATCAAGGAATTGTCAGAAAAGGAGGCCTCGGAATTGTCCTAGCCTTTGTACCTTGGCGATTCATCAGACTTATTCAGTATGTTACCGCCACTTCCCGTCATCGATTTGCACTGCGATTTGCTCATGTATCTTGCCAAGGTGCCAGGAGCCAACCTCTATGGTGTAAAGGATATCGGCGTAACGGTTCCATTCATGAAGCTAGGTCAGGTACGCCATCAGATCATGGCTGTTTTTGCTGCCACCAATGATGAAAGTGTACAATGGGGAAAACAAGAACTAGCTGCCTATAAATCACTCCTGAAATCGGATGATTTCTATCCGGTAATAGATGCGGAAACGGCCAAGAGTATTCCCAATAGCAAAAAGATTGGCGTGACGGCTGCTATCGAAAATGCTAGTGTCTTGGCTTTGGAAGACGAACCACTGGATAAGGCATTTGAGCGTTTGGATCACTTCATCGAAGAATGCCAGCACCTTTTCTACATCAGTTTTACTCATCATACAGAAAACAGATTTGGCGGAGGAAATTATAGTGATAATGTGGGCCTAAAGGACGACGGTAAACGCCTCTTAGAATACATGAATGGCAAACGAATTGCCGTTGATTTGGCCCACGCTAGCGACAATCTTGCCTATGGTATTATTAACCATATCGACGCCAAATCCCTGGATGTTCCCGTCATCGCTAGTCACTCCAATTTCCGGAACCTTTGCGATCATGTGCGCAACCTGCCAGATGACTTAGTGAGAGAGGTAGTAAACCGAAAAGGACTAATTGGGATGAACTTTCTGCGTGCCTACATTCACCCCTCCAATCCAGAATATCTACTGCTCCATATCCTGTACGGAATGGACCCCAAAGTAGCCGAAGACTATCTCTGCTTTGGCGCAGATTTCTTCTATCGCCTCGCCCTGAAAGACCCTACCCGCATTCCGCTTTTCTTCCCCGAACACATCGATGCCTCTAAATACCCCCGCATCCTCCAGGATCTGAATGACCGTGGACTTTCCCTGGAGCAAGCCCAAAAACTCGCCTATCAGAACGCCATCGATTTTATGGTGAGAACTTGGTGAGTTAGAATAGGTCGATAGCTTTCAGTCGATAGTCCATAGTAGGAAACTCCTTGTAGAGGTCAGATTTGATTGCAGAGGTAAGAGCGCAGAGATTGTAACTTATTTCAGTACGAGACACTTGTCCCGTCCTGATATAGGTTGACAACAAAAA
>CAJXPD010000374.1 GCA_913057785.1 uncultured Lewinella sp. | reverse complement strand
CTGAAATTTCACGACTACTTTTGTCACACTACTCAAAGCTTTGCTTATCTCCCAGCTCTCTTCAAACTATTCTGGGTAAAGTCATTGTCAGTCAAGCCTACGCCGAACTGGTAATTGGTGAACGTTAAGAGCGTTTCTTTCCCGGTTTGATGATTGACCATCTTAAAGTTGGCGGCGCGCCAGTGCTTGTTTAGATAGATCTCATATCCACTATAGGTCAGCGTCTTGAGGAGGGCATTTTTGCGATCGTAGAATTCGATCTTTTCCAAGCGGTAGCCCTTGTCTTTGTTGTACCAGACCAATTGACGCGCATAGCCTGACTTGGGATCAACGGGCTTGCGTTCTACCAAATAGGTGTTGCTTCCATTATAGGATTCCTCTTTGAGGAAGTTGTAGGTATACTTTTCTACTTCTTGAGAAGAAAGGTCTTCATAAGCGAACTCGCTACCCATAAAAGGGCCGGATTTGTTGTCAGAGCTGATTCGCTTCACCCTTTTCACTGCAGGTAGATATAACCATTGGTCATCGGGACCAGACTTATGGGTAAAGGTAAGTGTGGCGGTCCCTTTTACATCCCGAGGACTGTTGAATACGATTAAGCTCTTGTCGCCATCCGCTGTCAATTCTAATGTTTCGTTTTTCAGGTATCGGGTACTCGTTTGACCGTTCTTGTTCTTCAAGGTCATGGTTAAATCTACGATCAAGCTTTCAAAGCCTTGGTCGGCTTTGTCCGCCGCAATCGCAATGTCTTTTCCTTTTTGTGCACTGGATTGTGCGAAGATGCTGGTAGCCAGTATAGCAAAAAAGGCTACCCAAATGATTCTTTTCGTTTTCATATTGTGATGGTTGTGATAAATGTACTGACGATCCATATCGGAGCTAGGATGTCAGCACATTGTGATTAATTTTAAGCAGTTGCTCTGGCTGGTTCTACCTTCAGCTGTGCTGTGGTATCTTTTTCTCCTCTACCCAACAAAATCAATAAGGCGGGTAGGAGCAAGAAGTCGATGATCAATGCCAGACTAATGATCAAGGCTGTGACTTTTGCCATCCCAGAGTTCATGGCAAATTGAGATTGTGCCAGGACGAAAAAGCCAGCTACTAAGACAATGGTGGTGCTGACCAAGGCTCGTCCTACGGTGGAGAAGGCATATTTTACCGCTTCTTGTGGATCCTTGCCTTGCTCTCGGCGTGCTCGTAGGTATTTCGATATGAAGTGCACCGTATCGTCCACGATTATCCCCAGGGTCATACCAAAAACAATGGCAATTCCGGTATTGACCATACCGACGCTAACGGCCCAAAGTCCAAAGCCGACGGTAATGGGCGTGATGTTAGGAATCAGGCTAAGCATACCATATTTAAAGCTACCCAAAGCGAACATGAGCACAATGGTGATCAGGATCAACCCCAACGCAGTACCTGAGATCATACTCTTCATCTGCCGCTTCCCCAAGTGGGCAAACATGGTAGTGGTACTTGTGCCATTGTCAAACATGCTTTCCGGTGCATTGGCCTGCAGCCAGTTCTCCGCCCGTTCATTAAAGGCGATCAAGTCGTTACTGGAGATATTTTCCAGCGTAACGGTGAACCGAGATTCAGATTTATCTACATTGATCTGATTATTCAGGTCTAAGCCGAACGGCAAGGACATCTCGTACAGCAACAAGTATTGCGCGGCCTCGTCCCGATTGGCGGGCACCTGGTAATAGCTTAAGGTATCCCCATGCATGGACTTATTCACCCTTTTGGCTACTTCCGAAAAGGTATTGACATGCACCACCTCCGGTTGTTCTATTAACCAACCTTCAAACTCCTCTAATTTGGCCAGATAAGCGGGATTGTTGATGCCACCACTCTCACCGGCTTTCAACGAAAACTCAGTGTTATAAATACCAGTTAAGCGCTGACTAATGTGATCCGTATCGGCACGGAAGGTAATGTTAGAGCCAAAGTACTTGACGAATTCATCATTCATTTCGTTCTGTACAGCAAACAAAGAAATCCCAAGAATCGCAAAACTAGATAGCCACATGACGGGTCGGTGACGAGCAACAACCCAGTCTGCGAAACGGTCCATCCAAGTCGTTCCAGTTCGTTCGCGACGCCCAAAGGACAGAGGTCTAACCGGCAGCAAAGACATTAAGGCTGGCAGCGTTGTAACTGAAAAGGTGAAAGCCCCAAGCATCCCTACGGCGGTCATGTTCCCTAACTCACGGAAGGGAGGCGCATCACTGAAGTTCATCGTCAAGAAACCGATAATTGTCGTTAAACTCGTAATAAAAACCGGCATGAAATTTACCTTCAAACTTTGCACGATGGCTGAATTCTTGTCCAGCCCGGCCCTCAGATTTTGAATCAAAGAGATCAGGATATGTATACTATCAGCAATGGCTAGGGTAAGCACAATGGTGGGTACAGAAGCCGTCGGCGGTGTGAGGTCCATGCCCATCCAGCCACCAAAGCCCATGGCTGCCATGATGGAGAACATCACAATGACCAGGGTCGATAGGGTAGCAGTGAAACTTCGGGTAGCTAAGAAAATGGTCACGATAATGATTAGAAACATTGCGGGAATGAGGGTAGCCATGTCACCTGAAGCTGCCTCCTTAAAGGCCGCGGTCATCATTACTATACCAGAAGCGTAGGTCTTTAAATCTGGGTGCTGACTTTCAAATTCAGTCAGCATATTTCTTACATAGGCGGTGATTTCATCCTCTTCGGTCTGGCTTTCTCCTGGTAGTTTCACGGTGATGTTTACTGCAGCAATAGTCCCCTTTTCATCTACCAATCGATGAACCAAATTGGGTTCGGTCGTAGCAATTTCCTTAATCTCAGCCAATTGTGCTGGCGTCTTTTCCTTGGCATTCTCCACCAAGTCCTCCACATAGAGATCATCAGCTACAGCTCGGGTATGCTGGAAATTTGTAATCCCATCGACTCTACTCGAATAGGGGGTTTGCCAGGCCTGTTCAGTAAGCTCTTCCAGGGCCGCCAAAGTTTCTGCGGTAAACACATTGCCATCTTTGGGCTCAATGGCTATGAGCACATTGTCATCCTTTGAGTACTTCTCCTGCAAGGCATCAAAGGCATTTAATTGTGGATTGTCCTTACTGAAAAAGATGTGGTAATCCCCATTGAAAGCTAAGAATTGACCTCCATAACCCAATCCCATAACCACAAGCAGGGACCCCAAGAGGACGGGCCATCGCCAACGGATCACCCCTTGTCCAAATCGTTCAGCGAAGGTCGGGGATCCCTGTGGATCGTTTGAATGTTCTGTTTTCATGAATGCAGTTTAAGTAATCGACCAGTCGTCTATTATGAGCATAGAAATGCCTGTCATTTTATGTTCATCATAAAATAATTGACCAGTCGTCTATAAATAAATCAATATGACATATAACAGGCTGCCTGGCTTGATGTACACACCAAGCAGTCATTGCTTAAGTAGTAGTGAATAAGTTGCCCAGATTTTTATCAGGTCAATTATTCATCACTATCTAGCCACTCTCCGTGAAGAGAATAGAAGTTTGTGTTTAATTAAGTGTAGCTGGAAAAATGTTACTTGATTGCCCCAAATGGAGCTGCTGGTTTGCTTATGGCTTTAGTATAACGTCAAAGAGGAAATGCTCGGCATCGTGAAGAGGTTGTGGATCACGGCTCGCTTTGACCGTCATCATGGCACCCTGCATCGTGCTTTCCAGGAAATTCATGAACTTATTCGGATCCAGATCTTGCTTAGCTTCTCCGGCCATTTGGGCCTCCATCAATAGCTTCACAATCGGTCCTTTAAATTCTTCTATGGCATAATTGACTGCCTCACGAATCCTTTCGTTGGTATCTGACATCTCCTGCCCTAAGTTGGACATGAAACACCCTCCTTGGAATTCCCCACAATTGCACTCGAACATATTGAAGGCTGCGTCTACTCTTACTTTAAATAGTTTTCGCAGTTTCTCCATGGGACCTAAGGTAGGATCTTCCATAATGGGCTCAGATAGTTTTTCTGTGAATTCCAGGTAATATTTCAAAGCTTCAATGGCAAACTCCTCTTTAGAGTCAAAATAGAAGTAAAATGACCCCTTCGGAATTCCTGCAGCACTGACAATATCCTTTACACTGGTTCCATTGTAACCATTGAACCACATCACTTCCATTCCTTTTTCAAGAATGGCTTCCTTCTTGGCCGCATATTTTTCAGTAATTTTCATTGTTTATCCTTCTGCCACACAAAAATATGACCACTCGTCTAGTAAATCAAGGGGTATTTGTTAAGATTTTGTTAAAATTGACCAGTCGTCTAGTAATTAAAATATACTTATATCG
This sequence comes from uncultured Lewinella sp., assembly GCA_913057785.1. Classification (GTDB taxonomy): domain Bacteria; phylum Bacteroidota; class Bacteroidia; order Chitinophagales; family Saprospiraceae; genus DT-111. The sequence goes on along the minus strand of CAJXPD010000374.1, from coordinate 5,614 downwards.
AATTCATTGATACTAATCTGTTCTGTTACTTACACCTATATTTTCTAGCTTGATTTATGAATTTGATAATATATCGCTTCCTTTTTTACGTCTTTTCAGACTTTCGGGTAAAAGCGCCGAGTTTTTCTCATAATCTCCTATCTTTAGCCTTCTTTCAAAAAAAGGACTTCCACTGAAGTCCAGATAATGATGAAACCTTTAGGGGAATTAGGTGATCAGAGAATATATACTGTAGACCTAAAGTCCATTCCAAAAAATAGCAATATCCGATGAAAAAAGAGGTGGTAGTCGGTATCGACCTAGGAGGAACCTCCACTAAAGTTGGTCTAGTCTCTGAGACTGGAGATGTAGTGGCTGTGCAGCGCTTCGGTACCCAAGGTAGAGAACCCTTCGACTCATTTATAGATAGATTGGGAAAGGTATATGACGACATTATATCGCAGCATGAGGGAATTGAGGTGAAAGGAGTTGGAATTGGGGCACCTAACGCCAATTACTTTACGGGTCAAATGATGAATCCACCGAACTTTAGCTGGGGAAAACGAGTCCCCCTGGCGAAGGATATTGGTGCTAGATTAGCTGTGCCCGCAGTCATTACTAATGATGCCAATGCAGCTGCCTTAAGTGAAAACCTATATGGCCTAGGCAGAGACCTAAGAGACTTCGTCGTGTTGACGCTAGGAACGGGACTCGGCAGTGGGATTGTCGTAAATAATCAACTCCTACTTGGACAGGATGGTATAGCTGGAGAAATGGGGCATGTCAATGTACGTCCAGATGGCCGTATGTGTAATTGTGGACTGAGTGGTTGTCTGGAGACTTACGTGTCAGTAACTGGAATTAAGCGAACGGTCTTTAAGCTACTTGCTGATCTGCCCTACCCCAGTAGTATGCGGTCCTATTCCTATGAACAACTGACCGGCCTACTGATCACGGAAGCTGCTTTAGCTGGTGACACTATTGCTCAGGAAGCCTTTACCTATACAGGAGAAATACTCGGTACTAAACTGGCCGATACCGTGGCTTACCTAAGCCCACAAGCCATCATCTTAACCGGCGGCTTGACAAAAGCAGGGGATTTGTTGCTAAATCCCACCCGGGCAGCGATGGAAGAAAGGCTTTTCCATATGTTTCGTGGCAAAGTAAAGCTTATGATCTCTGAGATTGGAGGAGAACACGATGCCATCCTTGGAGCCGCCGCACTAGCTTGGCAAGAATTTGATTAGTAAAATTAAGGAGCTTAGTTCTTAATCTTCAAGGTACTCTGCCGAGTTCTGTCAATCACCAACTGGGTTACATCTGGGCGTGAATAATGGCCTACCGGGTCAAAATTCTGACGCTCCTCACGGACGCGGGCATGATCCAAGGTAGTCATGATTAGTTTTTCTCTGTTTACTATTGGCTCCACTAACCATTCTCCATTCGGTGCAGCGATGCAACTGCCTCCATTGGCCAAAATTTCAGGACTGTTTTCTTTTATTAGTTCCGCATAAGGAATGTCGTCTGGAATATCCTCTCTACGCATAAAGCTACATACAGAAACGGCGTAAGATCGCCCCTCTTTGGCCAAGAAAGGCGTAATATCCTCGGTATTCCGAAGCTGTCCAGGCCAAATCGCTAGATGCAAATCTTCTCCCATTCCATATAGAGCTGCTCGTGGTAATGGCATCCAGTTCTCCCAGCAATTCAGTCCCCCCACAGTAAAAGCACCCAAGGGAAAGGTACGTAAACCATGGCCGTCGCCTGGCGACCAACATAAGCGTTCCTCGTAGGTAGGCATCAATTTTCGATGCACATTCAATACCTGTCCATCTGTATTGATCGTGATCATGGAACAGTAAACACTATGCCCGCCCCTATCACTTGGTCGCTCGATACTTCCTAGCACAATCATCATCTCGAATTCTGCAGCGATGCGGCAAAGCCCATCAAGATGCCCTTTCTCTATCTGTATAGCTTGATCCAGGTAATGGGCATGTAGCTCCTTCTGGCGCTGGTTATTAAAGCGAGCACCGTCGGTTAATTCTAGCCAAAATGGATATCCGGGAACGAAGGCCTCCGGGAATACCAGCAATTTACAGTCCTGTTCTCCCGCATCCTCCGCCCATTTCTCCATTTTCCGCAAGGTCTTTTCTCTATTCAACCAAATCGGTGTCATCTGAGCTAAGCCTATCTTCAAGAAATCTGAATTTGCCATACTTTAGTTTACGTTCTATATACTTTACTAATACTGCTTTCTCGCTAATCCCCCTCCATTATATCAAACCGACTCTAGTAATTCCCCAATCTAATTATCCATTCTACACTACTCATTATCCATTGCAAACATTATCCATTTAACATTCAACAATACTAATCCACTTTTCTCAGTCTCACCATCTCTACCTCCCCAGCAAACAAAATCAACTCTAGGTTTCGTACCTCATAGCGATCTACCCGTTCCAAAGCTCTTACAAAGGTGCTTTCTGTTTTCATTAAACCTTGGCAATACTTTTCGGTGAATGCAATATCGGTGAAAGCAATCCGCAGGGCCGCCACTTTTAGTCTTGAGCTCAAATCGTTACAGCCGGTGTAGCCAATCATTCTCCCATTCGTCGGCATGAGCTCCAGTCGCGGTGGACTGGTCCCTTTCTTTAGTGCTTCTCCTTCTAGTGCTTGAACGATCCAGATATCATGCAGGATGGAGCCCGTAGTCTTTTGTTTCTGCAATTCCTTTATGAGGCGGTATCTAAAGGCAGGACCATCGGCCATCGGATTAGGAATCTTGATCTTCTCAACCAAGATCTCATAGTTATAGCCTGCCTGATAGTCAAAGTCAGCTATTTCACCGTAAAAGTTAGTCCACTCCGCTCCTTCTTCCTCTTTAACCAAATAGCATAATTGAGGCCCTTCTCCAACACAGTCCACCTTTTCGGGACCAATAAGTAAACTGATGACCGCTGGTGTCTCTCCGCTGGTCGGTTCTTTTCCAGATCGGCAACTGCCCAGCAATCCTATACTTAAAACGATGACTATCAGATACCTCATTGAGCAATATTTTTATATCCTTTACAGCTATCTCAGATAATACGTACACAGCAATACAAAGGTAAAAGCTTGCCCTATTATAGCAAGAAAAACGCTAAATTACCGATACAAAATAGCTCCCCTACCCCATGGTCCACCTAGACGGTTCGATAAATACTATCCCAAGCTGGGACATCGAAGCCTTCGAGCGTATCTTCAAATCACATTATCCGGGTTTTTATGCTTTTGGTTATGGATTTGTTCCAAATCGATCACGGGTGGAAGACTTGATTCAGGGCCTTTTCTTCTGCAACTTTTCCAAAAAAAACTTCTTTCCCTTCCCCCTCCTTCTATTTTTGATCGTCTTAGCTCATGGAAGCAGGTTTATCAGACACTTAAATTGACGGTTCTGATCGATCATAAAAAGTTTCAAGCAATTAAACATGGATTACGCAGAGAGCACAACCTTTCAAACCTTCGAGCGCCTCTTCAAATCCCATTATGCGGATCTCTATTCTTATGGTTATCGGTTTATTCAAGATCGATCACAAGTAGAAGACTTGATTCAGGACGTTTTTCTACACATTTGGGAAAACCGAGCTCAGCTGGAAATCCGATCGTCTACTCGGGCTTATCTTAGAGCTGCCGTTAAAAACAAAGCCATAAGCCATTTACGAAGCAACTATCATCTACAAGTAGCTCTAGTACCTCCTGAAGAAATATCTCCCTCAACATCCCTTCCATCATCCGAAGATAGATCAGATCCAGAAACCTTAATACAGCTCGTACGAAAAGGAGTTGAGCGACTCCCCAAGCAATGTAGGCTAGTCTTTCAGTTAAGTCGCCACAGCGGTCTTACTTATGATGAAATTGCGCAGGAACTAGGGGTGAGCAAGGAGACGGTAAAATCTCAAATTAAGATTGCACTACACAAGCTACGTACTTTTTTAGGCAGACACTGGGATACTATTTGTTTGCTGGGAATCTTGCAATCTTTTTAAGATTCTTTCAAAAAACGGGCGCTCTTTCCCCCTGTGTTGAGCCCTGATCGTCTTAGTTCTTGAAAACAGTTTCCTTAGCTACCCAAAGTCTTATTGCAAGCGGGAACTGACCAAAAGTATCAAGTCAATTAAATCAAATATGGATTACGCAGAGATCATAGCTTATCTAAATGAAGAAATGAACACGATAGAAAAAGCAGCGCTAGAAAGCTGGCGTTCCGCTGATTCTATAAACGAAAGGGAGTTTCAAAAAATCAAGCGGGTTTGGGAAGCTAAGCTGGAACAGGTACCCGATTCGGATCCTGAGGAAGTGTGGGAAAAACTACGAAGCCGAATGGATGGAGGAAGTACTGCAGTGGGTAAGACTACCATGTCCTGGCGCTTGGCCACCACAGCAGCTATTGCCCTAATCGCGATCGGAGTTTGGACCTTTATAAACGAAAAGTCCGGTGATTGGATTGAAGTGAGAAATACACAAGCTGAAAACAAGCTCGAACACGAATTGAAAGACGGTACCCTGATTGAATTAGAGCCGGATGCTGAGGTTAGATATCCAGCAGTATTTGAGGCTGATTTTCGGGAGGTAGAATTAAGTGGTCAAGCCCGGTTTTTTGTAGCGCATAATAGCGAGAAGCCTCTTGTAGTTAAGACTGCTAGCAATACCGTGCAAGTTTTGGGAACGGCTTTTGATCTAATGGCTCACCCCGATAGTCAGCGGTCTTGGGTGCAATTACACGAAGGAAAGGTCAGGTTTAGTTCCAATCAGCAGGCTGATTTAAGTGTGGAACTCAGTGCTGGGCAATCGGCAATATTTGACTTCCGTAGTCAACATTTTTCTCTGATGGATTCTATTTGGGTGTCCTATATCAATGCTAGAGATAGTGTCTATGTAATCAAGGAGGCTTCTGTAAGAGAATTTGCCGATTTCTTGGAGCGGGAATACGAAGTGAAAATAAAAATAGAGTCCTTAAGTTTCGAGAAATATAAAATGCAGGGTAAATTTCCAAAATCTACGACACTTTCAGAGTTTATGGATGTTATCCGCATCTTATTCAATATCGAAATTACAAAGGAAGGAAACCTATATACTTGGAAGTGCCTCAATTGTTCAGACTAAATAAGATGTTCTCCCTGAATCTGGTCTGCCTCCTACGAGTCAATGTAATTCCTTTCCCAAATACTTGACTAGTGAATGATCCAAAGTCTGGAAGGATATGGGCTTTCTATGACTAGGTCCTACCCAGTCCGTCAAAGCACCGTAATTATGCAGCGGATGATAGGACTTGGTTTGCCCAATGGATGTCTTTAACTCATCAACGATAATGAAAACAATACCATTCCCCTACCTATCTTACACTTTGTGGGCTGACTTCCCTATCTCTAAGTGACATCAGCATAACTCAGCTTCTGGTTTTGGTAGAATCTCCCCCACTTTCGGTAGAAAGTGGGCTTTTTTTGGTTAAATCAGCTCTCTCTGCAGTCAAAACACCCTAGTAAAACACTATTAATCAACCAATTACAGCTAAAAACCAAAAACAGCGAATATCTTACCAAAAAGTGCTTCATCCAACCGAAAAACAGAAAACCCAGCGCCTTCCGCCTCTTTT
>CAJXPD010000373.1 GCA_913057785.1 uncultured Lewinella sp. | reverse complement strand
AAGAAAGTCAGTCGCCGAAGGCAATCTCAAGGGAATATCCAAATCTGAAGAGCATAAACCGCTAATAAAAACAAGTGAAATACCGCTATATAATCAGCTTGCTACAAAACTAAAAGTTATTGCTAGCTATTAGCCTGATGGCTACGGAGCTTCCCTCTAACAAAGCCTCGGCCCCACAAAAATAAACTTCTTTCAATCATTCCCATCGCTCGAAGCCAGTACCTTCCTTTTTTCCAGCGGATACCAGTCCTCAATAGCAGTCCTTAATCGCTGTACTACCTCCGGCTGCTGGCCTGCCAGGTTTGTGGTTTCATCGGGATCTTCGATGATGTTATATAGGCGAATCGCCTCCGTACGCATGTCGGCGTGTGTGTCCGGGCCGTACCCTTCCAGCTCCCCATCGTAGCACAGGATTAATTTCCAAGGCTTTTGGATGCACCATCGATAGGCTAGAGATGCTTCTGGATCATTGTTGTCCATCATGTTGTGACCATAGCCTTCACCGAAGATGATATCCCTTTCAATCGGTGTGCCTTGCTTTAGGTTAGCCCATAGGTTGAGGCCGGGGCGAGGACCAGGCGATGAGACACCGGCAGCCTCGAGTATGGTGGGAAACAAGTCGATGCTCGAGATGAATTCGCTACGTTCGGCGGGTGCAAGCTGGCCAGGCCAGGAGAAGAGAATCGGTGTCCGCACGCCACCTTCCATGGGGCTTTGCTTAGAGCGGACATCAAAGCCATTCTTGTCCGGTTTTTGAATCCATCCGTTGTCGCAGAGGTAGTAAATAAGCGTATTCTCCCGCAGATTGTTGTCGTCCAGGTAATTGACCAGATCTCCACAGGTTTCATCAAACCACTCTATCATGGCATAGTACTTAGCAATGGTTAACGGGAGATCCATCGCTGTATACTTAGAAAGCAAGCGCTCAGGGGGTGTGTGTGGCGTGTGCGGTAAAAAGGGAGCATACCAAACAAAAAAAGGTTTTTCCTGCGCCTGAGCCGTATCTATGAAATTGTAGATCGGCTGCATACCTTCTCTGCCAATGGTGAGTCCCTCATCTCCATGGCGTCGACCTTGCGTCATGCCATCAGTGAAGCCACCGCGGCTGTAATGGCCCTCCCACCATTTGCCAGATTGATGAGACAGGTAGCCCGCCTCCCCGAGCAAGGCCGGTAACTTGGCTAATGAGTCTATATTGGCTAACAGGTCCTCTCGAGGATATCGGGCCTCCCTGAATCCTCCTGCTGGATCGTTGCCCGTGATGTTATGCTGATGCGGATACAAGCCGGTCACCAAGGTCATGAGAGAAGGCCGACAGATAGCGGTGGGCACATAACCTCTTTTGAAGACGACACTTTCTGAAGCTAGGCGATCGAGGTTGGGGGTCTGGACGATCTCATGTCCCATAAAGCTATAATCTCCCCAAGCCTGGTCATCGGAAAGAATCAAGACGATATTAGGACGATCATTGGATTCGGTAGGCTTTTCAGTTTTACAGCTCATCAGAATGCATAAGCTGAAAAGGACTAAGCCGTTTTTAAGTACAAATTTCATTGGTGTTGGTTTTCGTTATGATCGATAAAGTATTGAGTTTGTTAAGGTTAATCTGGAATATCCATTGCACAGCGACAACCTGTGTGATTAGAGCCAATCTGCCCGTCAGCGGCCAAGCGATTACGCGTTCGGTAGCCGCTGCAATAATTTTCAGCACAAAGGAATGAACCGCCACGAATCACAAAGTGGTTGGCGATGACTGGTCCTTCAGGTAACTCCTGGTATGGATCTTCGCACCATTCCCAGACGTTGCCGGCCATGTCATAGAGACCGTAGCCATTGGGTGGATAATGCGCCACTGGTGAGGTCTTAGCAAAACCGTCTAGCTCCTGATTTTTCCAAGGGAAGGGACCTTGCCAAAAATTGGCTTTATCGCTGGCTGAGCCGGGGGCATCATCACCCCAGGGATAAATGGCAGAGGGATTCCCTCCTTTGGCCGCCCACTCCCACTCTGCTTCGGTAGGTAGCCGCTTCCCTTTCCATTGGCAATAGGCGTGGGCATCGGCATGACTAATCTGTACTACCGGGTGATTTTCTAAACCTTCAATTGTACTATTACCACCTTCCGGTTGCTTCCAATTAGCACCCCGCTCCCAATGCCACCAGCTAAGCTCGTTTTGAAGATCAATCGCATTGAGATTGGGTTGAAAAACCAAGGCTCCTGCTTTTAGTAAAGAATCGGGTGGGGGAGGGGTGTTGGGAGGGAATTGACTTTTGATTTGTTCCCAATCCAGGTCCTGTTCTGCTGTTGTTAGGTAATCAGTAGCATCCACAAAGGCTTTGAATTCGGCATTGGTAACTTCTCTTTGATCTAGAAAAAAAGCCGGGATGGGATGGGCAACTGCCTTGCCAATATTTTCGGAGCGCTGCTGTTCCGGGATCAACTGCATACCCGGTATTTGGCGAATGGGTTGCTGAACAGAATTGTTTTCACAAGAAAGGAATAGCAAGAAAGCTGCTACCAAAACAGCCATTAAATGTTGGTTCTTCATTTTAATACACCTCAGGTAAACTGGATACTACTTAAGTTAATAAGTTAAGGCTTTTTCTTGAACCCTTACCAAAACTTGGTGTATGAGCAAAGGAATTTATCAAAACACCTACATCAGTTTCTTTTTGCCCTATTCCCAAGCTATGAAAATTATATATACACTCCTAATTGCGCTCTTAAGCTGGCCAGTTATTGCGCAAGAATCCTTCCTGATTAAGGGGGCAGTGCTCGATGATGAAAAAGCCCCTTTGAGTTTTGGGGAGGTTTTGCTATGGCAGACTTCCGATTCCAACTTGGTGAGTTTTACTAGTATTGAAGCGGGAGCTTTTGAGCTGACACCGACGGTAGGTGGGGTATATCAATTGGAGGTGCGTGCCCTGGGATTCTTTAATTATCGCCAAACGATCGAACTAGATCATGATCTCCAGCTGGATATATCCTTGCAAAAGGACGTCGCTCTATTGGATGAAGTGACGGTGGTGGGCAAAAGGAATACCGTGGTGAATAAAAACGGTAATCTTAAGTTCACGATTGATCATTCTACCTTTGTGAACCCTGGCTCTACCATGGATGTCTTAGCCCTACTGCCGGGGGTACAACTGAGCAATGATCGGCAATCCATCAGTATTATCGGTAAAGGAGACCCGCTAATTTATCTTGAGAATCAACGGATTTCCATGGATGATCTCAACGCGCTCCCTATTGAAAGCATTAAAAGTATCGAGATCATTAATAATCCATCTGCCCGCTACGAAGCGAATGGTAGAGTAGTGGTGCTGGTGACCCGCCGGCTCAACTTCTCCGATGGGATCAGGATGGATCTCTCGGAGGTGATCGCATTACGGCGGCGTTTCAATAGCTATGCGACCTTTAATGCAGCTTTGAAAAAGAAAAGATGGGAATGGAAGGCAAACTTTAACTACAACCAAATTGGAATTTGGGAAAGTGTAAATAATCAACTCGACGTACCTGATTTACCCTCCTTCCTAGATCAAGCCTCTATTTCCACCGGTCCACGTCCTCAGTTCATTATTGGGGGAGGTTTCCATTATCAAATTGGGGAAGGCGAATATCTATCCGCCAATACCAATCTTCGAACCCACACCACGGAGGCACCAATTACGACTAACTCCACCTTGCTGCAAGGTATGCAGCTGGACGAGATTACATCTTTCGTAGAGGCATTTGAGAACCGTTCGTTTTTCAGTAGCAATTTCAACTACAACAAACGATTACCGGACGGAAAAGGCAATCTCTTCCTAGGCCTGCAATATTCAAGCTATCTGCGTGATCTAAGTAATCAGATCTTTAATAACTACAATGAACAGGGGTCAGAGTTGTCCCAGGAACGATACCAGAAATATACGATCGATGTCTTTGCGGCTCGGCTGGATTTTGAAAGAAAGCTCGCACAAGATCATCGTTGGGAGGCTGGATTGAGTTACTATCATGCGACTGCTGATGCTTTTCTGGATTTTGATTTTTTAGGTGCTATCCCAGCTGTGTTGTCGAATTATGATTACGAGGAAAGAACTTACGCAGGCTATACCCAATTCGTCGGACAAGGAAATCAGTGGGATTATTCGCTGGGGCTACGATCGGAAACAACGACGGTGGAAGGAGGCTTTCGAGAAGAGGCAGAACTGCTAGTAGATCGCGATCAAACCATCCTTTTTCCCAAAGCAACTTTCAATTGGCAGCTAGATACTTTCCAAACGATCTCCTTTAACTATGCCAAAACGGTACAACGCCCAGATTATCTCAACGCGAGTTCCATTTCCACCTTTGTACACCCTTTCTTAGAGTATACTCGGAACGCCAATTTACAGCCAACGATCAACGAAGAATATTCCATCAATTATCAGTATAAGAACCATTCCATCAGCATCTCCCGTTTCAATCGACAATTGCCTGTCTATGTCACGGTGGAATATAATGAAGGACAGGGGCGATTGGTGCAATCTCCAGAAAACCTGGAGGGAGAAAATGGCTTTGATATTCGACTTACCAGCCCGTTCAACTACAAGTTCTGGAGCATGACTAATTTTCTCATGCTAACGCAAGTAAAAGTGCGAGATGAGCGGGCTCAATTGGGAAACAGTAGGCCGTATTTTTATTACTACTCCAACCATCAATTCCGCCTCCCCAAGAAATGGACCCTGGGCTTGTATGCCTGGGGCTTGAGTCGCCAGTTCCAAGGTATATTTGAACGAGATCCCTACTGGGTATTGGGTGGGTCTCTGAATAAGCAATTTCCGAAGGGACTGCAGATCGGTATTCACTTTGATGACCTTTTCCGTGCTATGAAGCTGCGAGAGGGTTATCGTATCAATCAAATCGATACCCGAACCCTGTATATTATCGACCGGCGGACCTTTGGCCTGTCGATTCGGTACGCCTTTGGAAAGATTTCAGACTCCGGCTATCAGAATCGAGATGTTGATGAGTACCTGAATCGCATGAAGTAAGGCTAAAGCTTGACTAAAGCTTCCGAAGTTTTGCCCAGCTTTCTAGGTGAGATTACTCGGCCTTATTCATTTTAGTGGTGAGTCATCCGAAAATCCGTCAAGAACGATACACTGTATGAGCATTCTCAACGCTAGTCTTGAAACGTAGCGACGGAACGACCTATCAAGTTCAGCGTAAAAATCTACTCAATTAGCGAGTTTGTAGCGTTTAGGATTTGCGGATGACTCAACACGTTAAGAAATGAATAAAGCCATGATTTTTTGGTCCTTTTTTATCATAGAAAAAAGGACGAAGTCTTATACATCACAACTGCAAAAAACAGTGCACACCCTTCTTATTAGAACTAACAATATCCAATTTCCCATCCCCATTCAAATCTTCCACCACTACCTGTAAACCTACACCAGAATTATCATCAATCTGATGCGGTATCCACTGGGGTGATCCCGATTCATCTTGCCTCATCTCAAACCAATACAATACAGCAGCGTCGTTCCCACCCGGATCCTTCCCATTATGCGCAAAGAACCGTTTCCCAGTTATGAAGTCTGGTAATCCATTTCCATCTAAATCAGCTAATTCAACGGCATGCGTCTGAGAAAAAGCTTTTGAGATTAGATGTGTCTCAAAAGCATTGTCACCTGATTGCTCATGCCACCAAATCCCGAAGTTGTGGGCAGAAGCGGATAGAATATCGGAATCTCCATCTTGATCCAAATCCCAAGCAAACATCTGGGAGCAAGGTTCGCCCAAAGCCGCTTCGTGGAAGGTCCAAGGCACGTCCAAGGGATCGCTAGGCGCCTCCCACCAGCCCTGGCGAATGAGGATATCCCGCCGCCCATCGCCATTGACGTCCCCATATCCGAGACCATGCGCATAGCGATTGGTGCCCATCGCATCGGGTGCGCTCAGGGCTAGGGATTCCCAGGTGTCACGCAAGCCTTTCTTTGGTGCTCGAAAGCAGTACAGGACGCCTTCCTTTTCATGAGCGAAAACGAGGTCTTTTCGGCCATCTAGGTCGATGTCGACATGCATGGGCGATTCGTTGCAGGCACTGCTGTCGATAAAATGTTCGGTCCAGTACCCCGCGGAGGCGCCTGGATTTTCATACCAGTATACCCCCTCTCCTGGCGTGTCAATTCTGATCAGGTCTACTCGACCATCTTCATTTACATCCATAGTGAAGTTGAGAAAGGTCGAACTGTAGGCGGTAGCATAATCAAATGCTACGGGTGGCTGGATGTCGTGCCGCTCCCAACCGGGCGCCTCAAACCAATGAAAACCCGTAAGGATATCTTGATCCCCATCCTGGTCCACATCTCCAATAGCTACGCCTTCGGCAAGAAACTGGGAGGTCACTTGCTGCTTTTCAAATTGGATTGATGAGTTGGTGTCCGAATTTGTAGTAGGGCTATTCCTTTGGGCACAGCCGATCAAGAGACCCAGAATAGCGAGTCCGGCAATTCGAGGATATATCATATGCTTTGCGTAAAAAGATCAGCGATGACTTCACCCGTCCCATCTGGAGTGGTATAGAAAGGGCGTTGTTCTATGTTGTAATGCGTTTCTGCTGGGATGCCCAGGGCGTGATAGATACTTTGATGAACTTGATCGATCACAATGGGTTCCGTAATGGCTTTGAAAGGCCGTTCTGCCGCTGTTTCACCCAATACATGTCCTTTCTTGACACCACCGCCCCACATCAGCATGGAGCAGCCATCCGTAAAATGCCGATGCATGCCGTAGTGCTTCAAGGATTCTACCTGATCCGGAACATTAACTTGATCTCTCACATTGGCTCCCGGACGTCCTTCCATTAGCATATCTCTGCTGAATTCGCTAGCTAGAACAATCAAGGTGCGATCTAGCAATCCCCGTTCTTCTAGCTCTAGTATCAATTGCTGAATGGGACGATCAATTTGGGCTTTCATCCCCTGTAAGCGGGTGTGCCCGTTCTCATGCGTATCCCAACCTAAGAAAGGTTCATATTCGGTAGTAACGCTGATGAAACGAGCGCCATTTTCCACCAATCTTCTAGCCAACAAACAGCCTAGTCCGAAGCGCCCCGTATTGTATACATCATATACTTCTTTGGGTTCTTGCGAGAGATCAAAGGCCTGGGCTTCTGGCGAGCGCAGCAGCTGATAAGCTTGTTCCATAGACCTCAAGTAGGATTCTTGTTGATAGCTACTACCGTATTCTCCAAAGGCGCTATTCTTGACCAATTCCCGGTACAGTTTGTTCCTACTTTCGAAACGTTTGAGGTCCATGCCCTTGGGAGGGCGAACACTTTCTAGGCCATAGGCGGGATCCGGGATGAAAAAAGGGCCATAGGCCGATCCCAGGAACCCTGCCGAATGAAAGGCCTTCAACTCCTCTCCCTCACCAACCGTGAAACGTTGCCCGATGTCAATGAAAGGGGGGATGACAGGATTGACGGGGCCCAGCTCCTTGGCGATCCAGGCACCTATGTGTGGAGGTTGTACGGATTGGGGTGGTTCGTAGCAGGTGTGCCAATGGTATTGATGGCGCGTGTGCAGGATATGGCCCAAGTCAGCGGCTCGGTAGGAGCGGATTAAAGTACCCCGGTCCATGACACTGCCAATGCCTTCCAAGCCCTCCGAAAAATGGATCCCATCAAGTACCGTGGGGCTAGAAGGGAAGGTACTTATCACGGCCTTGCTTTCCATTCCTTTTTCGAATGGGGTATACTTTTTAGGGTCGAAGGTTTCGGTATGGCACATACCCCCTGCCATCCAGAGCAAGATGACGCTATCGGCGGTGGAGTTGGATACATTGGTGGTATTGCAACTGGAAAGGAAGGAGGTACTAGGTAAGCCCACAGCCATGGCAGCCATACTGGCTTGTTGCATTTTTTGTAAGAAGGTTCTTCGTGTTTCGATGTCGTTTAACATAACAGGGGATTAATTTTAAACATACGCTAGATCAATTGAAATTCAGGGAGTAATACAATGGACCAAATCACATCTTCTAGAAACTCCGCCGGTTCCGTGGATTTAAGTTGCTTTCGTAATATTCGCTTTTCACGTTGGCTAGGTTCACGGCCAAGTGCTTGTCGATATAGGGCCTCTACGGCATGAATTGGAGATTGACCATCGGATAGCCAGTGGCGAGCTGCTTGGCTTATTTTTTCATGGAAAAGAGCGCTGTTGGTTAGCAAGAGAGATTGAAGGAGTGTCGAAGTGACATCTCGCTGTGAAGTGACATTCTCTCTCACGGGCCTTCCGAGCGTTTTCATGAAATCATCCTGTCTTACCAAGGCTGCTCTCACGATAGGAGGACTAGCTTCGGAGGAATCGAAATTATAGGCCGGCAATACCCCCCAGAAGCTCTTGTCAAACCGACCTGCACGCCAGGCCTTTTCCCAGTCCGAATCATCGTAATCCAAGGCGGTCCAACCTGTATCCAAGGTATCTTTGGTCGTCTTCCAACTGCGGTTGGAGTGAACAAAGAGTGTATCGCCAGACTCCAATTCCAATCGCAAGGAAAACAGCAAGCCAGCCGGATTAGCTATAATTCCTTCATTGTCTCCTTCAATGGCGATTTGATTGTTGCTGCGAAGAAGATCCACGGGTAGATTGACTTGTTGTACTTGCTGCCAATCTCGACCTGCTAAGATCTGTTGTTCATTAATGAATAAAGTGAATGCATCATCTGCGGTCAACAGTAGTTTAGCACGGGCTACTTGCTGCCCCAGTGGCACGACAAAGCTCTTTCGGAAGCGGCGCTTACCGGGTTTTGGTAACACTCTGCGTTCTACTTCTATCTCTTCATGCCAAATCCATTCGCAATCCATTGCGGCGCTATCAGGGTCGTAAGATCGGCTCTTATACATGGGCTGAACCACCTGGGCAAAAGCATCGACAAATTGTTCAGCGCTAAGGCGCTTGATCAAGGGGCCTCGGAAGACGAACTGTTCGGAAGCCACGTAGGCAGGGGAGGGATAGTTCACCGCCGGTAACTGATACGTTTGCGAACTCATAATATCTGTTAACAGTTGGGCGAGGCTGTAGTCATTTTGGATGAATTCAGCAGCGATCCAATCCAGCAGATCTTGATTCCACGGGAGGTTGTCTAGTTCATCCACTGGAGTGATGATGCCTCGGCCAAATAGCTGTTGCCAGAATCGATTGACAATATTGCGATAGAGGCGGCCATTAGCAGGTTGGACCACGACTTCAGCAAGGGCGGCTAGGCGGGCCTTTAGACTATCCCCAACCACTTCCCCAAGGCTGGGATACAGGAAGCTCGGAGGCGTAAATTTACCAATAGGTTTATCGCAGCGATGAATCTCTAAGGGCTCCTCAGCGAAAATATTAGCAAAGCCATAGGCTTGCTCCAAGGTCAGATTATTAATGAAGCTATTGTGGCAGGAAGCACACTTTAGGTTGACACCTAGGAGGGATTGCGAAATGTTTTGAGCGGCTTGTAGTTCGGTCCTTTGGCTAGCGTTTACGACTCCTCTCCATTGGATACCCTTGATGAAGCCTTCTGAGGTTTTCGAGGGATTGATCAATTCCCTAGCCATTTGATCATAGGGCTTATCTACAATCAGAGATTGATAGAGCCAATCCGTGATCTGTTGTCGCCCACCCGTAATAAAGCCAGTACCAGAGTAATCATTACGAAGTAGATCATTCCAGAAACTTAGCCAATGCAAGGTGTAATTTTCTTTATCTGATAACAGCTCCTCGACCAATTGCTGTCGCTTATCTGATGACGTATTTTCTTGAAATTGTTTTATTGCGGCTGGTTTAGGGAGCAGTCCCGTTATATCCAAGTAGGCTCTTCGGATGAACTGTCGATCATCTATTGGCTGGGGCCATTCGATGCCTTGCTCTTGGAAGTAAGCATACACAAACTTATCGATGGGATGTTTATAGGCTTCGGGAGTGCTGGGGAGTTCAGGGCGCTTGAGGGCTAGAGGCGCTTCTCGGAATACCTTCAAAGAAGTATCAGCCCAGTGCGCGCCTTGCTTA
>CAJXPD010000372.1 GCA_913057785.1 uncultured Lewinella sp. | reverse complement strand
TGGCGGGCCGCTGGCGGGGAAAAGGCTTGAAGGATGCTAAGGTGGATGAAATCTTGGTGTATGATCGGGAACTGGCCGCCTTAGAAGTTCAACAAGTTGTCGGCCAGCATCAGCTAGCTGATCTACCAGCTTCAAAGCTTCAAACAAAACAAAAGCAAATACTCACTCAATACTACCTCAAACACCACTCCTCCGCCTACCAATCTACCTTGACCGATTTAATGAGATTGCGAACGACTTATGCAGACTCTATGGAAAAAGTACAAGAGGTAATGGTAATGGAAGAAATGGAAGATGCCCGCCCGACTTTTGTTCTAAATCGTGGCGTTTATGACGATTATGGCGAGCAGGTCTCCCCCAGTACTCCTGCTAGCCTCCTGGCCATGTCGGAGAATCTTCCTAGAAACCGCCTCGGTTTGGCTCAGTGGCTAACGCACCCAGATCATCCGCTAACTGCTCGTGTGGCAGTTAACCGATATTGGCAAAACTACTTCGGGCGAGGTCTAGTCAAAACGGCGGAGGATTTTGGCAACCAGGGGGAGCTGCCGAGTCATCCCGAACTATTGGATTGGCTAGCGGTTAGCTTTGTTGAATCGGGTTGGGATGTAAAAGCCTTGCAGCGTTTGATCGTGACTTCCGAAACCTACAAGCAAAATTCCTATGCCCACCCAGACCTCCTGAAACAAGACCCGGAAAATGTTTGGTTAGCTAGAGGACCTAGTATTCGACTAACTAGTGAGATGATGCGAGACAATGCATTGACTGCTAGTGGCTTATTAAATAGGGAGATCGGGGGAGAAAGTGTACGGCCTTATCAACCGGATGGACTGTGGAAAATGAACTTCGATGCCTATGTACAAGATGCTGGAGACAAACTATATCGTCGCAGTTTCTACACGATTTGGCGTAGAACCATTCCAAACCCCACCCTAGCAACCTTTGATCAACCAGAGCGCCAAGCTTGTACGGTCCGACGACAAAAGACAAACACGCCCTTGCAAGCACTGGTGCTCTTGAATGACCCCACCTTTGTCGAGGCCGCCAAAGTTATCGGCGAGACAATGACCCGAAACGCTGACAATGAGATTGCTATACGGCAGGCCTTCATGAAGCTAACCGGGAGATCGCCTGACCTGCGAGAGTTAGAACTACTTCTCGAATTGCAAGCAAAAGAATATGCCGTTTTCACCAAAAACCCGGAAAAGGCAAAGGGCTGGCTAGAAATCGGGGCCTATCAGATTGATCCCAAGTTGGATTCCAACAGAATAGCGGCGAACGCCGTAGTGGCTAGCGTCATTATGAATGGCGATGCTACAATTACTAAAAGATAACCTTCTTCGACCAATCTCGTGGACAATCATAAAATGAGCCGCAAAAGCGCATACTGACGATTACTGACAGTAAAACGTTTTGAATGTCTTCAAACACGAAGTTTATCGAAGAACGAAAGATAAAAGTATGAGTCACCATCACGATATACTGCGATCGACCCATAAGGACCTGCAACGGATAGAGCAGCAGATTGATCGCCGACAGTTTTTAACTAGAACCACCCTCGGCTTGGGGGTACTGGCTTTGAGTGCTTTACTAAATCCCAACGGTTTGCTGGCTAGGTCAAACACGGAGCAACTCTCGTCAAAAAGCGGAGGAGGTTTACCTGGCCTTCCCCACTTCACTCCGAAGGTAAAGCGGATAGTATATCTATTTCAGAGTGGAGGTCCTTCCCAGTTTGAAACCTACGATTACAAACCAAAACTGCAAGAGCTATTTGGAAAGCAATTACCAGATTCAGTGCGCCAAGGGCAACGTTTAACAGGTATGAGTGCTTCTCAGTCTTCTTTGCCTATTGCCCCTTCCTTGTTCAAGTTCAAACAGTATGGCGAATGCCGAAAGTGGGTGAGCGAATTGATGCCTTATACTGCGGAAATGGTGGATGATCTGTGCTTCATTAAGTCGATGTATACAGAACAGATCAATCATGACCCGGCGATCACCTTTTTCCAGACTGGCCATCAGTTGCCTGGACGCCCTTCCATAGGGGCTTGGATCAGCTATGGCCTCGGATCTGACAATGATAACCTACCCACCTTTATCACCTTAGTATCTAAGAAAGGTGGAGGGCAGCCCCTATATGCACGCCTCTGGGGTAATGGCTTCTTGCCAACGGAGCATCAAGGCGTTCAGTTTAGATCGGGTAAAGATCCGGTACTATTCCTCAATAATCCCGAGAACTACGATGGTAAGGATAGAGCCAGGATGTTATCTTATTTGAAGCAGCTCAACGGCATTCAGCACGACACCTATGGCGACCCGGAAATCAATGCCCGAATCGCTCAATATGAAATGGCCTATCGGATGCAAACTTCTGTTCCTGAGGTGACGGACTTATCAAACGAACCTGATCATATATTTGAAATGTATGGCGCGGAAAGCCGTGATCCGGGCACCTACGCCGCCAACTGCCTCCTAGCACGTCGATTGTTGGAAAAGGGGGTGAAGTTTGTCCAATTATACCAAAGAGGCTGGGATCAGCACGTAGGATTGCCTGGGGGCATCCAAAAGCAATGCCGTATGACGGATCAACCTACTGCTGCGCTGCTAAAGGACTTAAAGCAAAGAGGATTATTGCAAGATACCTTGGTGATTTGGGGCGGAGAATTTGGGCGTACTGTTTATTCGCAAGGAAAGTTAACCCCGAAAACCTATGGTCGGGATCACCACCCACGCTGCTTCACAATGTGGATGGCAGGGGCTGGGGTCAAACCTGGTTTCAGCTATGGGGAAACGGATGATTTTAGCTACAATATCGTCAAGGATCCGGTGCATGTTCATGATTTTCATGCCACCCTACTCCACCTGATGGGCATCGATCATGAACGGCTGACCTTTAAGCATCAAGGTCGGAGATTCCGGCTGACAGATGTTCACGGGCATCTTGTTAAGCCCATATTGAGTTAAATCACTTTACGTGTTGATCAAAAAAGAGGAAGGTTTTTCTGATGTGTTCTTGCCAATAAGGCCATTCATGTCCACCGGGATATTCCTGATAGTTATGTTGGATCTTAGCCGCATTCATTTCCTGATGGAGGGTCCTATTCGCTTGAATTAACTCATCAGCATTTCCACAATCAAAGCGAATAGGTGGGAGCTGATCCTTGTTGGCGAGCATGCTATCAATTACATGAGGTGTCTCGCATTCCTTGCTGTACTCGCCCAGCGGTTCTTCTACAAATTGCGTCATCTGCTCTAGGCGAGTAATAGAACTATGACCGGATATAGCTCGGAAACGACCTGGGAACCTCGAGCCCAAGGATAAGGCACCATACCCACCCATTGACAAGCCCCCGATACATAAGGGAGAAGCAGTACTGGTACCAGCTATGTTCTCCGCAATAGCTAAGGGGACATCCTCAACGATCCATTGATCAAAAGCCTTTTGATGGTGCGTGAAATAAGCTGATCCATCGCCCCACAGACCATCTGAAGGCATGGCGATGACTGCTGGTTGGACCATCCCTTCTTCCAACAGTTGTTGGAAACTTTGATGAGCGCCACCCTTCAGCGCCCAGGCCCAGGCGCTGCCATATACCCCGTGCAGCAGGATATAGATGGGAAGATGCTGATGATCTTCCGCCTGTTGCGGAACGAACAGGCAAAGGTCGCCCCGCCCAAGGAGATTGGAGGTCTTGATGGTCATGAATCTCAATCCGGACGGTTCGAAATTCGGATCGGAGATTTCTATGGTTCTGAAGCTGCTTTTAGCCATGAAGTGATTTTATTCAAACACGACAACACCCTTCGCGTTGCGTCCTTTAAGCATGTCATCGAAGGCTAGACTTAGGTCTTCTAGCTTATATTCTCGAGTGATCATCTCATCCAATTTCAGCTCGCCTTTTTTATACAAAGCCATTAACTTTGGGAAATCGATTTGTGGTCGACACTGCCCATATAGCGGATTGATATAGATTTTATCCCATTCGAATAGGCGCATGTCAATGGTGATATCTTCCTCAATACCACTTACTTGAACCGCGGTTCCTGCATTGCGGACCATGGCCAATGGAGCTGCTCCCAGAGCAGGTACAGCAGTACATTCAAAAGCATAGTCCGCCCCTCTTCCATTGCACATCTCCCGCACCTTCTCTGCCGCTTGAATTAAACCCTCATCCGCTCGATTAGCCAGCAAGGTATCTGTTGCCCCGAACTGCTTAGCCAAGGCTAATTTATCTGCATTGATATCTACGGCAATGATCTTAGCCGCTCCAGAAATGGCTGCCGCTTGAATCACATTCAATCCTACGCCTCCACAACCTAGCACAGCCACCGAACTACCGGCCTGTAATTTAGCCGCGTTGACCACGGAACCATAGCCCGTCATCACGCCACAACTTACGATTGCAGCCGCTGAAAAGTTCAACTCCTCTTCCTCCACCTTAACTAAAGCTGATTCCTTTACGAGGGCAAATTCACTCAGCGTCCCTAAGTTAAAAGAACGTTCAATCACTTGACCTTTCCATTTCGTTCCTTCCAGATGGGCATGTCCAGGTGTGTGGCCATTACCTCCTGCTACTACGGGAGAGTTATTTTCACATATATGCTGATTGCCCTCTTGGCATTGAAAGCAGCTCATACAAGGGGTAGCCCAATTGAGGATTACCTTGTCTCCAACCTCAAAAGCCCGCACGGCCTCACCTAGCTCAATGATTTCGCCGGCTCCTTCATGTCCCATTACAATGGGTTTACCCCATGAAAGGGAATCATAATCCGTATGACACAAGCCCGCCGCCCGCATTTTAACGATCACTTCATCTGGCTGGGGAGCCGCCAGACTAACCTCCTCAATCACGAATTGGCCATCACCAGTAGCAATGGCACTCTTTGAAAGTCTAGACATATCAAACTTTATTTTGAAGCAGCTTCCCGATCATATAGCAGTGGAAAAAACTGCCCCTGCATTTCTTTACCTTTTGCGATGGGTGGCACGCCTTGCAACAACTCCTCGTCGGAATTGGAGCGGGTACCATCAGCGAACACATTCAACACAAAAGCTCTCCGCGATTGCTCGGCGTAATTCTCGTAGGAACCATGCACCATGAGTGGATGATGAAAAGTGCCGTAGCCTTTCGGCATTTCGATAGCTACTTTCTGATCATATTGAGCCTTCTGACCCTCTGTCAAATGATCTTTCAGGCTTTCCATGTCGCCGGCCAGATCGATCCGATCCAATAGCTCCCATCGGTGACTACCGGGAATGTAGTGCAGGCAACCATTTTCTACAGTAGCGTCATCCAATCCTACCCAGCAAGTCAAATGCTGCATGGGGGTAGTCCGGGTCCAATAGCTATAATCTTGATGCCAAGCCACCACTCCTCCATGTTTAGCAGGTTTACAAAACAATTGATCGTGCCAAAAACGTACTGCTTTATTCCCTAGTAACTGACTGGCTGCCACCACGAATCTAGGATTCCACAATACGTCATGAAATCCCTCAGAAATCCGCCAATGTCCTAAAGAGTGGAATAAGACCGTATTGGGATCGGTCGATTCATTGGAATGAAACTCATAGAATAGGTCATGCTTTGGATGATTAGGATCCCTCAATTGTTCCAATTCTAGCCTGAGCCTATCCACTTGCTCCGTTTCCAAGATCTTGACATGACTGAGATAACCGTGCTCGTGAAAGAATTGAATCTTATCCTCGGGGAGTTTATAGCTTTCCCAAGCTTCTTCTGGCGATAGATTGGGGAATAGATCACCAAGCAGTTGGTGATGCTGAGAAAGATCTCTATTGGTTAAAGTCTCCATTCCCTAAAGTTCTTGAATTTGTTCGTTCAATAGCAAAGATCTCTTCCTTTTTTGGAATGACGCTATTCTTTTTTGATCAAAAAGTTAACTATTCTGTGTTCGATTGCGGAAATTGTGAAGCCTTAAGGTAAAATAGAGCACTTAATGAAGCCTGTCTTAGAACAAATACACCTAGGAAGTTCACAATCTATTTTGGCCTTCCAATATGCGGAGGAGAGCTTTGATGCACCCTGGCATTTTCATCCGCAGCATGAATTGACTTTAATCGAAGAAAGTACTGGGACCAAGTTTATTGGTGATTATGTGGGGCCTTATCAAGCTGGAGAATTGGTATTGCTTAGATCGAATCTGCCACACTGTTGGAAAAATCAGGTGGAGGAGGAACGTTTGGCCAGATCGGTAGTGATACAATGGGAGAAAGGGATCTTTGCAAACATCCCGGAGCTTACTCCCCTTTTGACGCTGCTCCGTGTAGCTTCGAGGGGCTTACTCTTTGCGGCTGCCGAAGTGACGGATTTGATTGTTGAGGTTCGGGAGCTACCGAATAAGGAGGGGCATCAATTGTATGTTCATCTATTGTCTATTTTACTACGCTTGTCCAACTGTAGCTACCAGACCTTATCAGAAAACCGCTTCATTGATGATCTGCCTGCGGAATACAGCGATCGGATGTCTAAAGTGCACGATTTTGTGGAGCTTAATTATCAACGAAAAATCTATTTAAGGGAGCTCGCTCAATTGGTAAGTATGTCGGAACAATCTTTTTCGCGCTTCTTCAGCAAAATGATGGGCCGTCCCTTTTTCAGTTTTCTCAATGAATATCGGATAAACATTGCTGGCCGAATGCTGATCGATACAGATTGGTCGGTGGCTCAGATTGGGTTTGCTTGTGGCTATGAATCCCTACCCTTTTTTCACAAGCAATTCAATAAATTCAAGGGAGAGTCACCTTCGAGATTTCGAAAGCGGCATCGGGGGTAGGGTTTAAGGCCTAAAGATCTGCCACTCTTCCTGCTTAGGGAGGAATGCTTCCGAGAGTTGCTTATTGATTATTGGAAAGTATTGCTTTGGTAGGTCTTTGAAGTCCTTACTGTAACTGAATTCATAGTTCGATCGGGTCCTATTTTGGAGCTTGGCAGAGTATCCTCCAACGAATAGTTCTGATCTACAGTTGACGCTATGTAGCAGTCCATCGGAGTCACTATATTGAAAAATCTTCTCCTCATTCTGATAGTTTGACCGCGCCTCAAAAGAAGAGCTGACCAGCCGCCCTTGTTCGTCCCGTATTAATCGAAAATCCTGATCTAGATATCCGCGATGGTAGGAACGTAGGGAAGAAGCTTTTCCACTTTCCGAAAACTCAATACTAGATGGAGCAGAATAGGCCTGACACCTTCCCAAGTCATCCCAATGGAATGAATAGCTAATGGTGTCGTAATGAGTGAAGTCGGTGGTTTGATGTAGGGTGTCGTAAGCCGCCCTTAGCCAGTTTACTTGTTTTTTTCGTCCTTCCTTATCGTAACGGATTGTATAGAAATTGAATATCGAATCTGGATTCACGCCTTCCTGTATCTCAATTACACGGCCATTTTTGTAGGTGAAGATCCGAGTACTCGAAGGAAGTCGTTCACCAGATTCAGCAATAAATTCTGTTTTCGCCTTCCAGATCTTCCCATCTTGGTATTGATAGCTGGTGTATTTGTAGTTTTTGCCAATATCACGATCAGTCAATACTAGGCTTTCTAAGTGATTTTCCTGGACTAGGAGTTGCCCCTGGCCATTAAAAATAAAGGTATGCGTATGCATCTTTTCTCGAAGACTGTTCTCATTCAAGTAGGAATCTAGGTAGATTGTTACGGAATAAACTGGATCAACCTGGCCCAGGAAGGAAAGGGATAGACAATAGAAAATAAGCATGACAAATGCTTTCATAGATTCCAATTCAATTCCCTTGTAACCAGCACACCAATGATCATGATCTACTGCTTAATAATGGCCTTGGGACGACTAGCACGTTTAACTTAGAAAGGTAAAAGAGGGCTGTAAGTTGCGATGTTCTGCCTTAGGATCTAAGCTTTGCCAGGAACTTTGCCAATCCCTCAACATCTTTACAACCGATAAAATAAGCCTCTCCATCTCGCGTTAGTAGTGACAGCCCATTTCGGCCACTCAGAGAGAACCACTTTTCCCTAAAGAAGTGAACATTGCTGCCGTGCCATTGAGCTACAAGGGGTGTTTTCACGACTTTACAGGAAGTTACCTCATCCCAAGAGATTCGTTTGGATTTGGCATGGTAAGGTGCCATTTTATACTTGATTCGCTTCTGGTTGATGGAGACCTTTAATTCAAGGCGCCGGAGCCACCAGAACCATCCGCCCAGAAGGGCTAAAACACCAAGGTAGATAAGGGACTTCATTAAGTTGAGGTCCCCTATCCAAAGTGTCTTTATGAGGCCTGCTATCGTGGCCAAAAAGGCCAACCCAATGATGGCGAAAACTAAGGTATCATTAAAGTGCTGCTTGTCTTTGAACTTACTATCCATCTGCTCTTGTTTTTGTGAAAAAACGATTCAATCAGATAGCAAAGATACAAAAGTTTACATTAAATTAACATTGAGTTTACTTATGGTTAATGCAATAAAATGACAAAATACCATTCAAATGGGTTCAGAGCGTACTCATTCATCCTCCTCCGAGTAGAAGTTTTCCTTGGTACTTTTACCTTCTCGGATCTTCTGACTATAGTATGCTCTAGAACGAGTTTCTCTGGCAAACATGCGTCTCATGCTTGTGGGATTCTTTTCGAATCGCATGGTATTCTTAATAGAAATGGATTCGGCGAAGCTTTCAATATCATGATCTGCGCCAATGTAGGTAAAGGTCCAATTTTTTTCTCCTAGTTCATCTACCAAGGCTTTAATGGCTGCTTTTCTATATTCCTTAGAAGCATTCTCCATACCATCGGTCATGATTGTAACGAGCACATTACAATTGCTAAGGGAATCGGTGGTCTGCCGGAGAGTATTAATGGCTTCCCCCATTGCATCAAACAAAGGAGTCGAAGAATTGGGCCGATAGAGCTCACCATTGATCTCGTCTAGCTTTTCTACCGAGGCACAGCTCAAATGCGTCTTGATGCCCAACCCATTAAAAGAGACTAATGAAATGTAATGAGCTTGTTCTGGAAACTGAGCGGCGACTCCTTTTACGGTTTGCACTACTTCATTAAAGCCGCTGATGATGGTGTTCTTGATCGAGTTCATTGATCCACTTTCATCCAGAATAATCAAATTGTAAACGTGTTGTTTGGTTTCCATGTGTAATAATTTTGAGGTGAGAAAATATGGTGCGTTTAGTGGCCCGGTATGTTGGGAAGGTAAATGGAGTGGTGAGGATTCTCTGAAATACGCGTTCTCTAGACCAGTGCCGAATAGTACAACCGGATTAAGGGGTGAAATAGTTCCCCAGTAAGGAAAAAATTTGTGTGCTGGCAGAACATCCGAAGTTCAACTAAGGCAAGGGAGAGGCACCTTCGAATGTTTGAATTTAGGCTCCTTGTATCAAACTATTTCTACGCATTAAATTCGGCCATGTCATATTTGTAGTAGGGTGTAAAAAATTATGATAGGCCAATGCCATTTGCCTTGCTGCTTCGGCAAACTCCATTCTTCCAGTTGCCGTACCTAGACCTGGACAAAGGACACGCTCGATTCTTGATTGATTTCCCTTGTTATGGTTAGCAACGGCTCTAAGCATAGCAAACATAGCATCATAAACCTGAGTGGTGCCAGAAATATCCATTGGAACCCGCATGGTAGGGGTATGTGCTAAAAAAGGATGATCCTCATTTCCGGTGTAAACGATTATAGAGGTACCCACCGGCTGCTCACCGTAAAACTCTTTTTGTATTCTCTTTTGAACGGCATATTGCAGTTGCATCCCAAAGTATTTACGGATAGCTAGATCTACTCCTCCGTCCATTAAGCCAAAGGAATTAGCTGGGCTAACCAGGCAGTCGAATTCCTTAACGTCTTCGAAATAGCCATGGATAACCTCCACTTTTGAGAATTCTCGAAAGGTCTCAAGCCATGTTTGGCAAAGCTCCTGCTGTGGATCAATTAGGATTAGGTTAAATGCTTTCGGGGATACCATAATTTTAGCGCGTTTAGATTCCTGTCTTATAGAGAATTGAACAGGGGATTCCTCCGCTAAGTTCCCTAATACGAAGGTAGAAGCGAAACATCGGAAGTGGGTTGGTCGAAATTTTGGCAATCTGAAAGTTCTGTATTCTCCAAAAATGGATGGTTCATATATCG
>CAJXPD010000371.1 GCA_913057785.1 uncultured Lewinella sp. | reverse complement strand
TCATCTTAAAGGGCTTAGCCTGACGGCTATGGTAGAAAATACCAACACGGGCTGAGGAGAGTAAATCCGGGCTGGTGAGAACGGGATTGGGTGTGAGAATGGTTATTCCATTTATCACCGGTCATACCTCCTCTAAATAATCTGCCAATCCTTCGGTACTTGCAAAAGAACACTACAGATTGGATTCCCCACAGCAGGATTCTGGGCTGATACCTTGAAAGAGCCTTAAAATGAAACAAGTATAGGGTCTTGTAACAAAAAAAAATCAATTCCGTAATTTATCAATAATTAGAGAACTGCACCCAAACAATAGTGATTTACAAGCTATATCATTCTGATAGAGTTTGTCTAATGATTTGACAGCCTCCCCTCCATCAATTCCATGTTGCTGCAAAATGTCGGGTTCGTAGATGCTCCATCCCCCAATTTTGTTTAGCAAAATTCTTAGACTATCCAGATGATCAGGAAGACAGTAGTTGAGAGTTCCTTAACACTAACGGAACTCCGTAGACTTATAAAAAAAGGACGACTAGAGGTCGCCTTGAAACAATTTACGAGCATCACTAATGAGCTAAGAGATTCGGATATGCAGAAGCGGGCATTGGCGCTCTCCTCCAGATTCGAAATACTAAAGCGAAGAATTCAAGAAGATTTGGATTCTCAAGAATCGATAGACCGTACTCGAAACAAAATTACTCTGAGCTTACTAGAGTATGTGCATGAATGTGAAATAGAACTAAACAAGAATGTTGAGGAGGCCTCCAAAGCTGCCTCCGAAGGAGATTTACATGAGGCCGTATTCACTATCGATAAGGTTTTCCAAGTAACTAAAAACAATGACTTAGAGCGCTATAAATTTCAGCTTTCTAAAGAAATCTTTCATAAATCTCCTTCGTATAAGGGAAAGAAGGATAAATCCTCCTTCATCTGGGTCTTTTTGATTACAGCAATGATTGCTAGCCTCTTACCCGCATTCATATACAAGCAACATTCCGTCAAAGCAAGTCAGTCCGCCACTTCTGCTCAGCCCTTGACATCGGCCATGGGAATTCTTGGCATAAACATTGGTAATGAATCTCCGGCAGACCGGAGGCAAAGCAACGAAGATATTCTTCCGGATTATTTCATTACTTACATGTTGAATTTCGTGTTACAGATCGCGTTGTTGATGTGTATGGTTTGGTACCGAATTAAGCCAAAGGTGGAGGTTGACCAGTTCATTAAGGAGGCACCTCCTTTTTACAAAGAGAAATTCAATAATGACATTGATTTCAAGTGGTTTTCGGAACGCGCTAACGAAAGCATTAAACAATTTGGTCGCTGGTGGAGATGGCTTGGGTTCTCGTTTCTAGGCTTGTACGTGTTGTATTATGTTTATGAATGTCTGGAACGCCTGGGAGTTAAACTACCCGCTGGATATGAGGAAGTAACTGATGTAGTAGTCAATGGAAGTGAAGCATTCTTTCTCTTTATTCTGTACCGCATTATTACAGATGACACCATTAAACCTTCAACCGCCAAAGACAAGGTATTTGAGCCTAATCTTAATCATCAAGCAGAATTGGGTATTCTGGTGACGATGTTATTCTTCTATTTTTTGGGAATCTTGATTTTTGACCAAGCGCCTGAAAAAGGGGTTTTCTTTTTGATTAGTAGAACTATTAGCGGAGCGCTGGTGGCCGTAGGGCTTTGTCTAGTTATTGGACGGCTAGATAGTAAATTCATTGAACCTGCAAAATGGGAACTCTGGATTTTATACCTCTATGCCGCTATCCAGCTGCTATTTACACTGTTTGACCCCGTACTAGTTGAATCAGCTTTTAGCGAACCAGAACAAATCTTTACGGAGCCAGTGAAGAAAACCCTAGCTCGGTATTTTGATATGGTCAAAATGTGGGTATTATACTTCATTCTCGTTCTTAAAGGCTTCTTTATCTACTTTGTGATTAAGATTCATCGAAAGAACTATCTCTTTTACTACCTACTTCTGGGATCCAAGTTAAATGATGAAATCAAGGAAGGTCGAAAGGTTAAAGGGTATCTTCGGTAATCAACCTCCCACTGTGAGGATTTACCGCCCATCTCCCGTATAAATAATCTTCCCGTCCTTAGGAGCTTGTGGCCAGGGCGTGGTACCAGGCGCCCAGCGCTGAGGCTGCTCAGCCCTGACTTTTGCCATGATATCCTTGACCCATTGCGGGGCTTTGGCGTTTTCTTCTTGCCCATACACCCAGGGTAAAGCAGGGCTCATCAGCAGGCTCATATCCGGCATAGGAGGGCGCTCCTCTCCTACCTGTTGGACCCTCTCTTTCAAGGCCTGAGCGATGGATGGCTGCTCTTGGGCGATGTCTCGACTTTCTTCGGGATCTTCCTTGATGTTGTAGAGTTCTTCTCCAATTAGCTTGTAGTCTCCTTGACGGATGGCAGGAAAGCGCACGCTATTGGATACCTCGAAGATGATCTCTTCTCTGGTGCTGGAGGCCCCTTCCAAGATCACTGGACTCATATCGATTCCATCCAGGGGACGCTCCTGCGCTAGGCTACCGCCTCCAAGCTTGACGAAGGTGCTATAAAAATCTGTAATGTGCATCAAGGCATCATTGCTAGAGCCGGCTTCGATCTTACCTGGCCATTTGAGGAGGCAGGGTACCCGTACTCCGCCCTCATAATTGGTATTCTTGGTGCCGCGATAAGGGGCATTCATGGTGTCCCGAATTGCTCCGTTGTCATTAGCAAATACTACCAAGGTATTTTCTGCAAAGCCATACTGGTCCAAGGCTCCTACTATTCTCCCAACGGCATCATCCAAGCATTTTAGGGCGGCGTAGCGCTTGCTATGGGTGTCGGAATAGCGCGGGGTGGCTTCTAAGGGGCCGTGAATGGCATTGAAAGGGATGTAATAGAAAAAGGGCTTGTCTCCTTGCTGCTCTTCGTGGTTCGCCAAGAGCCGGACTACTTCATTGGCGATTAAATCGGTGCTATAGCCCTGCTCGTATAAAGGCTCCTGGTTTCTGTGCCAATCGTAGACGGCAAAGCGCGCCGGGGCATTGTGGGGAATCGTGTAATTATTATAGTCTATTCCCCAGGCATAAAAGCCGTATTGGTGGTCAAAGCCTTGTCCTAGTGGGAGGTGCTCGGGGAGCCATTCTCCGCAACCCCATTTGCCCGCAATGGCAGTATGATAGCCCGCTTCTTGCAAGGCCTCCGCTACCGTCCTTTCTTCGGTGGCGAGGGCGTGAATGCGGCGAGTTTCTTCGCCTTGTTCATTGGTGCTGAGTTCCAGGCCAAGCTTAGCGAGGTAGGAGGGTTTGCCAAAGTCTTCGGTGCGCCAATCGGTCCAGGTGCGGAAGGGGTATCGACCGGTGAGAAAGGCGGTGCGGCTGGGGGCACAGACGGCATGTACGTAGAACTGGGTCAGGCTCAGGCCTTCCGCTCGTAGTTGATCGATATGTGGGGTGAATTTCTTTTTATCGTTATTGAATCCTAGCTCGCTCCATCCAACATCGTCAGCTAACATGAAGACGATGTTGGGGGTATTGGATTTGGCGTCAGTCTCGTCTGCTCCTTGTGGAGTGGTGCA
Organism: uncultured Lewinella sp.; assembly: GCA_913057785.1. Classification (GTDB taxonomy): domain Bacteria; phylum Bacteroidota; class Bacteroidia; order Chitinophagales; family Saprospiraceae; genus DT-111. The sequence continues at coordinate 6,567 of CAJXPD010000371.1, read as the reverse complement.
AGTGCTGAAGAAGATTAGGGTGCAAGCGAGGAGGCATAGGAGTGAATATGATTTCATGTTGTTATTTTTGTATTTGCCGTGGCTTTGGGGGCACAAGAGATTCGTGGGTGGAAAATCATGAGTCAGGGACATTTGTGGGTAGAAAATACCCACAAAGGCTTGGGTTGCTCATATTGTTGTTGATAAGAAAAGCTAGATATCGCAGATGGAGACGGCCTCTTGCAAGCCAGCGACCGGGTCTCCGGTTGGTATCCATTCATGACCTACGAAACCTTGATAGCCGATATCTAGGAAGGCCTTCATCACTCTGGCATAATTGATTTCTTGTCGATCACCAATCTCGCCTCTGCCAGGCACACCTGCTACTTGTACATGCCCTATGTACTCTTGGTATTGCTCGATATGGCGAATGATGTCCCCGTCCATAATCTGGATATGATAGACATCAAATAGTAATTTCAGACTTGGAGAACCGACGGCCTTTATGATTTCAATGCAATAGTCAATATGATCTCCCGTATAGCCGGGATGTCCCTTCATATTTTCGGCCACCTTAGAGTTGAGGGGTTCCAAGACCATAGTTATCTTGTGCTTTTCGGCTAACAGGGCCATTTCTTTATACCCTTGGATACAGTTCTGTAGCCCTTCCTCTTTTGAAACTACACTACCATTCTCTTGATCTGAAGTATCTGCCAAGCCGGTGAAGGTCATAACATTGGGAAAACCTGCAGCAGCTGTGGCCTCAATGGCCTTTGTCAGCGTGGTAAAACACTCTGGATGGTGGCCCTTGTTGTTCAGGCCTCGGATGAAAGTGTGACTTTTGGTGGCGGCACAGATGAGTTTGTATTTTTTGAGCATTCCCCAATGTTCTACGGGAAAGAGTTCTACGCCGGCCACGCCCAAGCTCGCTGCTTGCTCCAAGAATTGCTTGGGGCTCCATTTCGGACCGGTATTCATAAAGGGCCAGGCTGCTACAACTTGCTTAATGTTACCTTTCAGGCGATTGGCGGTGGGCTGCGCGATGAGCCCCGAAGTAGAAGTGTAAAGACCAAGTCCAGCAATAGCGCCGCGCTGCACGAACTGCCTTCGGTTAATCGTTTTGTTATACATGCTTGTTGGTTTTCAAAAGGAAATTAAGAAAATTCAACAAGCTACCTATCTATTTAATGCCTCAATTGTCACTGTGCTATGAATGGAGTTGATCTGTTATACATTTTTAAGGAATTGTGCTACATCTGCCACCTCCGTTTCAGTAAAACCATGTGCTACCAGTGGCACCTCCACCCCAGCCTGATCTAATGCTGTCAGAAAGTGGGCAAATGGGACTATGCCCTTTCCCGGCGCCACAAACTGGCCATCTGCTGCACGATCCTTCGCATGTGCCATGCCGATATTAGGTCCAAGTTTATCTATTGCTTCGCTGATTCTATTTTTGACTTCCTGTTGCGATTCTTGTTCAAAGAGATTGGCAGGATCCAAGATGATTTTTAAGCGATCACTTCCCATCTCTCGTAAAAGTTGTTCAGCTTTAGCAGGATTAGATACCACATTAGCTAGTTCCGGTTCAATCCCCAGATGCAGGTTATACTTATCAGCTATATCGATGGCCTTCTCCATACTAGCACACATATCTAGCCAGGCGTTGGTATCCCCGTTATCCGGATGATACTTCCACTTATCATTTGGGTCACGGGTTCCGGTACACAGGGTGAGCAAGTTATTTCCAAGAGGAGCACAAGCTCTTGCCAGGACCTCCATTCGCATTAGTCCACCTAAACGTACCTGCTCATCCGGGTGACACATATTATAAGTTGCAGAAAGTCCCACCATTTGCATGCCAAGGCGATCCATTGCGGTTTTCACCTCCTCTAGCAAAGCAAAAGGAATATGATCCGGCATAGAAGATAAGCCTAAACAGCTCATATTGAACTGTATTGCAGTAAAGCCGTAGGACTGGGCTGCTTCTAATGCTTCAGCCACTGCGTCTCTTTCAAATGTTTTTGCAAAAATGCCTAAGGTTCTCATAGTTCTCCTTCTGTGATTTGATCCAAGTAAACGGGACGACTTTCTGCAATGGAACGCTTGATCGCAATCATGGTTTTGGCAATTGCCATTCCTTCCTTGAGATTGGTTCCCCATGGCGTGACGCCATGCAGAATCACATCTGCAAAATGCTCTAATTGCAAGCGGTAGGAAAAGCCATCCGCCGCCAAGGGTCGATAATATTGCCGTTCCGGTTCAAAGTAACAATCCACCTCACTGCTCTTATAAAACCAAGGGTTTGGCGTTTTGGCAAACACACTGCCGTTTTCACCATACACCTGAAACCCCTCATGCCAGTCCCCGCGAATTTTGATAGTCAAATCCAGATGCCCCACAGACCCATTTTCAAATTCTACATCTACAAACCAACAATACGCCCCAAACTTCTGGCGAAGCTTGGCAGAGATCGAACCTATGGGGCCCGCCAGATAGCTTGCCGTGTCAATTAAATGGCTGCCATGTGCCATCATATAATAGCGCTCAAGATCAGCCTTGGGGTTAACTGAAGGTGCTACGGCTTGTTTACTTTTGATCGGCAGAGGTTGCAAATTATCCGTCATGGTATAACGCTGTGTATTGTCGCCATACCAGGCTTTGAGAGCTAAGATCTCTCCCATTTTGTCTGAGATAAATTGCTTTGCAAAGTGGATCCCTTGATCGAAACGCTTCATATGCCCCACCTGAAAATGCACAGGATTTTTAGCCAAAGCTTCCTCCAATTGTTGGCATTCTGCTAAGGAATGACTGAGTGGTTTTTCAACCAGGACATGTTTTCCGGCTTGGATCGCTTGCAGACTCAAAGGAACATGAAAGGCATCCGCCGTTGCAACGATAATGGCTTCAATGGCTGGATCCTCCAACATCATCTGATAATCTGGATAGGACTTGCGAGGCTGCCAGATGGCGGTCATCCTTTCTAGCAAATCAGGTGCTCGATCACAAATGGCGTACAATTCTATATTCTTAGCTTTCTGGCAAGATTCAAAGTGGGTGAACTGCGCGATTGGCCCGCAGCCTAAGATCCCAATTTTCAGCTTTCGTTCTGTCATCATCGTTTTGCGGAATTATTCGTTAATTTTACCATTATTGCAAAATACCGCACATCATAAACCATATATTGCAATTTAAGTATCAATTATCCTCAACTTAACGCAAATTGGACTAAAACCCAAAGGATTATGCAAAAAGCAGAACGCTTTCGAATCATCCTTGAATTATTGAAGGAGCAACAGCAATTGAATACAGTCGAACTCAGTATTAGTTTGGACGTTTCAGACGATACTGTTCGTCGGGATCTAACCGAATTGGAGGAAAAAGGTCTATTGGTAAAAGTCCATGGAGGAGCTATCTCTAGATCATTAATTCCGTTGCCGATCCAAGAACGAATAAGCATCGAGCAAGAGGCTAAGATTAGACTAGCTAAAAGAGCCGTCTGCCTGATCGAATCCGGACAAGTAATTATTATGGATGGAGGTTCAACGAATATGGAGGTCGCCAGATTGATCCCCCCTGAACTTCCCTTGCAAGTATTCACGAATTCGTTACCCTTAGCAGCCTTATTTTGCGATCATGCTGGCACAGTAGTGCATTTTTTAGGCGGGACGGTTCTTAAGTCCTCTCAAGTAAGCTTAGGCCCCCCTCTATTTGAACAGCTTTCTCCGATTCGGGCCGACCTATACTTCATGGGGGTGGCTGCCCTTCACCAACAATTTGGTGCAACGGTCCCGCATTATGAAGAAGTGTTGGTCAAGCGGAAGATGATGGCACATAGCCAAGCCAGTGTAGTTATAGCGACCAGGAAGAAGCAACAGGTAGTGGAGAAATTCAAAGTTTGCGACTTGTCTGACATCAAACATCTATATCAGGAGTGAGGATTGTCACCTAATCTCCATTTTTTCGACTATATCGTTGGAGCAAATATCGGAATACGAACATGAAACTAGTGGTAGACTTTTTGTTGGTGGCGGGCATATTGGCAAATGGGGTCATTTTATTCCTCTTGCTAAGGCAGCCAAAGCAGTCCCTACCCAGGCGAATCCTTAGCATTATATTTTTAGGCTTGCTCTTCGTTAGCCTAAATGCTTATGGAGAGTTACATGAAGTCAACTGGGTTTATCTGACGGGATTCTTACTCAGCGACCCTATCGGTTATCTGCTCGGTCCCTTGCTCTTGTTTTACATCAACAGTATATACCTCAATGATCTTCGGCTCAACAGAAGTATAATTGTTCATTTCACCCCCTTATTCTGCTACTTCCCTGCGGTCACGCTTCCGATTGTGATAGCAGAGGCAGGCGATTATGCCTTACCTCGCTACCTCTATACTTTACTCAACAGCGATTTATTTCTCCAATTTCAAGCATTATACCTATTGTTTTACTGTGGGCTTTCCTACACAGTGCTTAAGACCTACAGGAAAAAACTTAAGATTGCCTACACACATCTAGAAGACAAGGATCTCAGGTGGGTGCGTCATTTATTGCTGGGAATTGTATTGACCATTAGCATTCATCTTAGTCTTACGCTATATGAAGGCTTAACAGGAAACATCGCTTGGTCATTTTCTTACCTGACCACCATTATATTAATCTTATTCATCATTTACTTGGCCTACTACGGTTTAACCCAATCTCGGATATTGCTACCGGAACTCTTGCAGGAGGAAACAACTAATGAAAAAAGAGCCTCAAAGACCGAAACCATAACCATTGATCCGCTCCAGCATTTCCAAACGGGGGAAATCGAAGTCATCCACCAAAGAATACTCTACTTGTTAGAAAAAGAATGTATCTACCTAAATGAGGAGCTAACATTGGGTAGCATGGCCCAAGAAATTCCAATCACGGACAAGAAGTTATCAACCGTGATTAATCACCATCTAAACACTACCTTCTACGATCTGATCAATGTCTATCGTGTGCAAGTGGTGAAGCAAAAACTCGCAGCCAAAGAATTTCAACATCTCACCATTCTCGCCATCGCTTTTGACTCCGGCTTTAAATCAAAGACCAGTTTCAATCGAATTTTCAAAAAAGAAACCGGCATGTCACCTTCTGCTTACAGAAAACACCTACCTAAATAGGTACCAATGCTTCTAATGGTACGCTTTTCCTCCCTAACACCGCTTCTTTTGTAGAAAAAGTAAGCAAATATGAAAATCGCACGACTAATGTTATTCCTTTCGATCTCACTATTACTAGCCTCCTGTCAAAAAAGTCAGGTGGTCGGTAAGATTGCGATCACGACAGCACTAGAAAACCTAGATACGGGAAATGGATCACCGCTGGTCCTACATTGGGCTATCGAGATTCAGGAGGAAGCAGGAATTGACCTGATTACTATTGCATTCTCAGATTCATCCACTCCCCTAGAATTTCCGAACATTCTCCGAGATAGCTGGTCCATCAATGACAGTAGGGAATTTGCTCCCAATATCCTACCAGAAAGCTGGACCATTACAGTCAGGGTACGTAATCAAGAAGGAAATATTTCTGAAGAAACATCTACGATAGATTTACAATAAATATGATGAATCAACATAAACACCCCCTCTGCTTTCTAGCTTGCTGGGGAATATTCGTCTCGTCGATTTTTGCACAATATACTCCAGATTCACTACCTCTAGTTCAACTACAAGAAGATCTAAACATCCTGCGAATCGAGCTGGAAAAAGTCCATCCTGGCTTATACACCTATACGCCCAAATCGAAATTAGACGCTGTTTTTGACAACCTAAATGCCCAGTTGGATCAGCCGATGACTGCCCTGCAGTTCTTCCGTATGCTAATGCCATTGCACCGCGCCATTGGAAATAATCATACCAAAATCTACCCTCCCGAGGACTATGTCCAGGCACTCATCACCAACCTACCTAGATTACCACTTCGCCTCTATTGGTACCAGGACACCCTATTTGTAACGGAAGATGTGTCTAGGGAAAACCAGATTGGCCAAGGCAGTCAAGTCACGTCCATCAATGGGGAGGATGCTATAGAAGTTTTCCAGTATCTGGCTCAGCAATTGACGACAGATGGCCGCAACCTAAGCTATCCATATACCCTTACAGGACTGGGCTTTAGTAGATACTACGGCTACTTCAAGGGCACTCCAGAAACGTTTCAAATTGAATACAAAACACCAACAGGTGTCAACAAAGAGATTCGAGTGGCAGGAATACCAGTGCCAGAAATAATGGAAAACCGAGCAGTGAGGATTAAGAAGAGTAGTCCGAAAAACGAATTCGATTTCCAGGTACAAAATAGGATTGGAATATTGCGCTTATCCACCTTCCAAATTGACCCGTCCAGCAATTTTACACCGAAAGCCTACAAGGCCTTTTTGAAATCCTCCTTCTCCCGATTGGCAGATGAAAATGTCCAATCGCTCATTCTGGATCTGCGGGACAATGGCGGAGGATTTCCTGAAGCTGCCAATCATCTATTGAGTTATCTCATTTCCGAAACTGTATATCCAAGTAAAGGCGAGTATGCTTTGATAGATGGGATTTCCCCTCCACATCACTAC
>CAJXPD010000370.1 GCA_913057785.1 uncultured Lewinella sp. | reverse complement strand
AGATGTAGGAAGCCCTTGTAAACAACTTGGATTATTGGTTTTTAAACTTGGATTATTGTGTATTAAACTTGGACTATTGGTTTTAAAACTTGGACTATTGTGTATTGTTTTTTTTAAAACACTGGCTATCAGTTACATACATTTTAATGTTTTCAGATGGTGTGATTTGACCTTTGCAGTGTGTTGTTCACTCCATTTTTACTTGAATGGAGAAGGACTAAGGGCCTCGTTTAGAAAGAAAAAGAGGAGCCCTCCGCGGACTCCTCCTCAGATATAAACCTATTTCAACTCATAATAGGCTATAGAAACCTATTTCTCTTATCGATTGACCAATGATACTTTGGTCGTGATCCACTTTTTATCGGCTCGTAATCGGAGCATGTAAATACCGGTTGGCAAAACTTCTCCTTTGCTACTCTGTCCATTCCACTGGTATCTGTGTGTACCCACATCTAGTCGGGCATTCTCCAGGCTATGTACGCGTTGGCCATGGAGGTTGTAGATCTCCAGAGTCACATCCGAGCTTTTAGGTAGCGTGAATTTGATCTGTGTTTGGTCGGCGAATGGATTGGGTGCTACGTCTAGGTCGATGCCAATACTAGGATCTGTCTTGATGTCCTGCTCATTGATACCTTGTAGGGCATCTGCAGGAATGCCATCGGCTTGCTCCAAGGCACTAGGCGAATCTCCGTTAACTTTCACGTTTTCGAAGACAGCCGTGACGGGCTCATTGGCATTTTTACTGTACACCAACATCCCCACCTGGATACAGTCTGCAAAGTTGGAGAAATTGATGGTGTGCGATAGTCTCCAATAGCTACCATTAGTGGAGGTATAGGTTTTGAATTTATTTCCTTGACGGACAATTCTCACCCATTTCACCCCTGAGCGGTTTTTCCTTTTGTACGAAATACTACCACCGGTACTCGAGCGATACTCCGTTCTCGGTCTAGGTGTGAGATCTTTGATTTTGCTGACAAAACGAGCGCCCGGATCATCGGATTCCATCATGATGACACCGGCTCTTCCATCCCCAATCAAACTCGCTACTTTGGCTATGATCTCTCCGTCTCCACATAGCTCGGTCATCACGGTGGAGAATTCGCCATCCGGATAGCCTTCGCAATCATTGGCAGTTAGCGTAAAGCTTTCTGCTGCTGAATCGTAGGTGGCTTCTGCTCCGTCGGGACAATCAATATCAGTTGCTTCAAAACCACAAGGCATGCCTACTACAGTTACCTGTGCTGTGCAGGTATTAGTGTTGCCGTTGGGATCCATTCCTACTACTTGGACAGGTACTACTTCTCCCACACTTTCACAGCTAATCTCGTTGATACTCTGACCAGAGACGACTACTGCACCGCAAGCATCGAAGGAAGCCGCAGCATCAAAAATGACAGCACTGGCGATGGCTATCGTCTCCTCTCCGTTAAAGTGGATGGTTATATCTGTGCAAGCAACTTCTGGTGCTTCCTCATCAATAATGTCTAGTCGGAAAGTGCAGAATTCCTTATTACCAGAGGCATCCTTGGTGCGCCATTGGATTTCATAGGCACCCAATTCGAAGAATCCACTGTGATCTCCTTCCCAGGCTGACCAACTACCTACTGGATTGCCTGCTTCGTCTAGTGTACGATAGCGGGACTGCAGACCCTGGATACTACAATTGTCGGCAGGGGCAGCTTTAGGCAGTGTGACGTAAGCACCACACTCTCCTTGATCGGTATTGACGGCCATGTCCGTTGGGCAAGTTAGCGTAGGATTGATGTCATCTACTACGGTCACCGTCGCTTGACAGGAACTGCTATTTGCCTTGAGATCCGTGGCAGTTAGCGTCACGATATTATCGCCTAGGTTCGAGCAGTCAAAGCTGGCTATGTCCAGGGAAAGGTTGGCCAATCCACAGGCATCATTTGAGCCGTTGTTGATAGCTGTGGCAGAAAGGGAAGCTTGTCCATTTTCATCCACTTGTACGGTGATGTCTTGGCATACCACCTCCGGTGCTTCCTGATCAATAACATCCAGGATCAATACGCAGTAGCTGTAATTATTGGATTCATCCCCAGCTTCCCATTGGATCTCATAGGAGCCAGCTTCGAAAAAACCACTATGATCATCAGCCCAAGCTGAGAAATCTCCGATAGGATCCTCATCGTCATCTATTGGACGATAGCGAGACTGGAAGCTTTTAAGCCCACAATTATCTGAAGCTTGAGCCTCGGGTAGAGTGACGTAAGCTCCACATTCTCCTGAGTCAGTATTGACCGTCATTTCCTGCTGGCAGGTCAAGATAGGCGTTATCTTATCTAGGACAGTAATGATGGCCTCACAACTACTCGTATTACCAGCTGCATCACTGATAGTCATGGTGACGATATTGGTCCCGAGGTCCTCGCAAGTAAATTGGGTTTTACTCAAGCTACCTAGAGCTAATTGGAATCCTGAACAATTATCATAGGACCCTGGCCCTACTTGTTCAACGACAATTCCGCTAAGTCCATTTTCATCCAGATTGATTGTGAGGTCTTGACAATTAGCAATGGGGGCGGTATTATCTTCCACCGTTACAGTGGCTTGGCAAAAACTAGTATTGTCATCTTTGTCTTCTACTTCTAAGGTTACGGTGTTTTGTCCGATATCACTGCAGTCGAACTCGTCTTTGCTCAGGAATAGATCCCCTATGCTACAATTATCAGAGGAGCCATCATTTATTTGCTGCGGACTAAGGGTAGCTGTACCATCTACACCTAATTGAATGGTTACATCCTGACAACTGGCGGTGGGTTTTCTATTATCCCTCACTTTAACAGAAGCTTTGCAAGTGCTGATGTTACCATTGTTGTCCGTCACGGTTACGGTCACCTGCTGGGTCCCCAAATCTTGGCAAGAGAAGCTAGTTTGACTTACAGCATAACTGGCGATTCCACAGGCATCAAAGGGCTCATCTAGCAGGTCTGTGGCAGAAATTTCTGCGCTTCCGTTCCCATTCAGGGCTACTTCGTAACCGTCACAATCAAGGGTAGGGCCCATTTGATCGACCACTTTTACAGTAGCTTGGCAGCTGCTGGAATTATTATGCAGATCGGTTGCAGTAAGGGTTACGGTATTGTCTCCCAATTCATCACAGGAAAATTGGGTTTTGTCTAGTTCGAGCGAAGCTATGCCACAAGCATCGGTAGATTCTGCAACTATCTGATCTACAGTAAGTATCCCGAGCCCCGTGTCATCTAACTCAAGCTGGAAGTAGTCTCCCGAAGTGACGAAGGTTTCAAAAAGAATATCAAAATTTTCCAAAACACTAGTAGGGAAGAACATTTTTCCTCCCGAATAAGGATTACCATGCATTCTCATTGCTAACATAATTGTCTCAAACATGTTACCTCCAGATCTATTACCTGTCATGACAAAAGTATACTTATTTCCTGCTGTCACTTGTGCAGGATTTGAGAAGGTAACTTCTATCCATTGGTAAGGAGTACTTTGATCCGGAGACATCGGGATGGCTTCTACTGAAGAAATAAGGGTTCCATCGAGTCCTCCTCCCTCTCGAATTTCGATCGTGGGAGCAATAGTTCCTTCTTGTACAGTCGATCCGAGTAAAATCCGAATTTTCCCCAAATCCCCTGTCAAACCTGCTGTGAAACTTTGTCCGAGAATTGAAAAGCCTTGATGGCCAGCCCCATTTGAATTCAATTGACTTTGATCGGGAGTTAAGCCACCTAGGCATAGAGCTATGGGGGCTACATTATCTTCGACTGAAACATTTGAGGTACAGCTGCTCGTGTTGCCATAATCATCAGTTACCGTCAATACAACAATATTATTACTCCCAATATCACTGCAATCAAATTGACTTTGATCCAGGGCCAGACTAATGTCTGAACAATCGTCGCTAGACCCATCATTGATTTGAGCTGTAGTAATGGCCCCATTACCCGTCTCATCTAATGAAATAGTAACATCCTTACATGATGCAGTTGGACTTTCTTCATCTTTTACGGTAACGTTAAAGGTGCAAACGGTTCTATTTCCAGAGGCATCAATTACCTCTACAGCACGTTCATTGACTCCTATGTCTTCACAGGTCATTAGGGTAGAACCTAAGAAAGCAAAACTAGTAATTTCGCAATTATCGCTGGCTTGTTGGAAGTACTGAGAAGTGTTTGGTGCAAAGGTTGCCACCCCCCCTCTAAGATCTAGCGTCAAATCTGGACATTGTGCTATCACAGGAGCTATATCATCCACTACAGTGATCTGGGCGGTACAACTACTTTCATTCCCCTGATAATCAGTTGCAGTTAAGAGAACATCCACTATCCCTAGGTCTTCACAATCGAAGACATTCTTGTTTAGCGCAAGATGATCGATACCACAAGCATCATTGGATCCGCTGTCAATATCCGCGGCTGTAATCTGGGCCTGCCCATTATCGTCTAATTGTACCGTGATATTCTGACATGAGGGCGCAGGCGCAATATTATCTAGAACTAAGACGAGTGCATGGCAATCATCAGAATCCCCGCTGGAGTTTGTTGCTGTCAAGACTACGGTGTTATCTCCCACATTTTCGCAGTCAAAGGAAGTGATATCTAGCGAAAGATCTGGAATGTTACACCCATCGCTAGATCCTTTATCTATATCTGCGGTACTAACAGTGGCTTCCCCATTGGCATCCAATTGTACGGTGATATCCTGACAATGTGCAACAACAGCATTGTTTTCAATAACGGTAACATCTAGTGTGTAGTTAGAAGAATTCCCAGATAAGTCTGAAACTTCTAGATCTAAAGCAGATGGGTTTTCCCCCAGATCAGTACAGGTAAAAGCATTGTTTCCAGAAAAAATAAAACTTAACTGATCCGTTGAAAAACAGTCATCGACGAACTTGCTGATATCTAGAATGTCATCTTGCGAGACGCTGGCCTCGCCGTTTTCATCTAAGGATACTGTGGCTTTTACATTACCGCTACCTGTCCATGAGGGGGCAACATTGTCTTGGACGTAAACGTTCGTTTCACAAACATCCGTATTCCCGAAATTATCGGTAACTCTTAGATAAATTTTGTTAAGTCCTACACTATTACAGGTGTAATTACGTGTGGGAAAAGTAGTAGAACTAAGAGCACTATTGGCTAAGCCCAGTGATTGAATTCCACATTGACCAGTAGAACCATTGTCAACATCGTCAAGGGTGATTGTACCTCTACCATTACTGCCAAGGTCAACAGTTACTGCATCTACACATTTTGCGCTTGTTGGAGTAGGATCCTCTTCCAGGACCTCAATATCATAAGTATCACTCGAAGGTAGAGCACCGCCCACTACCCTTGCTTCGATTCGCCAGTTACCGGGAGGAACATTTTCGAATTCGCCTGTAGTGTTAAAACTCCTTAGTGCGGGAAAAGGGCCCACGAATTCGTATAGATAATATACTACAATAGCCTGGTCACATTCACCCGTTATGGATGCATCAGTTATTAGGGTTGCTCCTGTAGATACAGATACGCTTCCGGACCCCTCTATATCGCGGCATGCATAGGTTAAACTTCCGCTAACCTGATTAACCTGTACCTGACAAGCAGAATAGAATTGATATTCAATTTTGCCATCATGCACCTCTTTAGTTCTTTCAGGAACGGTCTTTCTAAAACCGACTACGTCCGGGCTGACAAAGCTGCCACCACCGCCACCACTACCTTTTTCCCCACCATCAGCACCGCCAGAGTAACCGCCGCCGCCGCCACCACGATAGTCAAAGATGTCGGCACTACCACCACTGCCAAATCCGTAACCACCATCGCCAACATCAGGAGTACTTCCTGTTTCCATTCCTTTTTGTCCTGAAGTGGTATACGTTGTTCCGTTTGATGACTCGGCATCTGAGAAGGCTCCTCCCCCCCCATTGGCATGTCCTGATTCCGAAGAGATGGCTCCATTGCCACCAGTTCCCGGAGTTCCTGCTCCATCATTGTCACCTTGGCCACCGTTGGGACCAGTTTGAGCACTATTGCCTGGGTCTTTACGGCAAACGCCAAAGGAGTTAAGCCCAACAAAAGCTCCTCCTCCTCCTCCTGCCACTGCAAGGATGTCCCAATTAGATCCTTTTCTAATCAATAAACCGGTTCCCCCTCCTCCCGCAGCGGCAGCGTATTTCAATGATCCGGTACCACTGGTTACCGTTAAGCCTCCCTCTCCAGGAATGAAACGAATAGTGGCCCCTTTGGGGATTTGTCCAACTTCATTCCCTATGCGGAAAACTGCAGTAATTTCGGCCCCCGCTCCACCGGGTACTTTGTCGCAGTTGCCAGGTATTCCTGATCCTCCGTCTGCACCTGTTAGTGTAAAGGTGATGAAGGTCTGAGTAGTATTACTAGGCACCTTGAAATCCTGATAAGTACCAGTAGCTGATACGGTATACGTTCCCCCATCATCATTCAAGTTAGATTGTGCCTGGCTTGAAAAAGCATAGGCACAGAGAAGATAAAGTGTAATGCTGAGTTGAAATAGTAATGATTTCATTGTTGATAGATTTTGATTGCTTAGTTGCAACTTGTAACTGTTCTTATAGACTTTATTCTGAAATGGTTTTATATAAGGGTGACTCCAAAACACAAAAATTGTCAGAGAATCACTTTTCTTATGGCATAGTCTATCCTGCCTCACTGTCGACAGTGAGATCGATTCTCTTGTTACACGATCTTGAGGAAGAGCCTCAACAACTAGTTAGATGGCTTGACTAAAACTGCCAGTAGGGGAAAAGAGAAACAGTCTTTTTGTTAGTGTTACTTTTTTAAATAAAGACTTCTTTTTGGTCCTAATAACACACCCAATGTGAAGGCTAATTCTATTTTCTCAGGGGGAGAAAACTAGACGATTATTGGATAGGTGAGAATAGGAAATAGGTTAATTTTTCTGACAGGACAAAGATGTAGGAAGCCCTTGTAAACAACTTGGATTTTTGTCTTTAAAACTTGGATTTTTGTCTCCTATGTGTGGACTTATGTTGTCTGAATGTGGACTTATGTGAACCAGGGCAGGTGTATTATATTGATTTTTAGTGCTTTATGAACTATTTGTATCTAGGGCATACTGCTGGTAGGATGAGTACCCAGAAGGGAGCATACAGCTGACAGGAGCCGGGGCACTTTGCTTCATAAATAAGAATATAGACCGCTTTGCTGCTGGGAGTCAGATCGCCACCTTACCTTTTGCCTCTGTATTCTGTCCTCTCCTTGAGTGGTTTTGATAAAGCGTTTTCTTGTGCGTCATAGGTAAAAAAATTAACTAGCTGCTGGGCTTAGCATGAGTCGCTGCTGCTCAACAACAAAAAGATATTCCATTGGAAAAGGATTTGTATATCTTTAAAACCTAGAAATTGTCTGAGCATTCTAAACTCTAAATACTTGAACTGGAAGCCAATCAGTTATCGTATTCTTCTAACTGTCTTTCTATTCTTATATGGGATGGGATTGACAGTTGGTGCTTTGATAGGTCAAAGGCAACACAGGTTCCAGGCTTTTGGACAGGAAGATGGCCTGTCGGGAAGTTCCATCCGCGTCTTTCTACAGGACCACCAAGGATTCATTTGGATCGGTTCTGATAATGGGTTGGATCGTTTCGATGGTCGGAATTTTTTGAATTTTCGCTTTGATCCCAAACAACCAAATAGTCTAAATGCTAATCGGGTAAACAGCTTGGCTTTGGAAGGTGAGTGGCGATTGTGGATCGGTACTTCAAATGGACTTTGCCACCTAGATCTAAATACAGGCACCATCGAGCGAGTAGATGTTGATGACTCAGAAACGGGCGCCGCAGCCTATGATATAAAAAAGGTCTTGATTGATAGTAGTGGTAATATTTGGGTAGGAACGCTATCTAAGGGCTTATTCAAATTGAGCCCAAATACAAAAGGAGAAGGCTATCAAAAGAAACAATTTGTTCCTGGTAATCAGCGCGGAATTGGACTTTCTAATGCTAGTGTGCGAGGCCTGTTTCAAGGTGACCCGGACTATCTATGGATAGGCACCCAAATTGGAGTAGATCGCTTGCATATAGATACAGAAACCTTTGCCTCTTGGGTAGATTCAACTATGGAGACATCCGATGGCGGCGTTAGTCGTTTATTTGAAGATAAGGAGGGCCATATCGTTTTTCCAATTCTTGGCAAAGGGGCTTTCTACCTTGATCAGAACGTGACACCGCTTGCTCCAAAACCTTATTTCGATCCTAGTGGGTTGGGGATTTTTGACTATCCCAGTTTATATCGAGACCTTCTACAAGATCGTCAGGGCCGGCTTTGGGTGGGTGCCATAGGTGGCGTCTATTTGGTGGATGCTGCCAAGTCAAGTGCTGAGTATGTCCGGTATAGTGCAAAACAGACATCAATGGTAAGATGTCTCATGGAAAGCCAGGATGGAACAGTTTGGGTAGGTTTTAATACCGCGGGAATAAGTCGAAAAAGTAGGACTGCAAGCAATTACTTGTCTTATCCGCACGACCTCCAGGATACTAATTCTCCTTCAAAAGGGCAGATTCGCACGATGACCGAAGACCATCAGGGTAATCTATGGCTAGGATACCTAGGTGAGGGTTTAGATCAGTTTAGGTGGGACGAGAAACAGCAATCCTTGGTTAAACTTCAACACTTACAATATAATCCAGCCCAAAAGAACAGCTTAGTAAGTAATGACATTATTCAGCTTATTACAGATAGTAAAGGATTGCTGTGGATTGCTACCAATGGGGCCGGCTTAAATCGTTTGGATCCTGTAAATGGCAAGATCGAAAGTCATGTTCATGATCCTAATAGGTCATCGACGCTTTCGGGTAACCGAATTTGGGGGCTTAGTGAAGACCAAAATGGTTATATATGGGTGGGAGAGTTTACCACCGGACTGAATCGACTAGACCCACAGACTGGGACTGTAAAACGCTTCCTGCATGATCCTAATACACCGAATTCCCTTTCGAACAATCGGGTCAAAGCTACCTTCGTAGATAGTCATGGGGATTTATGGATAGGTACGAACGGCGGCTTGAATCGGCTTGATGTCGAGACAGAACAGTTCACACATTACCTAAATAATCCGAAGGATACCAACTCCTTGTCGAATAATCTGGTTTGGAGTATTTATGAGGATTCCCTTCACAATCTCTGGATTGGGACCTCCTTAGGTTTAAACAAGTTCACTAATGCAGTGGGGCAAAACTCTTCTAGTCTTCACGTTGAGCGATTGTATGAAACGGATGGGCTCCCAAGTAATACGGTATTGGGGATACAAGGAGATGGTGAAGGCAATATTTGGGTCAGCACAGATAATGGGATAGCCCAAATGATAGAAGATGAAGCTGGGTATCGATTTAAAACCTTAGATAATGACAATGGTCTAGCGTATGCCTTTTATCCCTCCAAAGCTCATTTTTTCAGTCATCAACATCAACAATTCTATTTCGGGACGAGAGAGGATGGGCTATTGGTTATACCCCGTCAACAAGTCCTGCCTACCGGACCATTTGGCGACCTATTACTAAGCGCTGTATCCAAATACACGGATAAGGAGAAAGAGAGTGAACAGTGGATAGATCACTTCATCAGCTCGAAGAGGAAATGGGAATTAACCCATAGAGATCGAATCATTACGATTAAGTTATCAGAAATCAATTGGGATGAAAATAGTCGTTTTGAGTACCTACTGAAGGGTTTCGACAGCAATTGGAGGGATCTACCCGAGGATATGGAACTCACTTATACCAATCTGGCGGTAGGAAAATATACCTTATTGGGGAGAGCCCAACATCAGAATGATGATGCAGTGGAGCAGGTATTATTGCAATTACAAGTTTATCCACCCTGGTGGAAAACTATCTGGGCTTACCTACTTTACTTTATCATGGGCCTAGGGGGAATCTACTCATTATACCAGTTTCAGCTGAGCCAACAATTGAAAAAGCAGGAGACTGAAAACCTGCGTGCCTTAGATCGATTCAAAAACCAACTATACACCAATATTACGCACGAGTTTAAGACGCCATTGACCATTATCTCTGGATTAGTTGAGCAACTAACGGGCCATGAAAAACTGAAGCGGATTATCCAACGCAATAGCAAGAACTTGCTAAACCTGGTGAACCAAATCTTGGACCTACGCAAATTGGAATTAGGCAAACTCGAGCTAGAGTGGGTTCAGGCGGATATTGTC
>CAJXPD010000369.1 GCA_913057785.1 uncultured Lewinella sp. | reverse complement strand
CTCTGCTGTCTGGCTATCAAAAATGATGGTAGCCCCGTTGCCATAGATGATGATCATAGAAGTATCAGAAGTAGTGATTTGATCAAATTCAATATTGTTGATATTGTACTCTCCTCCGTGAGCCAATCCCATTGTTTTGTAGCCTCTAATCCGTAGGGTATCCCAAGCTGCTTGAAAAGCTGCATCATCATTTTGACCGTCAAATGAAATCGCTGCAAAGCTATCTACATGCACCTGAGCAATTGGAGTCCCCGAAGCCATATTTTCTGCTACAATGCTATCGAATCTGATTTTGTGCATCTGCTCTGTAACTGGATCAAAAGTAACCAAGGTTGGGACAGAATTAGTATCAATAGGTAAGGCATTGCCATCTATCAGGATTGAAGTAAAACCTTGGCCTATGGCCAACTGATTATCAACGGCACTAAAAATTACTCTTAGTCCTCCTGGGCCCTCTAAAGCAAAAGAATAATCATTACCCTGGTCATAATCATATTTCACAACAATACTATCTAAGGCCCCTGCTTTTTTAATGGAAAATAGTCCTATATCTCGATTGTTGATTAATTGAAAATATCCATTACCAGTATCATAAAAAACTAACCGTTTTCCATCCAGGTAAGCAGTTCGGTTAGAAGTTAATGTATCATCATAAGTATAGATATTCTGAAAGAGAACCTCACTTACGCTACTGCCATTAATGGAAAAGCGATAAGAACTATCTGTGGCAACTGCTGTAATGAATGGACTAGTCCACTTTAAACTATCCCCCACCGCATCCCATTCCATGTATTGACCATTGGTACCAATAACCAAAGGAAAAGCGTAAGGTGTGTATTGAACTCGACCAGTAGCACTATTGAGCTGAAGTACGCCGCCAATATCGGCAACTGCAGTTAACAAATCTGGAGTGATTAAGCGAAGAGAATCTGATCCACTTAAGGTAAGATAACTTAGGTTAGTGAGATCAAATCCATAAGTATCCATTCCTGCAATAGAAGTATTCATCTTTAAGATGCCTCCTAAAATCACCGAATCACTTTCCAAAGAAAGACCATTCTTAGCGTTTACAAGGCCCTGGCCATCACCTCCGGAGCTTCCGGCCCCACCTCCACAACATCCACAATAGCCTTGAGAAAAGGTCCCTCCTCCGCTGACATCTACGGTTTGACCATTACTGTTCAAATAGCCTAATTGCTTGATCTGAGAAGATCGAGTAGAGACAAGAAATATTCGATTCAAACTGGAGTCTACTGATCCAGTGTTCCAGCAGATCTGCTGGGAAACAATATCATAGCGCTGTGACCAGGCCACACACGATAAAAATAGGAGTGATATAGTTATGATACTCTTCATTATCCGCCGCAATCAAAGGTTCGTGTTTCTGATTCTGTTCCAAAGGAGTTAGTCACCGTCATCTGGACCGTATTGATACCGGATCCAGTTGATGAACTAAAGGAAGCCGAGACCCGCCGAGGCGACTCCGCCGGGAAGTAAGTGAAACTCACCGGACTGCCATTCAGCGTAATCGATACATGAGCCTCCTCCACCGTACTCTCCAGAAAGATCGTAGCCGATGAATTACACTGAGTCGGATTGAATGGGTTGAAAGTGGGCTGGGAGGTGACAAAGCTAATGATTTGGGTGCTGGAGGGAACCTCCTCGCTGGTGTTGCAGCATTCGCAGATGCCATAGAGGAGTTCGCCGCCAGTAGGTGTGACGGTGGTTCCTTGAGCATTGACGTAGCCGATCAAGCGAGTCGCTCCAGTGAAGGAGATCTGCGTGAGGCGGATGAGGTTACTATCCACGCTACCGACTTTCCAGCACATATAGTCTGGCTCGATGTCATACTTCTGGCAGGAGCAGAGCAGAGGCAGTATTGAAAATAGGATGATGATAAAACGCATTATTCTTGGGTTATAATTCGGATTCTAGCACCGCCGCTATTATCGATCGTAATGGCGGGGGTGTATTTGAAAACATTGGTTACGGGGTCGAGCTGGGCTTCGAAAATGATTGGGGGAGCGTAGGGTTGTAAGGGCTCTCCGTTCACATCGATTGTTACTTCATTGTCGCCATCCTCTACAAAGCCCATGTTGTAGATGGCTACACGTAGCTTTCCTGCGGCGATGGCTGGAGGGCTATCGGTGCGCTCGTCATAGCCAGGCGTGATGTTGCTGGCCGTGGGTGTGGCGGTATTGACGGTGACGCCATTGAGGCTCACATCCGATGGGCTTCGTTCTCTTCTACTCTCAGGCATTGGCTTTGCGTTTCATCAAGCGAATAATTACGTGGTTGCCGCCGTAGACTCGGGGCTTGTCGATCGCGGGCGGGGTGGCATTGGGGAGGAAGACCAGCTTGTAGGAGTGATCTATCCCAGGGCCGTTGAGGTCGCCTTCGATGAAGGCCTCGCCGGGTGGGATGACCTCGCCATCGTCAATCTGCAGGTAGCTTTGGCCGGCATTGTAGAAGCGGACCAGGCAGGCCTGACTGAGCGTGAAGGAGAGATCGTCTCTCTTCTTGATGATCTGCTTGATGGTGATGCTACCCCTCTGCATATTCTGGTAATTGTTGAATCAATGCACTTATCAGGTTGCGGGCTTGCTCGGTGTTTTGCTGAACGTAAATGGCTAGTACCTTGATGATGTCGTTGATCGGGTATTCGGGTATGGCTTGCTTGATGGCCTGAATGTGTTGTAAGGCTAGATCAAGGCTGAAGGCCGGACTAGGTGTATTTGTTTGCGTGGCCTCGATGCCGGGGGGCGACTTTTGGCCCACGGTGCCGAGGGCGGCAGCGGGTTGTTGGGGGGGGGTGATGCGGGGGGTGGTGAGTACCTTCTCTAGGACATCTACGCCGCGCATGAGCATAGCCTCTTTTAGGGAGGGCTCTTCTAGGCCGGCTATAGCAGATTCCAGTTCCCTTTTCTCTCCTTTCATTTCGATGAGCTCGCGGGTAAGGGCGAGCTGTTGATCGAAGTTTCTTTGCTGCATATTGAGCATGAGCTCTAGTAGGGCATTGCTGGCACTGCCGATGGTCTGAACGCCTTTGTGGCGCTGCCTAATACTGCCAGGGCTAGGCGTTTCTCCCCATTTGACATACATCTTGGGACTCTGATCGATATTAGCCGAAGGGCTGGTTTTGAGTACGAATTGTACATGCCCATACGGGTAGCTGTCGATCATTTCCTCAATCTGTAGCCAGGAATAATTCAGGAGGTCGTCTCCTTCCAATGACTCATCATCATTGCGGAATTTATCCAGCATCTCCTTTTTGTTGCGGGCATTGTAAGCCCACCAATAAGGCGCTTTGGACAGCATGAACTTATCCCTGAATCTTTCCGGTGTGAGGATCATTATCTGCCTGTTTTGACGTATTCGACTTGGAATTCAAAGACGGTATTGGCCGCAATTGTATCGTTCTTGTAAGCGTGGACGGTACTCTCGGAGAGGTTGACCGGACCGGGAAGGAAAACGTAAAAGGGTCGCCCCTGGTCGTTTGCCTGCTTGATCTGGGTGGCCGGTATCTTCTTGAGGATGACGTTCTGCTGATTCTGTAGCTCTATCACTAAGCCATTGAAGATATCTCCACTGGCTTGAGTGTAGGTAGCGCTGGTCTTGGCGCCGGCTTCGGTCACCCAAATGCCGACCATGAGATTCCGCTCTACTGGACTGTTCTCCTCGATCTTGTATTCCTGCTGATCCTGGATGAGGGGGATGGAAATATTTTGCCGGTAAACGACAGGTCCAGCTGGCCCCTCATAGAATCCTCGATTGGCCAAATGTGAATAGATCATAATGCAAAGGATAGCACAGAGGCAAGTTATCGCCTTGCCTCCGCGAATGAAGAATGTATATCTTGGATCAGCAGACTAGGAAGTCGTCAACTTGGTGCTGGCACCTTTGATGATCGCGCCGTATAAGCCGATGAATAGGTAATTCAACCGGTTGGCGTTGCCGGCGATGTTGGTCTTGTCGGTCGCGCGTACGCGAATCTGAATCTCGTTTTCATCTCCTCCACCAAAGCGGATCGGTGCACCGAGCTCCTTGATCTCCATACCGTTCTGCACATTGTCCGTCGTGGCGCTTTGCTGCGTGTCCTGGACGGTGCGGAAAGTCATGTTCAAGCGGTTGGTGATACGCTTACCTTCGTTGGTAGTGATGGTGTGATCGCCCCAGTATAAGCCTTCGAGGGCCTTGTGTTCGATCAATCCAGAGGTAGCTTCGTTGAAAATATTCTTGTCGGGCCAAAACTTGGGAGGCATGTATACCGCATTGCCAGATACGATTTCCACCGGAATGATGCCTAAGCTCATACCTACTGCTACGAAAGCATCCCGATCTAGCAATCCTTTGGCAAAGGGTAAGATATCCTTCTGGATGGCGTCATTCAATTTGATGATATAACTCCCTTCGGAAGCACTGAAGGGCGCTACAAGACACAGCTCATCTGGGCGGGCTTTTGAGATATCCAGGCCCAGGCTATTGGCGGCAGATACCGCGACTTTCCAAGCCGAGCTCCTTGAAATATGATTGTACATTTTGGATAAAGGTTAGTCTTAAAAAATAGTTTTGCGGATGGGCTTAGAGGACCAGCATATTGCCGACGCCATTACTACCCAGGATCGGACTTTCCTCAAACATCGGATCGGATCCCGGCTGCAAAGCACTGTTGGGATTCACAGGGATCTCCGTGACAGAGGTGCCTTGAATCAAGCTGAAGATATCAGCGCTACCCCCAGAAATACTGAAGTACTGTGGAGCGAATTTCACCCCAGCTTCAATGCCACCAGCAAAGGCAGCTCCCAGGGCTGCAAAGCGGACCTTGCGATCCATTTTCTTATTCATAGCCACACTTCCGCCGGCTGCCACCTTCAAGATGGGCAGTACCTGGCCGATAGTTTGGCGAGTGCCTTCCGGCTGACTGGCCAAGGCTCTGTTGATCACGCCATTTGCCGCCAATCCAACACCAGCACCCAATACACCGTATAGGATGTCCTCTGTAGTAATAGTTACGCTTCTTGATGCCTTTCTTCGGGCCATAGCTCTTCCTATTTTACACTCATTACACATAGTTGAGTGGATTAAAAAAATGAGTTAATATAAAATGATCCCTCCCTACTACGCACGGCGGCGACGGGTGGATTTCCTTCTTTTAGTGGTACCCTTCTTTTTCAAGGTGCACTTGCCATTCACCACTTTGGCAGCTGCTTTCTTGGCTTCCGCCTGCGTCTTATTGCCTTTCTTTACTGCATCCTTTACATAGGCGGTGGCGACTTTATTCAAGGCAGCCTTGGTGATACGACCGGCGCAATAGCTTTTTTTGGCTTTGCGCAATCTTTGGTACTTCGTCAGAGTCTTTCTTTTCTTCACTGGCATAGCACAGTATTTTAGGTTTATTGAAATGCAAGGATGCCAATTAATGAAGCGAGTGCGGCTATGCCTACACCACCGCTTCCGGCACCTGCTTGGGTTCCTTTTTGGAGTTTAGCTTCTTCTTCGAATAAGGTTGGATCGCTCATGTTTTGCTTGCCGATAGTGCCGGCTTCTTCCTTCTTGCCTTTGAAGAGTGAGATGATCTTTTCAATGGTTTTGATCACCCAGGTAATCGCGCTGATCACAGCAGTTACAATACTGCCGATGGTAATGCCAGCAATCTGTGGCACCTCCCCGGCCAGGAAGATTTCCTGTGGTGTAGCTCCAGTTTTGGATTTAATGCCATTGAGAATAGTCCCTTTCAGCTGATCATGATTCAGCCGACCCTTCTTGGCGATCCAATTAAAAGTCCTTTGCTGCTCGGCACGCCGTCGGCGAATCTCCGGGCTTTTGATCTTGGCTGGGTTGGCGAAGAGATAGATGAAATAAGGTCCCATGCTCTTGGCCACGCCTTTGAAAATCCAGTTGACAAACTTCTTGAAGAGATTTGTAAACCACTTACCGATGTTTTGGAAAAAGCCACCAATCTGGGCATCTGAAGGCTTGGGTATGCGAACGCCAAAATCAGGGAATGCCTTGGCAGTTTTATTACCTGAGCTCCGAATAATTCGCTCTACCTGTTGACCAAAGGGATCTTTAACTAGACTCCCAATTCCTGCAATCGTTCCTCGATCCATGGCCACGGCTGCATCCAAATATTTCGTCTTGACTCTAGGATTAGGCTCATGTAAGGCAAAAGCGCGATATCGATCGGCCCATATGAATCGATCCAATTCACCTACACTAAAAGTGGTAATATCCCCTACCCCTTCAGTAATGATGGAGTCTGGTATATCTGCCAAAGCAGCTTCCATCTGACGCATCGAAAGCTCGATCTCCTTCTTATTTACTGCTTGTACTTTCGTCGTACCTAACTTGTACAATCCTTGCACTTTATAATCTTTTTTATAGGTGAATCGCTTTTCTTTCCCGAAAGGCCCTCCTTCCTGCTTTTTCCAAACCACATCTAAAGGCAGTTCCTTTCCATTGATGATCGCCACTGGGTACACATGTACCAGGCGCTTGCTCAATCCATAACCCACATAGCGAATGATATGCGGTACGCCCATGTTTTGCAGGACACTGCTAATGAAGACTGTGAAGCTCTTGCAATCTCCTTTTCGGGTTTTGTGCATCAAATAGCTAGGTGTTTGTACCCATTGATTTCGCTTGGGATCTTCTTCGTATTGAAATGATCTATCCACGAAGTCAAACAGCTTTCTCATGCCTCTTGCTGTAGGAGGAAACTGTTCCGAAAAAGCTGCCGTATCATTCCGATCGGTATAGAGCACCTCCTGTACCAATCCCACTATATCGCCGGTATTGTACTTGCGCTTTCGCAAGCTTACCGTATCCCGATGGGGTTTGATCAAGCTAGTATCTACCATCATTGCAAGGCAAAAAATTGAAGTTGTCTATTGATGATGATCGATTGGCCATTGGTGAAGGTGAGTTTGCCTCTGATGTCCAATGGAGCTACAAAGCTCATTTCCCCACTGAAGTACTTTTGAATCTGGCTCAAAAAGGTAGTGGCACCAATGTTCACGTTTACCCCCAATTCCTTTTCCTCTCCATGCACTAGCTCTACCCTATTCGCCGTCAACACATCTCCCAATTTCACCCCTTGCTGACTCACAATGGCCGAAAAAGACTGCGCCGTCAAATTGACACCAGTCTCATTCTTGACTTGCAATCGCAGTCGTAGAATGCCCAAGACCACACCATCCACTACTTTAATACTAAAATCACCGATTCGCATCGGTAATATGGAATAGCTGATATTGCGAGAAATAGCATTGGCGGCATTACCCAATAGGTATTGTCCTATCGCTAGACCACCAATGATTTGTAAGGCTTTCATTTACATTCTACTTTGGTATCAAGGTATATTTTAATGATAACGGTTGTATCAATGAGGACAGGATAGGAAAGCTTATGCTAATTAAAGTAGCTTATTTTAAATAGGGAAAGATTTGATATTTTGTGATGTAAAAACCTAAAGACCAAAATCATGACTGACGCTAATAAGGAAGCTTTAAGAATAATTAAGGAAGTTGGTGATGGTAAGATTCTTAACCTCGCAGGCCTCAAACTGACTTTCGTACCCAAAGAAATTGCGCAGCTAAAGAATCTGACTACGCTCTATTTGGACAACAACCCCTTGACCCAATTACCTAAAGAAATTGCACAACTCAAGAAGCTGAATACGCTCAATTTGCAAGGCAATCAATTGAAACAATTACCTAGAGAAATTGCGCAGCTAAAGAATTTGACTACGCTCAATTTGCAAGGCACTCAATTGACCCAATTACCTAAAGAAATTGCGCAGCTCCAGAAGTTGACAGCACTCTATTTGCAAGGCAATGAACTGACACAATTACCTAAAGAAATTACGCAGCTCCAGAACCTGACTAAGCTTGATTTGCGAAACAATCAATTGATACAATTTCCTAAAGAAATTACGCAGCTTAAGAAGCTGGCTGAGCTATGGCTAGAAAATAATCAATTAAAACAATTTCCTGAAGAGATTGTACAGCTTAAAAAGTTAGAAAAGTTCGATTGGGCAGCTAATCAATTGACGCAATTACCTAAAGAAATTATGCAGCTTAAGAATTTGACTGAGCTATGGCTAGAAGATAATCAATTGACACAATTACCTAAGGAAATTGCACAGCTCAAGAAGCTGAATACGCTCCATTTGCAAAACAATCAATTGAAACAACTACCTGAGGAATTTGTACAGCTCCAGGGGTTGAAATTTCTCGATTTAGCCAACAATCAATTGAAACAACTACCTCAAGAATTTGCACAGCTCCAGATGTTGAACTACCTCGATTTGCACCACAATCAACTTGAAGTTGGGAAAGAAGTATTTAATCTTGCACCCAAAGAACAAATCCAAGAGATCCTGAAATGGCAGGAAGCTCAGGAGACGGGACAACTTCAACCCATCCACGAAGCCAAAGTCATTTTCATAGGCGAGAGCAATTATGGTAAAACACACCTCATCGAGTATCTACGGGAAGGAAATATTAATCGAAAAATTACCACAACTCATGGCATAGAGCGAAGCCCGTTAGATATCCCACATGGGGAGAAACCGATAAAACTAAACATCTGGGACCTAGGAGGACAGGAGTTTATGCGAAGTACTCATCAATTCTTTTTCTCAGAACGAACCTTATATGTGTTGGTAACTTTAGCCCGAAGGGAACGCAATGAACTAAATCACTGGCTTAGACTTGCTAGTCAATTAGGGAATGATGCACCTGTGCTTATCGTAATCAATAAGATAGACTTAGATGATCACGATCTTGATCGTCGTAGCTTACAAAGAGATTACCCCAATATTGTCGGATTTGTTCGAACTTGCATCAAGGACAAGCCAGCCGATAATATTGTAGCAGCTGATACGATTAAAGATTTGAATGCAGAAATAACAAGAGTAATCAGCAACAAAGAATTAATGCCTAGCATTTATGAGCGGCGAAGGCCCGAGTGGTTTACAGTCAAGGAACAGTTGGAAAAACTAGAACAGGAAGGTAAAAATTACATTAGCTTAGAAGAATATGAACAACTGGACCACATCAAAGACTTAGCAAAAGATGAGCAAATAAGTAATCTCAGACTGCTTAGTATGCTAGGAGCAGTGGTAAGCTTTGTGGACGATCCACGATTGATGGATACCAATGTGATTAATCCACAATGGATTATGGATGGAGTATACTCCATAATTAATGATAAGACTATTAAAGATGATAACAAGGGAAGGTTCCAATTGGCAGATCTCAGCCGATTGCTAGATCCGAAACGTTACCCTAAAAATCGATATTACTTCCTGTTAGATCTCTTGGAGAAATTCAACCTCTGCTATCCAGTAAAAGGCAGGACCAAGACTTATTACATCCCCGATCTTTTTGAAGATGTCGAACCCGATTTTGATTGGGATAGTACTGATGCTATGCATTTTCGATATAATTATGCCGAGTTTCCACCTGATGCCTTCATGACACGTTTCATTGTGGATATGCACCAAGATATTGAGAAAGATGTAAGATGGCGCAGTGGCGTATTGATTTCAAATGGCTCTTGCCGGGCGAAGGTCTATCAAGCTTATCGAAAGAATATCATCAATATAGAAATCGAAGGTCCGCAGACTGAAAGAGCTAAATATTTATATAGTATACGCCAAACCTTCCGTCTGCTCCATAAGCCGTTCTCCAGCATGGAGATCAAACAGGAAATATCATATAAAAACTTCTGGTTAAACTACCCTACTTTAGTTAAGCTAGAAGATAAGAATAGACCTTACTACCACGTAGAATTAGATGAGGACCTTCCGATCACCAAAATACTTAATGGATATTCTACCTTGAAGGAAAGGCAGACTGATATCCTAGGTAGAATTGAAGAAAAGCTGGACAAAGTAGCAGAAAAAATAGATCACTTATTTGACCTCTCAGTTTTTTCCATAACTCATAGCACCAATCTAGAATATCCCAATATTTTCACCCTCAAACCAGCTAGGCAACTGGCAAATTCACAAAGCGATTTCAAGACCCCATACGACTTGCAACTTTATTGTTCCCATCCAGAGAGTATACATCCAGTGGGAGATCCTTATCGGATCGATATCCCAAAAGAGTGGATCCAGAAACTAGCCCCCTATTACAATGGGCTTATCAAAAGACTTCAGCAACTGGCCCCGTTGATCCGACCAAGCGCATACACGCTATTGGGC
>CAJXPD010000368.1 GCA_913057785.1 uncultured Lewinella sp. | reverse complement strand
ATTTTTGAACAGAACGAGGCAAAAAAATGGAAGATAGCCTAAGCTACCTGACATTTTTTTAACGAAGTTATGGTCTAAAAGCGCGATTGGCAGCCTGCCTGGCTGAAGCCAGCAGACAGGCCCGAAGTATAGTTTGAGATACGCTCTAGATATTCTCTTCGTTTAGAATCCTTATTTTTGCCTGCATAATTGAATGAAGGAGAAGAATTACATGAATGTCAATAGCTGGCTGAGGAAAGAACTGGATTTTGTACCTAACTGGAAAAGAGCAGCCTTTACGGGTCTGGGGCTGGGGCTTGTCTTATCCTTGCTCATGATCTTATTGCAACCCTTTGATACTTACCAATATCAATCGCCTTACAAGAACCTGGAGCTATTGGGCTATACCCCGTGTATTATGCTTTCTATGCTACTGATGGTTCCTTTGGAAAACTGGTTTTTCCATAAACAAGGGCAAAGATGGCAGATATGGAATGAGATACTGATCATACTATTGGGCGGCGGCGTGATGATGACTGCATCGCACATCTACAATGTGTTCACCATAAGTGGTGGCGTTCCTAGTTTACGAAGTTGGTGGTCGTTTATCAAGGGATTTGGCCTACCCTTTTTTATTTTCCTAGCTCCCATGTGGGCAGTGGTTCGGCAGAAATTCAAGGGTCCTCCCGCCACAGCCATTCCTACTAGAGAAGACTTCCTGCTCATTAAGGGTCAGAATAAAGGTGAACAACTACAACTATCTGGTAGAAACTTCCTCTACGCCAAGGCACAGCAAAATTACATGGAAGTACATTATTGGGATGATCGAGGGGTTCCCCAAAAGCAGATATTGCGACTAACACTTGCTCAACTCCAGCAGCAGATTCCCGGAGCACAACAAATTCATCGCTCCTATCTTATCAATCCGGTACATGTAAGTGATATCACAGGAAATACTCGAAAACGCTTTGTCCTACTCAATACAGAACAAGTTTCCCTGCCCGTTTCACCCAAGTACTATGAAGCACTGAAAGAGCAGCTTTCAAATTCAGCCCAGTAATTTCAATTCGATCCCAAAGTTTTCAAATTCAGCCCTGAAGATTCAGCTTCATCAAAACACGATTGACAATCAATGAGATCCATGATTCCTTTGTAGAAAAAAAGTCAAATGCAAAGATTAATCGTGATTTCCATTTTAGGTCTGTCCTTCCTTCTAATAGGTTGTCAATCCACTAAATCAACCCTAACAAGTGCAAGTCTGACTAGCGATCTACAACTTAAGACAATCAATAAGATCGTTCAACTTACTGATAAAAACATCTGCAATCCATATTGGCTAGAAGATGCCTCCTGGGATAACTTTTTAGACAAGATGAAGACGGAGTCCCCAAGCAACGAAACGGTAGAAGCATTTGCTCGGCGATTCAACCGAGCAGCTCGAGCCCTTCCCTTCACGCATTTCTATCTGATCAATACAAACAGAAAAAAGAGCAGTGGGAAAAGACTACCCGCCTTTGAATTGAAGAAATTAAATGATCAAACCGTTCAGCTTATCATTCGCTCTTTCGTATCCAATGCACCTGCCATGGCAAAACTAGTGGAGCAAATTAAAACCGAGGGATATGAAAAGCTCATAATCGACCTGAGAAACAATACAGGGGGCACCCTAGATGCGGCCGTCGTGTTAGGCCAATTCCTTACCGCAGAAGCCATAGATGCCGGGGTTTATCTCTCGCGCCAGTGGTATCAAGAATATGACAAGCTCCCAAGTACCACTCAAATCAATAGCTTAAAGTATCTACAGGATATGAGTGCCCAAGGTTTTTTTAAGCTCCTAAAGCAAGAGAAAGGTTTCAGAATGGTGCTCCCTCCACATCAGAATGAAGTGTTCGGTGGAGAAGTCGTAGTGCTCACCAATAACAACACAGGCAGCACCTGCGAGGCATTGGTTCACCACCTGAAGAAAATTAAAAAGGGAACCATTGTCGGAGAAAAAACGGCCGGCGCCATGTTAACTGGTAGCTTTTTCAAGGTGAACGAACATCTAAGACTCTTTATTCCTGTAGCAGATTATATCACAGCTGAAGGTCAACGGATAGATAAAGTAGGCGTTTTGCCAGATATTGAAGTGCCATCAAAGGAGGCGCTACAGTATGCCATGGACAATTTGCTCCAAGATTAGGGCTGATTGGGTATCCTGCTAAAAAAAGTGTCTAATTTTTATCCACATCTTTTCCACATAAACTAACAGCCTTTTCCACATATTCTGGCTTCCAGGTATTCTTAGGTCACCTGATTGATGGATTTTTACATATTTCTTAATAATAAAATATCTTAAAATAACATTTTAGTGTTTAAAACTTAAGCCAGATAAAATATTGCAAACTTGCGTCATAGCAAATTTTCCTTCACCTTTGTATTGCGCACCGATTGAATCACACAGGTAATCAAAAGGTGCCCATCAAAGCCCAGAAAAGAGAAGTCTTTTCTGAAGATAGTTAGACTAGATTTGAAAGACTGTTGCGAGCAATGTAGAAGTCTCCTACCAAACATCAGAAGGAAGGATGACACCTGCCATACTAGCTCACTGCCTGATTCAAGTTTCAGAACTTTCTAATGAAGCACTGGAAGACTAGGCTAAGCCCCTGATAGGACTAGGAGAAATCCTGTCTGACAGAGGTTAAAAGTTGTCAAGTCCGAAGGAACGACATGAAAAAGGAAAGATACTTGAGTAGGTGAACTAGAACGGGAGGAGGAATCGCCCGGATGATGAGAGGGCTTTTGCAGCGTTCATCACCAACAAAAGTTAATCAAGCTTAGTCAACAAGCTATCTGGCTGAGAGAAAGCGGCCAAGTTTACCCAAAAAGGACTCCAATCAAATGGACCTCGTCCAGGAGATTAGAGGAATGGCAAACATGCCTTCAGCAAGTGAGGGCCCTCAACTGTTGGAGGACGGGAAACAAGGCTTAGGTACGTCGGATTAGGCTTCTTCGGAGCCTAGAAATCTGGGGACATGCAATGATTAGATGACGCAGGAGGGAATGGCTTCGCCAGACTTTCCCAATGGAAGCGATCAGGGCAGGAAACTAGTGGGAAAGGTGCTCCACCCAACTCATCCAAACGTACAACCTGTAAGGGGTCAAATTGCTTGCGACACGCCTCGGCGAGTCGTAAGTAAAGCCCCAACCAAAAGGGAAGGTACTCTCCTCGAGTATCTTCCCTTTTTTCATTTCTCTAATCTTTCCAAATTATCTACGGCTTCCCGCTCAATAGTCCTGAGAAGTTCCGATATTGAAACGGTACAAAACGAAAACCATACACACATGCAAAGACGTACTTGCCCCAACACGGGCCTCTCCTTGCCGATACTCGGCTTGGGCTGCTGGTCTTTTGGTGGCGGAGACTATTGGGGTCCTCGCGAGCTAAAAGACGAAGAAGCCATTGTAAAAACGGCGCTTGAGCACGGAATTGATTACCTGGACACTGCCGAATTATACAATGGTGGCCGTAGTGAAGAATCGCTTGGCAAAATTATGCGCAATATCCCCAGAGATCAAGTAATAATTGGTTCCAAGATTAGTCCAGCCAATTGCCAGCCCGCTATCCTGATTGAGCATTGTGAAGCTTCTTTACGAAGATTACAGACCGACTACATAGACCTATACATGGTACACTGGCCTGTACACACCGCTTCGATTAAGTCTTTCACCAAAGATCCTGAACGCATCGAGAACCCTCCGGCCATCGCTGAAGTCTATAATACGCTGCTGCAATTGCAAAAGGCTGGTAAAATTCGCCACATCGGCATCAGCAACTTTGCGGTTCCCCGCATGGCAGAGCTACCCGAGTTAGACAAAATTGCCATCAATCAACTGGCCTATAATCTCATTAGCCGAGCCATCGAGCTAGATGTCTTGCCCTATTGTGAAAAGCATGGGATTGGCACGATGGGCTACATGGGATTAATGCAAGGGATACTCAGTGGCCGCTGGTCTTCCTTTGACGAGATCCCGATGAAACGTCGAAGAACCCGACATTTTGATAGTAGAAAAGTCCCTGCCTCTCGTACCGGGGAACCTGGATTTGAACCCGAAACCAACAAGGTATTGCAAGAGCTACGAGCGGTTAGTGAGGAAAGCGGTTATTCCATGGCAGATCTTGCGCTAAAGTGGGTCTGTGCCAACCCCAATCTAACCTGTAACCTAGCCGGAGCCAGCAGTCCTGCACAGTTAATCAAAAATGCCAAGGCACTTTCCAAAGAACTGGAAGCACCACTACTACAGAGATTGAATAAAGCCTCCACCCCGCTTCGCGATCAAATGGGGAACCATATTGATCTATTTGAGAGCATTGAAAATGATCGAACGATATAGTGACTTTTTCCTAAGAGAGATCACGGAGTCCAATTGGCTCAGTGATCTCTTTCTGACTAGGAACTAATTACAAATCCGTTTAAAATATTGATCAGTTCTCGGTCAAAAGTCCATCTTCCACTTCGGTAGATGGTGAGGTAGCCGTGACCGTATATTGATAAGTTGTTGCATCTAATTTGATTCGATAAGCGCCGGGCGCCGGGATATAGGCTTTAATGTTTTCAGTATCATTTCCGCCATCCATTTCCGCCGTACCTGAAATCGGGAAACCTTTGGTCGGCTGATCTCTTTCACCTAAATTGACCTCCCAACTTTCATTGGCGGTAAATTTGAACTCTATTAAACTAGACTGATCGAATTGCACATCTAGGACATAGGTGCTTTCATCGACCTTTTGCATTGCATTGGCGGCAGGATCCCAGTTATTGAAAGAGCCTGGAACGTTGATAGACGAGATTTCCATGGTCTCCGCCTCTTCCTCTTGGGGAGCCGGCGTAAGCTCACGATAAAATCCAACTCCTAATAACAGCACACTCACCGGTAATGCCAACATAGACCACCCAAAGTGGCTCCGGGCTGCTCCTTGATTCAAAATCAAGTAATCTAAAGAGTATCGCCCACCGCCAACAAATGCATATAGAGCGAACACCCAAAAGAACATCTGCGCAATATGCATGTCCCAAAGTGGAACTACCTTTTGAAATCCAAAGCTCGCCACTCCCATAATGATGGCCAACATAAATCCGGAAAAGCGTGTCATGAGTCCCAAGCAAAGCAAGGCGCCAAAGGCGAACTCACCGAAAGAAGCTACCCAGGCAAAGAAAACAGGAAAGGGGAACCCCATGGATACGACTTGCTCGGTCATCCAATCGGGTAAAGGCAACTTATCTAAACCTGCCTTCATGATGATAAAGCCAAAGTAAAATCGGATGAGTAGCAGCGGTATGTTGACAGCTTTGGAGGTGAAATTTTGTTGTCCAAATAGAAGATTATGGATCGAACTAGAATTATTTGACATGGTCTTTGATTAAATGGTTTGTGAAACAATCTGGTGATTACCCAAGCGCGTTGCTGCGGCTTATTTCTCACTATACAGGGGCACAACCTGGCCCTCATCCTCCTTGGTGATTTCTACTAGCTTCTTCTTGGTACCTACCTTTGACACCCGATATACTTTAGTCCCAACCGACCATTTTTCTTTCTTTACCTGACCGGCATTGATGGGAAAGCCATAGCTAAATTTGCGGCCATCTGGCTTAGGGCCTACCACATAGGCTTGTATGCGGTTGGGAGAATTGTTCTTGATCTTAATGTCAATGAATTCCGCTGATGGGTTTTTCAAAGCTACTTCCTGGGCTGGATTTAACACCTTGCCATCGCCCGACTTGCGCACTTTAACTTTGGTATTTTCCCCTTTGTGTAAAACGGTTCCACCATCCTTTACTATTCCCTCAATAAGATCTGGAGTATTCAACTTGATCTTTCCCCAACCCCAAAGGTTTACATTTACTTTTGCTGCTGTAAAATTCTCGGCATTGACAATCCCTACCTCACCACTTGCTCTCAATTCCTTGGCTTCTCCTTCCACTACAATCTCACCTACCAATGCCATAGCTCGGAAAGACGAAGTTTGTATGTTTTTCACTAGCACCCGTTCGTGAGTAGATTGTTGGATTTGATTCAAATTAGGTGCGCCGATTCTTATTTGAATGTCTTGACTCGGTTTAATCCATTCTACCTGATCAAGCACCAGGCGACCATGATCAGCAGACACGCCAATCAAATCCATTAGGTTTTCGTCTGCTGTTATGGTCATTGATTCTTTGGCCGCACAGTCAACTATCACATCTGCGTAGAGGTGGATATCAATTCGGTTTATCTCGTTGATGGAGAATGTTTTTGTTGTGATCTTCTTGTTGCCCTTCACTTGTGCAGTAGCCGCTAGAACAGTCAAGGTAAATACTAAGCTTAAGAAATATCTCATCAGTTTTAGTTTTACGTTCTCCGGCAATTTTTGTGGTCCTGGCCAGCTGGACAGGTATATCTGGATAGCTGGACAGGCAGCGTTTTAGCTAGAAGAATTGCGCCCAAAGGAAGTAAGACTCTTAGCTAAAAGGGTGACTCCAAAACATAAAAATTGTCAGAGAACCTAGTTTTAATAATTACAATACTTTGATCTTAGTTGATGGGGTCATCCGGTTGACGATTCAAAAATGCAGGGTCTAGCCTTTCCTTGCGACTCAATACATTTTGAGGTGGCTCAGATCATGATTTGAGTCCCTTTTCTCAGCTATCTAGCTTTTAACACATTTCTTAAATCACTATAAATCAAACACTTAAAATCAACCGACGAATAAGTCGTAGATTTCCTAAAATCGATGCTGGACGAGCAAGGACTAATCACCTTTGGCGGGATCCAGGGATTTTTTCACTCGTAGAGTGTAACACTTCTCCCCTTTCAGAATTAAGGAGTAGCAGACACATTCCCAGTATAACCGCAAAAAACCACTACCATAGGCTCGTGCGTGCAATATGGAATAGGAGAACTATGGCTAGGTAGATGGTGGCGGTAAAAATCATCCCTATCTAGCGCTGTTCGACCTAAACATGATTAGTAAATAAACCCGTATTTGTATCATGCAACGCACCCTAAAGCCCTTGGACCATCAGGTCCTTTTCGAGGTGGACGGTTACACTGCAGAGATTTGCATCGAACCAGAAAGTCTCCAGCTAGCCTATCACCTTCGCTATCAAGCATACCGCCATGCCGATGCGATTCCCGTCAATGAGCAGGCCATCTGCACTGATCCCTTTGACGAACAAAGAAATGCCAGAACCTTCCTAATCTGGTATGATGACCAGGCTGTAGCCAGCGTACGAAGCCTTACTTGGGCTGCTAGTTACGACTGGGCACCAACCCCATCTATCAACTTCTTTAAAACAGAAGTAGATCAGTACATCGGTCTGTCTTCCCCCATCCTGGAATCCAACCGCTATGTGACGGCTCCAGATTTCACAGGTAGAAGATCATTGACCGCACAAATGCTGCTCTTTAGAATCCAAACCTTAGGAGCACTAGTCGATCAATGTGCATACGTAATTACCGCTGTTAGACCTAGGCATGTAAAGTTCTATGAGCGCTTCATGAACTTCTTTTCTATTTCGGATCCGCTGAAGGTGGATGAAGTCAGCTTTGAGATCCAATTGCTGGCCACGCCCATTGCTTCCAAGGATAAACTATCTCAAAGTAGCGCCATCGCTGCCTATGAAGAGGCAGACTTAGAACGCTATCAAAATTGCATGCAACTACTCTATCAATCATGAACGAATTAGAATTAGCTCCAATGGTAGATTGGAATGCTTATGCGCAGCAGTATGACATGCTGTTGGCATACAATCCCTACTACCAGGCAACCTTTACAAATATCCTGTCCGAAATTCAAGGCTGGGAAATTGCCCCTGGTTCTAAGTTGGCCGACTTAGGCGCAGGGACCGGCAACTATTCCGTGGAATTGGCCAAGAACTTTCCGGAAGCCTTAGTCCTACACATCGACAGCAACAAGAACATGAATGCCATGGCCGCGAAAAAAGCGGCTGGGCTTACCAACTTGGAAATATGGAATCAGCCCATCGAGGATACCACATTTAACGGCGGCAGTTTACAAGGCCTTTTGTGCCTAAATGCGCTGTATACCTTCCCTAATCCATTACGGGTACTGGAGCAGATGCATACCTGGCTAAGTCCAGGAAGTCCGGTAGTATTTCTCGACCCAGGTCGAGTCATGAATGTCTTCTCTTGGAGGATGGCCATTGGTTGGCATCTCATCAGTAAGTATGGCATCGCGCAAACGCTTAAGATCTTTAAGCACGCCAAGGTCGTAGGTAAACAAAACGCCTACATCAGGCAGATGCAGCAAAGCGGGAAATACTGGACACATAGCCACGAGGAATTTTGCCAAGCCATTGAGAAGGCAGGTTTTTCCATAGAGAAGGCATCTATTTGTTTTCGTGGAGACTGCGACCTAGTTTTTGCTCGCAGGTAGATACCACACTATACTCATTCAGTAACGTTTACACCTACTTATCTTATGACTTATATTAGTTTCCCCAGCTTCGAAAGGAGACCCCTGCTAGCTAATCGACGGAGGCCTGTACAGCCTACTCCCCTCTCCTACCGGACCGCAGGTGTCATTGGGGGGCTTGGCCAACTTTCCACCGGATTATTCTATGACGCCGTTACCAAAATTTGTACTTCCCAGCGCTTGGTTGCTAACCCAAGATTGATCATCAACAGTGTGAATACATGGGAAGTAACGTCCATTCTAGAGGAGAAAGATCTTGAAAGGCTCTACTTCTTTTTAAAGGAGGAAATCAAGCTTCTAGCTGAACAAATTGATTTTCTCGTCATGGTCTGCAATTCCGTTCATGCAGTTTTGCAGCCCTTGCGTGAGCATTTCAGTTTTCCCATTCTTAGCATCTATGAGGAAGTTTGCAAGGAAATTGCGCTACTTCAATATCGGAAAGTGGGAATTCTCGGAACCCAAACAACCATGAGGAGTGAATTCTATCAAAATGAACTAGTCTCCTATGGGATAGCCTACGAGGTCCTGCCAGAAGAAGAGTTACAAGTATTGGATCACTGCATTTTTCAAGAAATTCTACATGGTCGGGGAAACCAGAAAATGAGGACCCTTCTTTTAGATGGAGTCAACTATCTGGCTGCTCAAGGCTGTGAAGCTGTTGTACTTGCTTGTACGGAATTACCCTTGTTCATTTCTCAGTCTGACACAGAAATGCCCCTATTCTCTTCTACTGAAATCTTGGCAAAGGTGGTGGTGGAAGAATGTTTTCGATAAGTCCTTGTCAATCATACACCCTATCTAGGGCCAATGCTGATTCCTAACTATTTTAGTAAGGATTAGTATTGGCCCCTCTATTCCTATCAATTCATGTACTTGATGGTCACCTCTTGATCCGATTGCTTCAATTCGATTTGAGATTTAGAAAATCGGGGTTTTCCTAGCTTCGTCATATTCGCTGCACCTACTGGTTCTTTAGGCATTCCAATCATATTCCGATCTACCTTTCCATTCTTGTTTTTGTCTAGGAAAATAGCCACGGCGTATTTACCATATGGAATGTCTTTAAAGGTATAAAAGGCTCTTTCTGTCACATTCTTGATTTGCCCTCGATAAGCTGCTTTGGAAGGATCGGCAGGAAAGCCATCTGCTGTCTTAAACAACATAATATTAGCAGTGCCCTCGGCTCTTTTTTTCTTATCCGTTATGAATACGGTTAAGTCCCCTTTCTCCTGAGCCATACTAGTCAGATGAAAACAAAGCATTGCTCCTAATAAAGCTAGTTTCTTCATGTGATTGAGTTTTTAAAGCTTACTATGAGAATATTATTGTAGATCAAGTGAAAGTGCGGTTTATGCTGTCGCTTTAGATATAGATAGTCTGTTTCGCGGACCACGAACATGTTCATTACTTACTTTAACCAAATGATTTAATCAATTGTTTAATCTTATTGCAGAAATTTTATACCTGGGGATAAAAAATCAAGTAAGGCCTCGTTAAATCAGGAATCAACTTAGGGGGATGAGCAACAAAATGTGTCTTACTAGTACAATTTCCTTCAACCCAAATCATGAGAAAAGTTTACACCATCCTATTGTTAACCCTATGCTTTGGCCAGAACTATGCGCAAAACCTCGCCAACCCTAGCTTTGAAGAACATTACATAGGGGCTATAGATCGAGTATTTCATTGGATCACCTCGGATGGATTCCGCTTTGCCGCTGGGCATCAAGGAGATACTATTCTCCCTCTGCAAGCTCTCCAGCGATACGACGCGGAAGGCTTCCTATTCTCAGAAGTACTATTGGGATTAAATCTAAGTACAATCTTAAAAATTATGCAGGGTAGT
>CAJXPD010000367.1 GCA_913057785.1 uncultured Lewinella sp. | reverse complement strand
ACCTCCAGGTGTCCATGGCACCCTATTTGACGTTTAGGCTTTAGTTGACACATATATAAAAATTAAATAAATAAAAGTTTTTTTCTTAACTTTGCCTACCTGCAATAGGACGATTATTGCTAACTTACTATCGGTCAATTGAATAGCCTTTTTTACTAGCAATTGATCAACTGTAGGGAAGATAATCGTTCAATGCATCAGTATTCTTTCCTCCCCTTCCCTCTATTTGTCCCCGTTCAAGACAACAACCCAATTCAATTCTTTTGAATTGAATTCTGGGGCCTATTTCAACTTAAGAGCTGTGCCAGACTACCTGGCTCTAAGATTTTGGCTCAACTACATATTGAAGATAAGCAGCTAGTCCCCCCACAGCACAAAAGATTTAACTTTTGGTCATGGATATTTCCTTGAATGGAGATGATCCATTGCCACAATTTATAAAACTCGGTATTCGGTTTTAAGCTACAGCACTATGACTTCAACCTTTCTAAGACGCTTGAGATCTAGAACTTTTAAGTTGTTGACGATCTTCTCTTTTCTGTTATTTGCGGCTACGATTTCTCCGTATTTACCTGCTCCTGGCATTAATGCTCCTTCCGCAATTGGAGCTTATCTGGACGGAACCTTTTCCACAACGGCTCCTGGAGGAGGTAGTGGGAATTGGGATGTAGAAGTCGTATATCCAAACTTAAGTTTCATTGATCCTTTGTCCATGCTTGAGCTTCCAGACCAATCTGGTTTCTACATCGCAGGGAAACCGGGCTACATCTGGCAAATCTCGAATGACAACAATACCAGTCAAAAAACAACGGTACTTGATTTCTCAGATGTGGTTGACACAGATGGAGATTCCGGTTTAATGAATGCTGTGCTGCACCCGGAATTTGGCCAGCCGGGTTCTCCGAATCGCGGTTATATTTATATCCTGTATAGATATCACCCTAATGGTGACCAACCTGGCTGTGGAGATGATGCCATGATAAGACTTTCACGTTTCAACAAACCTGATGGCCAACAAACCTTTGATCGAAATTCCGAGTATGTGCACATCCAAATTTTTGATACGCACTGTTGGCATAATGGAGGCGGTATGTTCTTTGACAACGATGATTACATGTTCATCACGATCGGGGACGCAGGAGGCGCAAATGACCAATTCAATACGGCCCAACAGATCGACCAATCCCTACTGGGAGGGTTACTTCGGATAGATTTGACCGGTAATACTTCACGGAGTCATCCAATACGAAGACAACCCGTTGACCCAGCGAATAAGCCCGCCAGTTTACCCAATAGTTTCACTCAAGGATACCTTATCCCTAATGACAACCCTTGGCTGGACACCAATGGTGGCATATTGGAAGAGTTTTATGGTTTAGGTTTGAGAAGCCCACACCGTGCTACCTATGATCCTGTGACAGAAGATATTTGGATTGGTGATGTGGGACAAGGATCCAGAGAAGAAATATCAGTAGCCGTTAAGGGGGCTAATTTCCAGTGGCCCTACAAGGAAGGTGCTATTAATGGTCCAAAATCTAAACCTTCTCCCTTAATCGGTATTGATCAACCCCCAATCTACGACTACGATCGTTCTGAAGGAAACTGTGTTATCGGTGGTTTTGTATATCGAGGCAGTAAGTTTGCTAGCTCATTGGGAGGTAAGTACATATTTGGGGATCATGGATCTCAAAATATATGGTCTTTGGACCCAAACAATGAAGAGGTTGTATATGTGGCTAGCATTCCATTTTTCGGGGTTGGAGGCAAAAGTGGTATCTCGTCTTTCCATACAGACTCTAACGGTGAGGTGTACATTCTGAAGTTGTATGGCACAAATCAAGATGGTGGAAAAATCTACCGTCTTAAACAAGATATCGATGTACCGGACCCGCCACAGTTCCTTTCTCAAACTGGTGCTTTCAGCGACATGGCCAGTCTCACACCTAGAGCTGGCTTAATTCCTTATACCGTTAATACACCATTGTGGTCAGATGGAGCGACCAAGAAACGTTGGATCGCCCTACCCAATGATGGTTCGCATAATTCTAGCTCGGAACAAATCACTTTTTCCGAAAATGGAGAGTGGCAGTTTCCCTCTGGAACCGTATTTGTCAAGCACTTCGACCTCCCCATCAACGAAGCTAATCCTTCAATCACAGCTAGAGTGGAGACCAGATTCATCATCATTGATGAAGAAGGAGGAGCCTATGGCGTAACGTACAAATGGAATGATGCGGGAACCGATGCGCAACTTCTAACGAGCGGCGATTCTAAGACCTTTACCATTACACGCGCCAATGGCACCCAATACAGTCAGGTCTGGGATTACCCCAGTCGTACGGATTGTAACACCTGCCACAATGCCAATGCAAACTTTGTTTTAGGCGTTAAGACTCGACAGCTAAATGGAGATCTCACCTATCCTTCAGGCACAACCGATAATCAACTTAACACCTGGCAATCGCTAGGCATGTTTAGCAATGGATTCTCCGCGGGCCAGATCAGTGGTTTCCAGAAAATGGTCGCCTTAGATGATAATTCTGCCAACCTGGAAACCCGGGTTCGTTCGTATTTGGATGCCAACTGTGCCCACTGTCACCGTCCGAATGGCGTGGAAGGAATATTTGATTCTCGCTTCTCGACCCCGTTGGGTAGTCAAAACCTGATTAATGCCATTGGCATTGGCCGAAAC
Source organism: uncultured Lewinella sp. (assembly GCA_913057785.1). GTDB lineage: Bacteria > Bacteroidota > Bacteroidia > Chitinophagales > Saprospiraceae > DT-111. Next base: position 7,605 of record CAJXPD010000367.1, on the reverse strand, counting down.
ACACCAGAAGGTCATGTGATCGTCAAGCCCAAAGACCCACCCAACTCAGAGCTCTGGGTTCGAGATAATAGCCTCGGAACCAATGCTATGCCGCCTTTGGCTAAGAATGTGATTGATGAAGAATACATCGATGTTCTGACCGATTGGATCAACAGTATTGATGAAACTGCCTGTACCACCACCTACTTATCGGATATCAGCTGGGAAGGTACTCCTACCAATGGATGGGGTCCAGTGGAATTGGACCAAAGTAATGGAGGAACGGGGAGTAATGACGGCTCCACTTTAACCATCAATGGTGCCAGTTTTTCCAAGGGCCTAGGAGCACATGCAGAATCGGAAATCATTTACAACATTGGTGGTGCCTATGAAACCTTCAAGGCCTATATAGGCGTTGACGATGCCACTTGTGAGTCTGGTTCAGTACAATTCGAAGTCTATACAGATGGAAACCTTGCCTACCAAAGTCCGGTTCTAACCCAAGCAGATGATGGTGTTCCTATTTCTGTAGATGTTGAGGGGATTAACGAGCTTCGTTTAGTGGTAAATGATGGTGGAAGTGGCGGAAGTAATCCAATTGCCTGTGATCATGCTGACTGGGCAGATGCTAAGTTGGAAAGTTGTGTGGTCACCAACTGTGATGACCTGGGCATTTTTACTGCGACCGAAGACATTGGTTCAGTGCAAACAGCCGGTCAAGTCTGTCATGAAAATGGTTTTTATACAGTAACTGGATCTGGAGCAGACATTTGGGGAACTAATGATGAATTTAGATACATCTATAAAGCTCAAACTGGTGATGTTGAAATCATTGCGAAAGTAAACAGCGTAGATAACACCAATCTATGGGCAAAAGCAGGCCCAATGATCCGAGCCAGCAATGGCAGCAATTCCGCGATGGCTCTCCTATTGCAACGCCCAGACAATGAGGTAGCTTTCCAATGGCGAGCGAGCACTGGCGCTAGTGCTACTTGGACGGGTTCAACAGCTGGAGGTACGGGTACTACCAAATTTCTGCGACTCACGCGAAACGGGGACACCTTTAATGCTTACTACTCTACTTCCACTAGCAATGGCCCTTGGATACAGATTGGCGGTGACATAAACATTTCCATGAACGCACAAGCCTTGGTAGGCCTGGCAGTGACTTCACATAACGACGGTACATTATGTACAGCTACATTTGAGGAGGTGCGAATAGAGACTTGTACGCTTGAACCTGGTTCCAGCTGTAACGACAATGATCCTTGTACCATTAATGACGTTTACGACGCAGATTGTAACTGTGCCGGTACTTTCCAAGATAGTGATCAAGATGGTGTTTGTGATCAAGAAGATGCTTGTCCTGGGCATGATGATTCAGTTGATTCTGACTCAGATGGCATCGCGGACGGGTGCGACGACTGCGACAACAATCTTACTGGGACAAGTTGTGATGATAATGACCCTTGCACCATAAACGACATTTACGATGCGGACTGTAATTGTGTAGGTACTTTCCAGGATTCAGATCAAGATGGTGTTTGTGATATTGATGATATCTGTCCAGGCTTTAACGATGCTCTCGATACAGATGCAGACGGCACGCCAGATGGCTGCGATGATTGCGATAATACTTTGAATGGAACAAGTTGTGATGATAATGATCCATGCACCGTCAATGATGTGTACGATGCGGACTGTAATTGCGCAGGTACATTCCAAGACTCAGACCAGGATGGGGTATGCGATAACGATGACGTCTGCCCAGGTTTCGACGACAATGCTGATGGCGATAATGATGGCACCCCTGATGGTTGTGATACCTGTGATGGAAGCCTAACTGGAACGAGCTGTGACGACAATGATCCGTGCACCATCAATGACGTTTACGATGCCAACTGCAATTGTGCCGGTACTTTCCAAGACACTGATCAAGATGGCGTCTGCGACAGCGATGATATCTGTCCAGGCTTTGACGATGCTGTCGATACAGATGCAGATGGCACGCCAGACGGTTGTGACGATTGCAACGGCAATTTAGCAGGGACTACTTGTAATGACAATGATCCCTGTACGATCAACGATGTGTATGACGCCAATTGTAATTGTGCAGGCACCTATGTGGATGCAGACCAAGATGGTTTCTGCGTTGGAGAAGACGAAGATGATAACGATCCTTGCAAGCCGGATGCAAGCGCAGGAGAGTGTAGTCCATGTACTATCATTTCCTTTGAAGATTTTGAATCCGGATGGGGCTTTTGGAATGATGGAGGAAGTGATTGTTCTATATCCTCCGTCTATGCCTATAGTGGAGGATTTAGCGCTAGAATTCGTGACAATTCCGCCCTAAGTAGTTCTTTCTTTACCAATAACATAGATCTAAGCACCTACGAATCCGTCGAAATCAGTTTCACTTACGTTGCGAGTTCTATGGATAACTCAACAGAGGACTTCTGGCTACAAATCTCTACTGATGGAGGTGCCACCTACTCTATTTATGAGGAATGGAACTTAGGGGATGAATTTGAAAATAACATTAGATACTTCGAAACGGTCAACATCTCCAATATCAACTTCAGCAGCTTGACTCGTTTCCGTTTCACCTGTGATGCTTCCAGTAATGGAGACCTAGTGTACATTGATGACGTGCAAATAAAAGCTTGTACTAATGCAGGTACCTGTACTCCCGGTAGCAGCTGTGATGATGGATTAAGCTGTACGGTGAACGATGTATTTGATGCCAACTGTAACTGCGCAGGTACCCTTCAGGATAGTGATCAGGATGGGGTCTGCGATAGTGATGATATTTGTCCTGGCTCCGATGACAATGCGGACGTTGATGGAGATGGAATACCCGATGGCTGTGATAGTTGTGATGGCAATATCGCTGGAACTAGCTGTGATGATGGGGATGCATGCACCACTAATGACGTTTACGATGCTGATTGCAACTGTGCTGGAACCTATGCGGACAGTGATCAAGATGGTGTCTGCGATGCCGATGATATCTGTCCTGGGCATGATGACAATATCGATGCAGATGGTGACAGTACTCCAGACGGTTGTGAGGGTTGCGATGGTAGTTTGGCAGGAACACCCTGTAATGACAACGACCCTTGTACCGTTAACGATATCTATGATGCCAATTGTAATTGTGCAGGCACCTATCAAGATGCCGACAATGATGGCTACTGCGTTGGGGAAGATCCAAATGACAATGATGATTGTATTCCGGATGCGAGCGGCATTGACTGTGGAGATCCATGTACGATAATTGATTTTGAAGATTTTGAAAGCGGCTGGGGAATATGGAATGATGGCGGTTCAGATTGTACACGATCTACCGTCAATGCGTATAGTGGCAATTTCAGTGCTCGGATTCGAGATAATTCAGGCAGCTCTTCTTCCTTCTATACAGATGATCTTGACCTAAGTGCCTTTACGAGCGTAGAAGTTTCCTTTACCTACATCACCTCTTCGATGGACAACAGCAACGAAGATTTCTGGCTTGAGGTTTCCACAGATGGCGGTAGTACTTATAGACAAGCGGAAGAATGGAACCTGGGTGATGAATTCGTTAACGATCAGCGTTATTTTGAGAAGGTATTAATCAATGACTTCACCTTCACCAGCAACACAAGACTCCGATTTATCTGTGATGCTTCCGCTAATGGAGATTTGGTTTACATTGATGATGTTGAAATCAGGGCATGTATTGGCGATGTCACCTGTACCCCTGGTACGGCTTGCAATGACGGCCAATCCTGTACTATTAATGACACCTATGATGCTGATTGTAATTGTGTCGGAACCTTCCAGGATAGCGACCAGGATGGCATCTGCGATCAGGACGATCAATGCCCTGGCTTTGATGACGGCTTGATCGGTACGGCTTGTAATGACAATGATCCATGTACCGTGAATGACGTGTACACTGCTAACTGCGGGTGCGCTGGCACCTATCAAGATGCTGATAATGACGGGCTGTGTGTCGGAGAGGACCCTGATGACAACGACCCTTGTAACCCAGATGATACTGCCGGTGCTTGTGGTGGTGGTGGTGGCGGAGACTGTGTCATCATTGACTCGGAAGACTTCGAAAGTGGTTGGGGTATCTGGATAGATGGTGGTTCAGACTGTCGTCGCAGTAGTAGCGACGAAGTCTATGCCAACAGTGGTGTTTATTGTGTTAGACTGCGAGATGACTCTGGAACATTCTCTTCTACTTATACACAATCCTTGGATCTCAGTAGTTATGCTAGTGTAGAATTCTCCTTCTCCTATCTCCCCCGATCCATGGATCAGGTAACCGAGGACTTCTGGTTACAGGTGTCCACGGATGATGGCGTGTCTTACAGCACCTATGAAGAGTGGAATCTAGATGATGAATTTGTCAATGATCAGCGTTACAATGAAACCGTGATTATCTCCGGCATTAACTTCACCAGTACCACTAGATTCCGAATCATGTGTGACGCCTCTTCAAATACCGATTATGTTTACATTGATGATGTCGTCATAAAGGCTTGCCCGGACAACCAGTCCGTGAGCACCAAAACTTCGGGCGAGCAAACCTTACCGGCGGCAGAATCTAGGACAGAAACAACCCCATATAAGGAGTTGGCCACCGAACTCAACGTTCACGTGAAACCGAATCCATTCCAAGATGAATTGAGGTTGCTAATTGATCGTCCAAGTCCGAGCATGAAGCGAGCCATTCTCCGAATTACAGATGTAAATGGTCGTATCGTGTATCAACGCTTTGACGCTCCGTTCAATGAGGAATTTGTGATTATACCACATAAAGGCTGGACACCAGGCATCTATTTTGTCCTAGTTCAAGCTAGTCACTTGACGGAGACTTTACGCATTGTGAAGCAATAACACACCTTCAATATAGACGCATTGCCCCTTGCCTTTTGGCGAGGGGCTTTTTCTTTCAAGGCTACTCTTTCCAAATAGGTGACTCCTTTTTACTCAGACGCAATAGGAAGGTATTGGGTTAGCTTCTAGATTAGGGTTGTTGATAGGCCAAGTAGCAGCCAGTACTATTTCTCCAAGATTAAAATAATTCGACGGGAATTCTGGTCAAAAGCCCGTCCATCCCAGTGCCCAAAATCTTTTGTGATGGAGAGGCCCGCCATTTTCGAGAAACGGTCAATATCAGTATAGTTGAACAGCGTCATAGAAAAAGGAACCTCATAGCGTTTTCCATCTTTCAGGTAGGTCCTTTGATTGAGCGTAGTACCCGTTTTGGGATCAAAGGACAATCGATCAACCATCATATCCTCTCCCCTTTCAACAAGACTGAATGGCACCAATTCTTTCAGGATATGATCTCTGTTCTTGATATCTAAAAAGAGTTTCCCTCCCGATTTCAAAGCCTTAGACATCCGCTTCATCAAGTCTAGAGCTTCTGCCCTACTGAAAAATCCAAGTGTATTGAAAAGCAAAATGATAGCATCAAATTCTTCATGATACTCCAGCGTAAGGATATCTCGACATTGATAGTCTATCTCAAGCCCCTGCTCTTTGGAGGCCTTCCTTGCCAATTGAATAAACTCCTGATTGAGATCCCAAGCCGTGACTTTTATCTCACGTTTAGCTAAAGCAGTAGCGTGCCTACCATGCCCGCAGGCTAGATCTAGCAGAGAATGTCCATTCTTTAATCCTAAGTTTTCACACATAAAATCACACTCGACCTGCGTCCTTTTATCACTCAGCATATCTTCGTGGAAATACAAATACAGGCGAGCTCGGAACAGCTCATCTAGGGCTTCTATTGAATTACTCATCAGTGGTTTTTAGGAGAAAGCATTAGTATACTAGATTGAACAATAGTACATCAGGATTTATCAGGCAGAAGGACACCAGGATTCATTATCCAACTCGGATCAACCGATTTCTTTGCGGCACTCAGCATCTCACCAAACAAGGGGGTATGTTGCTGGGCATAAAAGGGCTGATGGTCCTTGCCAACGGCATGATGGTGCGTAATCGTTCCACCACTATCGATGATGGCTTGCGAAGCTGCTCGTTTGATCGCATCCCACTGTTCCAGTTGTTTACCAGGTGTGCCTTTGGCAATGACAGTGAAGTAGGGCGCAGGGCCATCAGGATAAATATGAGTAAAGCGACAGGTTACGGTGCCTACTCCACAATGTTCCTGGATGGCATCTTGAGTGGCCTGTTTGACCTTCTTATAGAAATTTGGGTATTGGTCCCAAGTAACAGCCGTTTCAAAGGTTTCGACTACTAAGCCTAGTTTAACTAGTTGATCCCGGAGATAAGGCGCCAAAAGGAAAGAGTTCTTCCAAGCATCGCCTTTATCACTTCGCTCCGTAGCGGTCAATCTTTTTTCATCCCAGCTTCCACCGTGTTCCTTACATAGAGCAAGTGCCTCCTGCATCCAATAAGTGACATCCCGTTGGTGAGATTCAAAACCAACTATCAAGACCGCAGATTGACCATTCCCTAAGCCGTTGCTATAGGCCTCCATCGCATCAATTAATCTGGCATTAGAAGGGTTTAGCCCAGATTGAGCCAATGCTCTGGCTCCAGCGGCACCTGCCTTGAAAGTGGGGAAGGAAACGGTGACGGTCTTCTTGTACTTTGGTATACTTTGCAAACGCATCCAGGCAGAAGTAATGATCCCCAGTATACCTTCTGAGCCGGTGATCAGTCTTTCTTCGCTAGGTCCCGCACCAGAGCCAGGCAGCCGCCTGGTTTCCAATTTGCCATTCGGGGTAACCATAGTCACTCCTTGGACAAATTCGTCGATATGGGTATATAAGGTGGCAAAGTGCCCACCAGATCGAGTGGCTATCCATCCTCCTAAAGTGGAAAACTCAAAACTCTGCGGATAATGTCGAAGGGTCAAACCATGCAGCTTTAACGTCTTTTCCAAAGCAGGGCCAAAGATGCCAGCTTGGATGTGAGCTGAGCGCGATTCGGCATCTATACTCAACACCTTGTCGAAGTGCCGCATATCTACGGAAATCACGCCCTGATAGTGGCTACTATGCGTCGGCTCTGTGCCTCCACAGACGCTACTCCCGCCACCATATGGGATCAGAGAAACCCCATTGGCCGCAGCAAATTGCATTAAATCAATAATATCATCTTCCGTACTAGGATAGGCCACATAATCTGGCGGATTCGGAAACAGTCCATGCAGTCCTCTCCAGATGTCTCTAAATGCCTTTCCATAACTATGGCTGGCCCGATCGAAATTAGTACTAGAGCAAATATTTGATAGTCCCTCTGGCAAAGTAAATCGAGGGAGTCGGAGGTTAAGATCTTCTACCTTAGTGGGGATCAACTCCTCAAATTTTTCAATTTGAAAGAGTTGTTTCATCATATTGGTGTAGTTGGCTAGCGTTTGCGTGGGAAACGGAAAGTCTTCATATCCCCAGCCCCAGTAGCTGCGTTGGTTAGGCATTTGTCTATTTTTTGGACGAATGAAAGGACTAAAGTCTCAGTCGGTGTATGGCAGACGGGCATACCAAATGTAAGGAAAATGCTGAAACAAAACCTAGTGCAAACGCTGGGAAGGAAAGAGAGCGAGCGTTAGCAGAAGTAGTAGAGGGGTACAAACATAGAAAACCTCCAGAAGTGAGACCG
>CAJXPD010000366.1 GCA_913057785.1 uncultured Lewinella sp. | reverse complement strand
CTTCCTCGCTCAAAATTCGGGATGACTCATGTTAATTGCGGTTCTAACTGTAGAGTCAATCCTAGACCTACCATTTTCCTTTTGAATGAAAAAATTGAGATGATTCCTGTTGCTGTCACAATCTTCAGATAACAAATAACTGCCAAGCTTGAGTCTGTGGTCAAACAGCAGTATAGTTGATCTTAGATAGATTGATGTGGAAATTCGGAGTATAGATGCCGGTATTGAATAATGGGGAAGGGGCGCTTTTCGCATACATGGTCCCTTAGTATATATTTTGACTCCTATCAAAACATGTGAGTAACTGAAATCTTTTAAGTCAAACCCACAATCTAAAAGTAAGGCGAGACAACCGCCAAGATAGCATCTGCGACCATGCTGCCGAATGGAAAAAGGATTAAGAATGTAAACGGAGTTGATTTACGGCGAATAACAAACGATATTGGAAATCAACTAAACGACAGTACGTCACCTCGACAGACGGTTGGGGTACATTAAGCACAATGTATAAAGGTCTACCCAAAGTGGATCTGTAAAATGAAAATTGAATGATACAAAAATACTCCGTCCTGTTTGGTGTAATCATTGGAACTCTTCTACTGGTAATATCAACAATGTATTATCCAGGAGGAACCTACGAAAATGTAAATTCAGAAGGCTATGATTGGGCGAATAATTATATAAGCAATTTACTCAGACCTTTGGCAGTTAACGGAGAAGCAAATACAGCAAGACCTTTGGCAATTTTAGGCGTGTTATTCCTCACTGCAAGTTTTGGCTTGTTTTTTGTGAATTTTTCATATAGAATCAAGATAAGAAGTGCCTCACTTGTGATTAAATATTTTGGGATTTTAGCAACAATACTAGGATTTATAACTGTTGTCCCTTCCATGCATGACCTTATGGTGACTTTGTCAAGCATACTGACACTTCTGATATTTTTCTATATCACCGTAATGGTAAGCAAATCAAAATTAACATCGATGAAGGTGATGTCAATAGCTTTCTTGTCGACATTTTATTTTGGAGCTTACATGTACTTTGCAAGGTTTCAGTTGGACTATATGCCAATAATGCAAAAAATAATTTTCGCGATGAAGATAACTTGGGTTTTGTCACTTGAATATTTAACCAAGAAAGAAGACTTTGAATACATAACCAACTGACAAAAGAACTCTAACAAAGTGTATGGTGTTCAAGTCGGGCAAAAGCCCGCCAACCCACATACACAAATCCTTAGCAGTAATTAAAAACCCTACAATAAAAAATTACTATATATGAAAGTTACAGCAGAAAAAAATGAAAAGGTTGCTAATATGATATTTGCATCCATTTATCCACTATACCTGAATAGATTGGAGAAAAATGGTAGAACGAAAGAAGAATTCCATCAGGTTCTAGAATGGTTTACAGGTTTTGATGAAGATCAAGTACAAGCCCTTATCGATGAAAAAGTGACTTTTGGAACATTTTTCCAAAGGGCTAAAATAAACCCAAACGCTCATTTGATTAAAGGAGTCGTTTGTGGTTATCGAATTGAAGAAATAGAGGATCAATTTGAATTGTATAAACAATGTAGACAAATGGAAAAGCTGATTGATGAATTGGCAAGAGGGCGTAAAATGGAAAAAATATTAAGGGAGGAAAAAAAGTAAAAATATGAACGCAACAACATTTTTAACTTTCGTAGGGGATCAATGCGGAAAGGCTGAGGAAGCAATAAAATTCTATACATCCATATTTCCAAATTCAGAAATTAAGAGTATAGTAAAGTATTCAGAAGGAGAAGCTGGAGGCACACCTGAACTCATTAAATATGGTGTATTTACCTTAAACGGAACCGAGTATATGGTTTCTGAAAGTAGTTATAACCACAATTGGTCCTTTACGCCTGCTGTATCATTTCTCATCATTGATAATTCTGATGAATTTATACAAACAATTTTCGAAGAGCTTTCCTCAAACGGGGGACAGATAATGGTCCCGCTGGACAACTATAAAGGGGAAGGAGATTATGGTTTTGGGGAGAAGTTCGGATGGTGCGAAGACAAATATGGTATCTCATGGCAGTTTGTACTTGCTAAATAAGGGTGATAGAATAGGAAACTATTGCCAATAATGTATGCCAGTTTATACCTACCTACATGCCGGTTGGCACGTACTCAGTTGGCACCGACCGCTGTGCTCAATTTTGGAATTACGATGATAAAATATCTTTTTACGATACTGATGGTGATTGGAAACGTATCACACGATATGGTGGGTCAATCAAACATGAAATCAGATGATATAATTAATGGAAATTGGGAATACAAAAATGTAGTTATCAACGGGAAAAGAGTGAATGCTTCAAAACTGAATCAATGTGGAATTAGAGATATTTTAGAAATTCAAAGTACTTCAGATGTTGAAGCATACCAATTTGAGGGAGAAGATTTTATAGGGTTCAAAATTGGTTTTTCTAATGCCACCCTATGTGCAATCGATCCCATTAATTACAAATACATTGTTGAGAATAATTCTTGTAAGACACATTGGGTAAGACTTTCTGATAATCAAAAGATGATTTTAAGTATTAGTGAAGGCCTTGCAATAGAGTACGAAATTGAAAAGCTTAATCGGAAAACAATGGTTCTTTCCAAAAGAAGAGGAATTTTCAATTATGGTTCAAGAGAACCTGACAAAATAGTGCTTAAAAGAGTAGAAGATAAAAACTAAGTACAACACATGACAGCGTGTAGACAGAGCAGACTTGTGAAAGCAGAATGATCTATTTATACCTCGGTTAGGCAAGTGGGACCGGGTTTTGCACCACGAAATAAAGAAAAGTATTAAAGCTTACCTTAAGATTACACCTCATCCATTTAGCACGCTCTTCAAATAGTTAATCTGATACAATTTTACCTTGTAGATCCGGTCTAAGTTTGTCAACTATCTATTCAGGGGACATTCAACATAATCCAACCAAGATGAGGCGATTACTTCTTCTCATGCTCTTGTTTTCAATCTGCTATATTGCGAAGGGACAAGAGCATACCATCGCATCTTCAGATGCAGCTTATGACCATTTCAACTTAAAAGCGTCACATTCCATATTGGAGTCAATCTTAACCGTTGATACGATTCAGCCTGCACAAAAGTGTAAAGCATTAAGAAGACTGGCACACCAGGACTGGAAATATTATCAAAACTATGCTTTAGCAAAAGCAAGATTGCTTAAGGCTGATTCACTGGGCATAGAACCATACGAAACCTGGATGCTCCTTAGCAGGATTGAGAGAGAAGCCCAGCATTCAGATGAGGCCTTACTTGCCGCATTAAAAGCTAGAGCATTTGCGCAATCAGAAAATGAAGTTAATAAGGCCAATACTGAATATGCGAAAGGAATCTATGCCTCTTCAGTAGACCAAATAGCTAGGGGTAAGGCGATCGATACAATCCTATTAATGAAAACTTCCAAGCTACTTGCTAAGGTTTTAGAAGCGGATGCAGGTTTACCCGTACCATCTAAACTTTTATTGGGTATAGCGCTATTGAGAAAGGATGGTGATCAGGTAATGAAGGCTTGGCAATCTTACTTTCAAATTCAGGATATTCAGCAGGTTAGTCTCTATTTACAAGACTCAGCTATGAAACTACATCAGGTTTGTAAAGGCTGGAGTGGCAATAGGCTATCTGTTTCTAATCAAGAATTGCTAATTGATGCGCTTGCCTCATCGAGATTTTACGAATTTATACCCGTTTATGTCAAGAGGAATAACAATGAGTCGGGCTATCATGCAACAACCAGAGATGCCATTACTTACGCCCAATATCTAGAGCAAGTTGAAAAAGAGACCAATGAATACTATCGCTTGATTGCCCTTGAGCAAGAAGATGAAGCAAGCTATATCACAGGGTTAAGCAATAAGAGAAAAGAACTCTGGGACAAGCTCTCGTTTACGAAGCAGCTTGAATATAACGAAGATGATTTTTTAAAGGCGACAGAAGAACATTTTGGTGCCAGAGGATTCACAGGCGGCACGGGCAACTACAGTGGCTATGTTTTGGCACTTGGCCATATCGTCAATCAGGAAAAAGCAAGAGTGAAACAATATGGTTACGAGCCCGAATTTACCTATACGCAAATAGACATGATGGTTTCAAATGGTTTTTCAAGCTGGTTTTGGGAACATAAAGCGATCGGCGGATGGGCAACAGATCAAGAAATAATCCGAGTAAGAGAGGTATATTTGAGTGGCCCCATCAAGGCTTGGAAAACGGTTACGGATTCTGTTCAACGGCATAAGGCTGAAAAAGTAATCCAGGCGTTCTTGAGTAGTTCGACGGAAAATCAATTAGAGATGGCAAAGGGCTTAGCGGCAAAAATGAGATTCGATGCTATAAATGATCTTTATCGTGATCTTGCCTCAACAGGATTAGCAGGAAAGGATTTGAAATTAGCCTTCCTCTCGAAATATGAGCAATTTAGGACTGAAGCCTCCATGCTTGCCCATGAAGGTAGGCACAGCATTGACCAAAAATATATGCCAGAACAATTTGAAGCGTGGAGCAATGAAATAAGGGAGTTTCGAGGAAAACTATCGCAAATTATCTTTGCGCCAGAGCCTAAATTAGAGTTGCCGGGAATGGTAACCAGTATTGTTGGCGATTATGGGCATATCAAAGCCAACAAAAGGATTGTTGATGTGGCAATAGAATGGATAAAGGAGAATAAAGAACAGATAGCAGGATACTCTGACCGCAAGTCAGCCTTTGCGCAGATATATCTAATGACTAATAATCAGATTAAGGAATGTTATAGGCAAGCAGACCCGTTAAATAAGTAAAGGATCTAGACTGAATATGAAAAGGGCATTTTAGAATACTTTGGGGTCAAGAGGTGATCAATGACGTAAGAGATTGCTGGAACTAAACCGCGACTCGCCAAGAAAGCTCCGAATTGAGAAAGAGTTGAATTTTGAAGAATAGATACCGATATTGAAAGACAGAAAAAGGGTGGTAGGTCACTTACTCAACCCCTTAGCTATAATTGTAGGACATAGAAGATTGACCGGAATTCAAGATTTGAAATAAAGGAGCTTATGAGAGTACATTATACCTTATTCCTGTCTTTGATTGTAAATTATGCTATCTGTCAAGTATCAGGAAATGTAAACTATAATAGTCGAGTACAATTACAGGAAAGCCATATCAATGTAAACTTCAACTCAAACGGTGATCTGATAATATCTGTCAAAGGGTTAAATAACGTACAAGCAGATTACTATGTAGCCATGTTCAACATCAATCAAAAGGGAAGGACGATAGACCAAACTCACCAATTATTGGAAGCTAGAATTAAGCAAGTATCGACAGCTATTGAGAAAATGAAACAAGTGGAGGTTATAGTAGATATGATATCTTTTACGCCACAGTATGAATACGAAAAAGAGAAGAAAATCTTTAGCAAGAAAAGCTATAATGAGATTCCAGTCGGATTTGAGCTACAGAAGAATTTACATGTAAAATATGAAGATCCGAGCCAATTGACCGAATTGGTTCGGATTTGTTCTGAGGATGAGATATACGATTTAATACGAGTAGATTACATATCAAAGAACATAGAGGAGGAGAAAAAGAAGTTGATGGATCAGGCAGATAGGATTGTAAAGGAAAAGCTGAATAGATATGAAGAATTGTTGTCCATAAAATTGGACTCCTTAGAAAAAGAGTTAGTGGAAGGGTTTAGAATCATCTACCCCGTAGAGAGCTATAAATCCTATCAAGCGTATTCCAGTTCCTCCTTAAATGAAGGAGAGTCTTCACGTGTTAATCAATCTCAGAAAAGGAATACCTTGTACTACCAGCCGATAATTAATAAGGAATTTGACTATGTAATAAATCCACTAGTAGTTGAGCCGGTTATTCAAGTGATATATGAATTACGAGTCAAAATAAAGCAGCCGGAAATCAAGCAGACTAAGCCGGAGAAGGAGTATATGATCATTATGCCAAATGGAGAAGTTAAGAAAGTTGATATAAAGAATTGAAAAGCGCAGCACGTTCCATACACATATTGCTAGATGACCGCAGATACAGAACAGAAAAGAAGCATTCCTATGCAGCTTTGATACCAGCCAAAAGGTAAAGTTCTGCTACACAGCGTCCTACTGTTTTAAAAATAAAAAAATGGGAAGATATGACCATCAGAAAAACGCTTAAATACTTGATGCTATTCTTGTCTTTCTTTGCAGCTACCTATGCTTTATCTGCACAAGAGACAACGGAACGTTTGGAACAAATAAAGCTGGAAGCAGACTTCTCTGACCGTAAGGCTATCCTGAACACAATTGAAAATTTTTACATTGGTGATCATACCGGGAGCATAAAGCATAAGAAACTTTCGATGCATGAAAATGGGGCCTACAGGTATGTCAATAGAGATGGCGAATATAAAGAGAGTGTTTTTCAGTTGGATTCGGATAATGCAGATCCAAATTATAAGGAGGAGCTATTGAGTATTGAAATCTATGATAAGGTGGCACTAGCCAGACTACGCCTTCATCAATTTAAGATGGAAAAACCTGAATATAAATTGATGACCCTCCATAAGGTAAAGGGCGAATGGAAGATTACAAGTATTTCTTGGGGATTTGGTATTACTCAATAATGCGAATTGATACGAGGCATTCAAGTAAAAGAAACTAATCACGAGCAATTATTTCTGAAAGGAAAAGCTGTCATATCGCATTGACTATCGAAATCTTGCCAGACATTCGAACTCTACGCCCCATTGCCGAAACCTGGTGCCCATTGAAGATTTGTGATTTGAAGACGCTTGAATAATGATATCAGAAATAGACTTTGAAAACCTTTTTCCACTTGCAGTCGATTGGGTAAAGCAGCAAGAGGATTATATTCTAACCCATGGATTTCCTTTGACTGAGGATCAGCAAATAGATGCTTATTTGATCGGAGTAAAAGACATACAGAAGGTTAGATTATGGAAAGGAGATCAAGCTCCAATTCCGCTCACCGGTGATTTAAAGATTGCAGCAACCATAGCGCGCTTAGCAACACCGAATACAATTGGTACATCCTTTCGATATGGAATATATCTTCATAGGGATCATGCAGATAAAAGGCGATTGGTTGTTCATGAACTTGCCCATACCATGCAGTATGAGCGGCTGGGTGGCGTTGAAAACTTTTTGCAACAATACTTAAACGAATGTCTTACAGTGGGTTATCCAAATGGATTTTTAGAGCAAGAAGCCAAACAGATTGAACGAAAGATTACCAAAGAAACATAATATGTCTGACAATGACAATTCGGTCATGCGAGCGAGGCTAGCACCCGGCAAACCCACTCCATGCCTAGGCTTGCCTCGAAGTTGCTGGCATATAGCTGACTGCTGTATAAGACTATTGAAAATTGGACTAGATGAAGCATAATACTAGAAGAATATTGAAGTACTTGGTAGAACTATTAATTGTAGTTTTTGGCGTCTTTTTTGGCGTTTATGCCAGTGAAATACAGAGTGAAAAGAGAATTAAAAGAGAAAAGGAAAAATCCATAAACTTTATAGTTGAAGAATTAAGAGGGAATAAGGAGAGACTGGGGAATACCATAAAGTATCATAAATTGATAAGGATAGCAATTGACAGTATTGCCGAAAACTTGGATCAGGAAGATTTCTTCAAGATCTATGTCGGCAATAAAATATTTAAACACAGTGAAATAGAGGGGTGGAAGGGAGTCCAACTGGCCAACTTAGAAAGTACCGCCTTTGAAGCAGCTAAGATCAGTGGCATAGTGAAAGAATATGATATCGGGTTTATTCGAGATGTGTCAAGGATTTATAGTTATCAAGAAGAGTATCTGGAATTTGGAAACTCAATCCTCAAGAGGATGATTAATATAAACTCTTCATCCAAAGTTATCGATGCATTTAGTTCGATAGAACTGATGACTTATGATCTAGTGAATTATGAAGAGGCAATCTTTGAAGAGATTGAGAAAATGGAGATGCCTAGCGATTAAGACCTTGGACAATACATCAAAACTTTAGAGAAACTGTATGAGCTTCGACGGAAATGATACATCACCTAGCTAACATATCCACATTCGTTTCAAGTGGAGTTCATATCCTCCTCTCGGTAAAAACTAGAAAGAAGGACCAATAACTTCATAAAGTCTACTCAACGCCTTGATGATCTCATGAAATCAACTACTTTAGAGGGTGCCTTATACATGACTGATGAGGTTTGTATCAGGTCAAAGGATATATTCAACTAGTATAGAAACCAGAAGATTGCATAAATATTTTTACCATGAAAGACGAAGATATTTATAATGAAGCCCACACCAGAGTAAAAGCGAAAAAAGGATTCTTTTATCATTTTTTGGCTTATGCATTTGTAATTGGGCTACTGTATGTAATCATGCAGTATGACAATAACGGCGACATATTTCCTGTCATAATTGTGGGTTTGAGTTGGGGCATCGGCATCGCCATTCATTATTTTAAAGTTTTTGGTACAGAAAACTTGGGTGCGCTTGGAATTAACCCCCATTGGGAAGAAGATGAATTAGAACAAGAAATCGAAAAATTGAAGAGAAAAAGAGAATTGAAGGAACAGCTCATGAAAGAAAAAGACCTTCTAGATGAGTTAGACAACCTAGAACTAAAAGAGATTCAAAAAAGGTCTCTAGATGATGAATCCAATTCCTGAAAACTTGCCTTTAGCTAGTGTCTAAACTATGTGTCTGAATTTGCTTTTTTCTTCGTTCAATATGCTAGAAGGAAGGATTGCTAGCGAAAAAATAGATGGTGCAAATACAGCCAATATTTGGATAATAGGTTGATCTACAGACAAGGTGGAGTTACGGTGAATAAGTGACTGATCTTACAGAAATCTCATTGATCAGATTGCGATAGAGATGGCTGTCCAAAAAAATCTAGGCCTCCTGCGACAGCGTTTCAGTAGAATGTTATATCTACCCTTACCATCGATCTTGAAGCAGTCATTAGAGAAGAATTGGTTTTGAGAACTTCTAAAACGATCTAAATTTGGACAGGAGAGTTACGAAAGAGGTTGATAATGGATTCAAACCCTCCCATTCTCCTTATTATAGCTATATATTCAGGTGTGAAATTAAGAGACTAGATGAAACTCATCATGAGATGCAAGTTGCATAGCATTTCCTGGATACTCGAGTATACCTCAAAACTATCTCTACCTGACTGGAAGGCGCGGATAGCTTTTAAGTACGCTCTCATATTAACCCTACTAGGTGCGCAGTTATCAGCGCAGACCATAATCCTGGAATCCCAAGAATCGGTCAATAACTTTGATCCTAATGTTCAGCTTATTACTGGTGATTTGTTGATCCGAAGTGGCGGGCTTTCGGATCCTATTGTTGATTTATCTCCGCTGTCGAATTTGGAAGAAATTGGTGGGAATCTAGTAGTAGTAGGTAATGCTTTGTTGGAGGATATTAGCCAATTCAGTAGCCTTGTAAGGATAGGTGGAGATCTTGACGTTCAGGGCAATGCAAAGTTATTGTACATTGAAGGTTTTGAGAATTTAACCTCCATTACCGGGGATATAATCTTTAATAATAACCCTATCTCTACCTATGTTAGTGGTTTTATCAACCTACAATCAGTGGGTGGAAATATAACCATCGTTTCCAATCCTGAATTGCTATTTATCAATGGTTTAGAAAACCTGGAAAACTTAGGAGGAGACTTAAATATCTGGCAGCAACCGAAACTTACCGCTGTAAATGCATTTACAGCACTGGATCAAATTGGAAATAGCCTTAGGATTGAATTCAATGCCCAACTATTCTCCTTAGTGGGCCTGGCACAGCTAACAACTATTGGTGGTGATTTCACCCTCATTGGGAACTTAGGGTTTACAGATACTAGTCCCTTTTCGGGTTTAATTTCGATTGGCGGGAATTGGCATATCACCAATAATGCTTCTCTTTTTCATCTAGACGGCTTTACCAATGTTGAGCTTGTAGCGGGAGAGTGCAAGATCACAGACAATGAATCCCTAGTTGATTGTTGTGCCATAAAACCGCTATTGTCAACTGAAAACGCCATTGGTGGGGCTAAGCTAATCGCAAATAACCCTTCAGCCTGCAGCTCCATCGAAGAGGTAGTGGAAGTCTGCCAGAACGTACTGGTAGCAACTAATCATCCTTGTGTAGGTGCTGCTAATGGTAGTATTCAAGTACAGCTCCTGGACACTCCAGCGCCTTTTACGTATCAATTAGTAGAACAAACCAGTGGTCAAGTTATCACGGGTAGCTCCGCTGATTTCCTCTTTT
>CAJXPD010000365.1 GCA_913057785.1 uncultured Lewinella sp. | reverse complement strand
AATGTAATTGCCGTTGGGGCTTTTGCCAATACTGGAGTTCGCTCTGCATACTCCAACTATGGCTCTGCACTCGATATCATGGCACCCTCCAATAACGTAGGTGGACCTGGTGCCGGAGTAAGGACTACGGATCGCATGGGCAGTCCTGGTTACACTAGTTCCAACTACACCTCAAGCTTTGGAGGAACTTCCTCTGCTTGTCCAGTGGTGGCTGGTGTTGCCACTCTAGTATTGGGGTATAATTCAAGTCTTACCTCCTCGCAGGTCAAGAATATTCTATATTCTACCGCCATTGACATGGGCCCCCCAGGTGATGACAATGAGTACGCCAATGGTAGAGTAAATGCCTTCGGAGCACTGCAGGCAGCTGGCGGTGGCGGCCCAACTTGCTCTGATGGAATCCAGAATGGACAAGAAACGGGGGTAGACTGTGGTGGTCCTGATTGTCCTAGCTGTCCTACTAGTTGTAATGGAACAGAGGTTACGCTTTCCATCACCTTAGACAACTATCCTGAGGAGACCAGTTGGACAATCACCAACGATGCTGGCGCAACTATTGCTAGTGGAGGAACTTACGGTAGCTCCCCTAACGGCTCTACAATTACAGAAGAAATCTGTTTGGTAGATGACTGCTACACTTTTACCATTAATGATACTTATGGCGATGGTATTTGCTGCCAATATGGAAATGGATCTTATACGCTGACCAATGGCGGTACAGTATTGGCTAGCGGTGGCAGCTTTGGTGGCAGCGAAGCGACCGATTTCTGTATTGGAGTAAGTGGTCCGGATACAACTCCTCCTACTACCCCTACTAACCTTACGGTAAGTAATGAACAAGAAACGCAAGTATCGCTGTCCTGGAATGCTTCTAGTGATAATGTTGGCGTTACTGCTTATGAAGTGTTTGTAGATGGTTCTTCATTAGGCACCGTAACTGGTACTTCAGCTACGGTAACTGGATTGACAGCTTGTACTAGCTATAACTTTGGGGTAAGAGCGTTGGATGCAGCAGGTAATGCCTCGGGTCAAGATACCGAGGTAGGATCTACTACAGGCTGTACCGGTGGTGGTGGAACACCGTTTACGGAAGGATATTTCTTTGAATCAGGCTGGGACGGCTGGATTGATGGAGGAAGCGATTGTGCTCGCCGTAGCTCCAGCTTTAGCTACGAGGGTTCTTATTCCATTCGCATAAGGGATAATAGTGGGACTGCTTCTTCCATGACCTCACCAACTTATGATTTGGCTGGCTTAGGTAGCGTTGAAATAAACTTCTACTTCTATCCCAATAGCATGGAGAATGGAGAAGACTTCTGGGTGCGATATAATGACGGATCTGGCTGGCAAACGGTGGCATCCTACGCTAGCGGAACCAACTTCAACAATAATTCCTTCTACGTAGCAACGGTTACCCTGCCCGCTTCATCGTACAATCTCACGGATGGGGCGCAATTCCGCTTCCAATGTGATGCTAGTGCTAATTCAGACCAAATCTATGTTGATCAGATTACAGTTACTGGATCACTATCATCAGGTTCTGCTACTGGTGCCATAGTTACGATTGAGGAGATACCAACAGCTAAGAGCTATGACCTGAGTGATCAAGTTGAAGGGGATGTTTTACTCTCTCCAAACCCAACATCAGATCTAGTTAATGTGCGGGTCGCGGATGAGATGAGTCTAATCACCGTCTTTAATATGCACGGCCAGGAGGTACTCCGCCGACAATATGAAGGCGTTGATCAAGCTACACTTGATGTACGAAAACTAGGAGCGGGTGTATACCTGGTCAACATCCAGACTGAAGAGGAAGTTATCACAGAACGCCTGGTAATTCACCGATAATAGTAAGAACACTTTCTAAAGATCAGGTTGTACGAATACGATCTTGAGAATCCCTGTCCCCTTCTCGGAGGCAGGGGTTTTCTTTTGGGGTAGCAAGGGAGCTATTTTCAGCTTCTGGCGTGCTCACTCTACTTGTCTTTCGGCTGAACTCCTTTCTTTACAATCTACCAGAACTTATTCTCGAGCATGGAAATCAGGGACATCCCCGCAGCTGCTCCGGAAACAAAGAGGTTCCAAGCACGGTGTTTTACTCCGATTACATTTAGGAAGATAAAGGCAATGCCAACGATAAAGCATACCACCAGTAGTTGCCCCAGTTCAATGCCGATATTAAAACCCAGCAGGGGTGTCACAATGGAGGAAGGATCCATCAAAAGCGCCTTGAAGTAGTTAGAAAAATCCATCCCATGGATGAAGCCAAAGAACAAAGCCATAGCATAGTTTCGGCCCATTTTCGAAGATTTTCCGGTTGGGTGCTCACTAATGACGTTGTGGAGCGCAGTGATAAATATCGTGGCGGGAATAAGGAATTTGATGATGTTGGAAGGGATCGAAAAAGTCTCCAAGGCGGCTAGAGCAAGGGTCACACTATGACCAATGGTGAATGCCGTTACAAGAATGAGGATATTTCTCCATTGTTGGATTCGGTAGACTGCGCAGAGTACGATCAAGAAGAGAATATGGTCATAGCCTGCTAGGTTAGAAATGTGTTCAAACCCAAGTTTGAGATAAAAATTGAAGGGGTGCATGTCAGAAAGTTAGCTGATGAGCAGGTGTTTTTTTGTTGAGCATTAAACTTTTGGATTTACCATTGATATGAGCATAAACAATATTGTTTTGATCAAAGAATAGATCCGTGAAAACTGCATTCTTGATTTCCAAGGAAGTTAGGGATTGACCCTGTTTATGCTCAAAGTAGACCCATAATGCTGTGTTATCTCCTTCTCCACTTAGTTTCTTCCGCTGGATGCGTAGTTCGATCTTTTTCCCGTTGGCCTTCACGTAGAAAAACTTGTTCAGATAATCCAATAGCAATTGGTCCGCTTTAGCCGGCTCATTCGGTTGACAAAAAGCCAATTCCTTGCTGTAGGGATCAAAAATCAATGCTTCATTCACATCCGTCAGAAAGAGCTTCAGATTGATTGTCATAACCTGCTTTTTAGCGGTGTATTCAATTTCACATAATGACAATCTCAAGGGATGAGCGGTAGTAGAGGCCGCTGGAGCAGCAGCCTCTACCAAAAGTATTAGGGCGTACAACATTCTGTACATAGTCTTACTATTTTAGGGCTATCCAGCAGCTTGTATCTGAGCTGCAACAGCCTGAACTTCCTTAAAGACACGAACCAAATTACCACCCCAAATCTTTTCAATCTGTTCCTCGGTGTATCCCCGTCTAACCAATTCGATCGTAATGTTCATGACTTCACTGGCGTCGAAAACCCCTTCGATTCCTCCTCCCCCATCGAAATCGCATCCTATGCCCACATGATCGATTCCAGCAACTTTTACGATATGGTCTATATGATCTGCCACATGTTTGACAGTGGCCGGAGGAGCAGGATACTTCTCATTGAGTTCCTGAAAAGATTGCCGCAGGGCAGTTCGCTCTTCATCTGTCATTTCACTGATCGGTTTCATGCTGGCTCTAAGTGCGGCTACTGCGGAGTCTCTTTCGGGATTAGGTGGAGCTGTTCGAAGATAGTCAGCTAACATGGTAAGCTGTACTACTCCTCCATTCTTCGCCATTAGCTTTAGCATTTCATCGGTCATGTTGCGATCATGCTGGGTTACCGCTCGGGCATTGGAATGACTGGCGATGATCGGAGCCTTTGATAGTTCAATAGCATCATAGAATACGCTATCATTACCGTGAGAAACATCTACCATAATACCTAGGCGATTCATCTCCTGTACAACCTCTGCTCCGAATTCGCTAATACCTCCATGTTCCGTTCCGTCTGGATCAGTAGCGGAATCTGCCAAGTCATTGTTGGAGGAATGTACTAGCGTAATGTAACGGACGCCTTTGTCGAAATACTCGGCAACATTGGAAAGGTCCTTACCAATCGGGTAGCCATTTTCAATGCCGATATAGATGGCTCGCTTCCCCTCTTTCTCGAGGGCGTAGGCATCATCAGGGTTGAGTGCTAGTCCAACAATATCCGCGTTCTTTTGAGTAGAAGAAACAATGGAGTCAATCATTTGAAGGCATAAGGCTTTAGCTCTCGTATTTCCATCGTCATCACGGATATCCTGAGCAACAAAAGCGGCAAAAAAGATGGCATCTAACCCCCCTTCTTTCATTCGGGGGTAATCAACTTTAGAACCCGTCTCATTAGGGTCGTGCCGCTCAGCCATGTCGAAACCTGGCTGAATCATGCGCAAGGGCGTATCTGCATGTGTATCGACAGTGAGCACACGATCATGGATTTCCAGGGCCTTTTGGACCAGTTCTTCTTCGGCTGAATCGGATTCTGTTCCTGTTCCAGTATTACAGCTGATGATTACAAATGTGCAGAGGAAGAGTAAGTAAGAAAAGTGGTGTAGCTTAAGAAACATTCTTTATGGCTTAAGTGATAATAATATGTATGATTACAATTCCGAATTGTGATAAGTACCACGATTCCGAATTTAGGTAGAATTACGGAGTATTTAAGCTTAGCACTATGAAACTTCTGTTTTGTGCCTTTTGTTCTTCAGTTATCGTTAAGGTAAAGGTATCAACGGGAGGTCCAATTCCTGCAGCTAGACCCCAATGATAAATACCTACAGAAACAGTAATTCTATCCTGATGATCATTAGCAGAGCACAATTTAATGCAACTTTATTGCAATAAGTAATACGTTGGTTATATTTGCAACGATGTTGCACTAAATGTTTAATATTTATTGATACAATCAAGACTTGTGACACATGCAAAGTAAAGCAAAGAAGGTAACCTTAATCACAGGCTTTCTGGGATCAGGTAAGACGACTTTCCTTAATCACTTCATCCGGGAGCAAAGTTCACAACGGATCATGGTAATTGAAAACGAAGTGGGGAAAAGTAATGTGGATGGGGCTTTGGTTGAGACAGGTGTAGAGGAGGTAGTTGAACTCACTGCTGGTTGCTTGTGCTGCTCTTTATCCGATGGATTATTGGATGCCTTGGAGGTAGTCAGTGCAAAACAAGACCAATTTGATCGATTAGTTATTGAAACGACAGGTGTAGCAGATCCTAGTTCTATTGTGCAAGTCTTCTTGGCAGATCCAAGGGTGGGGCAATATTTTGAGCTGGAACAGGTGGTTTGTGTGGCAGATGCTGGCTTAGTGGAAGATTGGTTGGAGGAAACGGAAGAGGCCTTGCGCCAAATCGTGATGGCAGATGTAATCTTGTTGAATAAAGCGGACACGGTCAACAGTAGCTATCTGCCCGAGTTGACGAAGATGATGAAGTCCATCAACCCTAATGCCCTTACGCTTACCGGAGAGAACGGTCGTTTTCCGATTGAGCAGATTCTTCAAATAAAGATTAGTGATAACGCCTCTTTTGAAGCCAGACTGGCAAATGTGGGGAAACGGCAGGATCTAGTGTATGATCCAGCTTCAGTGGCTACCGGTAATCGGCACAAGGTCAATACTTTCACGCTGGTTTTTGATCAACCTTTCATTTTGGATGATTATTTCTCTTTGCAACTGCATCGCTTGATCAACCTTTACCGGGATCAAGTATATCGGATAAAGGGGATTCTACATGTACAGGACTATCCAAATCGCGTCATTATTCAATCGGTACGAACCAGTTGTGTGGTTACTGATGGCACCCCGTGGGCTCCAGAAGATGCCAAGAAAAGCCATTTAGTCTTTATCGGCCGCGGACTGAAAAAAGACGCTTTTGAGAAAATGTTCAACCGATATACTCGAAAAATACCCCATGAATCTTCCTAAAGTCTTCTATGACTACCTGCTTGAGAAGAGATGAGCGTGGATGTTTCAGGAACCTTGTCAGAAAATTGAACCTAAATGAGCACAACATTAAAAGTCCTTCTTGCGGCTTTCTTACTTGCTGGCACTTTTACCCAGAACAGGATCTGTGATCATTCATTAGGTTTTGGGCAAGCGAATTGGCATGACATGGCTATGGTGCCAGTAGCAAAAGGAGCGGGAGATACAGAAAAGATCCATCAAGCAGCATCCCCTTCAATCAAGAGATTCACAGATCAACGGGATGAACCATTTGGGAACAGTTTTTTAACTGAGGAGACACCAACTTTCAAGCCCCAGTTTGTAAAGTATCCAGCTACACCCCTACCATCAGAACCCATTGAGGTAGATTGGCGCGTATTGATCAATATTGAGTATAAATTAAAGTACTTCGAGGATCTCGACATGGAGATGTATTCGCCAGTATTTACGGAAGCTGTGAAGGAACTGCACGGGAAGGAGGTGGTCATAAAAGGCTATGTCATTCCATTTGATGAGGAAGAGGACTTATTGTCATTATCCTTTAACCCTTATGCCAATTGCTTCTTTTGTGGGAAAGCAAGTCCTGCTTCCGTAATCAGTATGTATCTGAAGGATAGTAGGAAGCGCTATAAGATGGACGACTTTAAAAAATTCAGGGGGACTTTGTATTTAAATCATAATGACCCAAATGAGTTTTACTACATCCTCCGAGAGGCCGAAGAACAAAAGTGAGTAGGTAAGGCATGCTCTGGTGCGATGCGTTATCCTATCGGCTAGCTAGAACACAATTTGACCCTTGTCAAACTAGATAGTAGTTCAAGAATCCAGTTTGATCATCCATATCTAACTAAACAACAGTTTTGGCTATGATGCACGAGAAAGCAATGGCGATGCTTCGAGAAAAAAAACTCCGACTAACTACGACGCGCCTGGAAGTACTTTCATTTTTCGTACACAATCCAGCCGGGCATAGCCTCAATGCCATTCTTGGTCGTTTTTCTAAGATTTTTGATCGCGTGACGATATATCGTACCTTAAATACTTTTGTTGACATGGGGTTCTTAACAAAAACCCTTTCTGCTTCGGGAAGTTCCTATTATGTATTTCATCAATACGAATCCGCTGTTCATCCCCATTTGAAATGCAAATACTGTGATGTGATTCAGTGCCTACCGGCACTCCCCGAGAATTATATCTCGCAATTGAAATCATTCGAAATCCAAGAAATACCTATGCTTTTTGAGGGCGTTTGTGATGAATGTGCAAAAAAGGGTAAAGTATAGGTAAAAACATAACTCTACTCCTCTTCAATAATCCATAGTTGAAACTCAAGTAAGGCGACGGCTGGACGGAAAAGACGCAACAGAAAGACACGAGAATCTATAGTCGCACTACTTAAGAATGAGCCCGTCGTAAAAGGCGAATTATTGAACTACTTTTAGTCGCGGACTAGAATTAAATAGCACACTATGTCAAACATCAAACCAACTACTGGATCAGAGCGGATACAGGTCTTGGATGCGCTTAGAGGATTTGCCCTTTTTGGGATTCTCTTTGCGAATCTCTATAGCTTCATAGGGTACAATACTTTGAGCCCGGAGGAGATTATAGTGCTACCTATCTTGGATCGGGCAGTATTGTTTTTCATTGATTGGTTTGTAGAGGGTAAGTTTTATGGGATCTTCTCTATCCTCTTTGGGGTTGGCTTTGCGCTGCAGGCTCAACGATTCACCGATGCGGCCGTCAATTTCCGTGCCTTTTGGTATAGACGCATGCTAGTACTATGCTGTATTGGATTATTACATATGTATCTGGTGTGGAATGGAGATATCCTGACGCTTTACAGTCTGTTGGGGATGCTATTGCCTTTGTTTCTCTATCGCTCGGATCGCACCCTAGTGCGTTGGATAGCAGTTTTATTATTTATTCCCTTGTTGATTCACCTGATTACCTACCTAACACCAGATGCTCCCTTCTGGGGATCTTTGCGGCGGGTTTCTACAGGACTGAAAGCTGAGTGGGGGTTTGGAGAATTGTCTCTCTTAGCTATGCGAACTTCAGACTCGGCTCTGGAGGTTTGTGCCGTTAATGTGCTGTATGCGATTCCTCGTGCCATGAGCTACCTTCTATCGGGGCGTTACTTTCAGGTATTAGGACTTTTTCTGATCGGTATCTTAATAGCTAGACATTGGTTGCCCAAAATCCAAAAGAATGAGGTATCCGTTCCTAATAGTGCCATTTGGATCGGGGTTATTGGACTAATTACTTCATTCGCTTATGCAGTCATAAAAGGTATGATCGGAACGCCTTATGCTTTGACCGAGATCGGCCTGCTACAGGCCCTAGTATATCACGTAGGTTCCACCTCTTTGGCCCTAGGGATTGCCATGTTATTCCTTGCCATGTGGGCTTCTGGCCGAGCCCAGAGCGTGTTCCGGAACCTGGCCATACTAGGTCGTATGGCCTTGACCAACTACATTTTTCAAAATGTTACGGCCATCTTATTGTTTTTTGGGTATGGCCTAGCCTTGATGCGAAAAGTACCCTTTGCATCTCTACCTTTTTTCGCTTTTGGTATCTTGACCGTACAATGGTTATTCAGCCGGGCTTGGCTTAAGCGATTTAAGCAGGGACCTCTGGAATATGTGTGGCGTAGACTGTCTTATCGCCCAGCAGGAGAGTCATAAGGAAAGAGTAAAGCTCATTGCAAGAAACTGGACAATATTTCATTAAAGGCTTGCGGCTGTTCCCAGAACATGGCATGACTGGTAATGGCTTTTACTTTTGCCTGCGGTACATTTGTATTCAGCCAATTTCGCGCATAATCATACCAGGAGTCTCTGATCATAAACAGAGAAGGAATGGAGAGTTTTCGAACCTCGTCATTGTAATCGCAAGCTAAACCATCAATGTATAAGCTCAAGGCAACATGAGGTGGGGTCATTAGAATTTCTTCCCGCATCCAGGATCTGGCGGTGCTGTCAATTGACTCATTGAGCATCCAATCAATAATTCCATTCGGATCGGAAGGTTTGGAAAGCATGCTCTTTAAACTACTTCTGTAACCATCGAAAGTACCATAGACCCATTCTTTCTCAGGGTCTCCAATCCATTTAGGGGGCTCATCAATAAAGACCAGCTTGGCCATCCGGTCGCTACCATAAGCCTTGAGGTACTCATATATGGTTAGACATCCACTCGACCAACCCACTAACACAATATCCTTCCATCCTTTCTCTACGATCAACTCTCTTAAGTCTGCTGCATGTTGAGCATAGTTATTCTGGTAGGTGGTCTTATCTGCTCTCCCCTGCCCTCTCGGATCGTAGGTAATAAGTTGGAAATCTTTTGAAAAGTGCTTTTTCTGTTGCACAAAGAATCGATGGGTCATGGTCCAACCCGGGATGAATAGCATTGGTTGTCCCTCACCTGTTACTTCCACATAAAGCTTCGTACCATCTTGAAGGGTGAAGAAATTTTCTTGTCCCAGCAGTGGGATGGATAGGAAGCATACTATTAGTAAACTAAAAGCTCTCATAAACTTGCTTAGCAATGGATTCCTTGTAGTTGATTTGCAAATAGTTATGGCCTTTTACGAGCTCCCCAAAGCCTTCGGGCGTAATCTCAGGTCGTTCTGGGCCAATAAGGGTGGCAATATCGCCCACCTTGATTTTGGTCTTCGCTCCTAATGAAACATTTGCGTGACTCGCATTTACATTTACAACTCGATAGAGTTTATCCCGAAGCAATACCATGGCCCCATTTTCTGCTCCACTATTGTATCCATCTGCCCAGCCAATGGGAAGCGTGGCAATCCATTCATCCCGCTCTACTGTATAGAATCGAGAAAAACCGATGGTGTCACCAGCCTTTAATTTTTCCAATCGAATTACGGGAGCTTTCAGTCGGTAGCACAGCTGTAGTGGAAATTGCTCAGCTTGTTGCATTTGTGCTCCCGGGAAAGAACCATGTAGCAAGATGCCAGGGCGTACCGCTTCTTGATGAGATTCCGGTAAGTCTAGTAGAGAATAAGACGGAGCTAGATGTTTTAAACCGGTGGATATACCGTTCCGAGCCAGCTCCTTACAGACCTGGTCAAAACGCTGAATTTGCTCCTGCGCAAAGTCTTGAGGAGTGGTGAGGGTTGAAAACGTTTGGCTAATGCTTAATCGATCATTCTTGGCAATATCCTTGGCCATTTTTGTGGCCTCCTTGTAGGGAATTCCCATTCTTCCCAAGCCCGTGTCGATGTACAAGGCCACATTGATCGTCTTATCACTTTGTTGACTCAGCTTATGTACTTTTTTGAGCGAAACCTTAGAGAAAATGCTCAAGGTGATTTCTTGCTCAACGAGTGAATTTGCGAGTGCACTATCGAAATCTCCCATGAGCAAAATCGGCTTCGATATTCCTTCCTTTCTGATGGCTAGTGCTCGTTCATCTTTTACTACAGCTACAGCCGTAATATGAGAAGAAGGGCCTAATAGGTTGGCCACTTGCACATCCCCCAATCCGTAGGCATTATTCTTTAGCACGGCCACAA
>CAJXPD010000364.1 GCA_913057785.1 uncultured Lewinella sp. | reverse complement strand
CTTGAAAAAACATGAGGGCTTTGGCACCAATGGTTCATTGTCTGTTTCCGGAGGATACGGAGAGGGCGAAAAGGCGATGGTAAGTACGAGGATTAATCACAGTGCGGGCTCTACTCACGCTTTTGCTAGCTACACTTTTTCACTGGATGAAACAGGGGATGGCTTCCATGGCGTAGGAACCAATATCGTACCGATTTTTGGCGGACAAGTTGGTTTTGAAATTCTCAACAACAATCGGCGAAGACAACGCAATCACAACTTGAATCTAGGCCTAGAGACTACCTTAAGCGAGAATACCATATTGGGGGGAAGCGTGGTCCTACAGAGAAGTGCTAATCGAAACGGCGTTTCAAATCTGGTAGAATATGAATTGAGTCCAGACTCTGTAATTCAAATGGATATTCAAGTAAATGGCAACAACCCTTGGGGAAATATCCTTTCCAATGTGTATTTGGAGAGAGAATTGGAGGGAAAGGCCAAGCTCAAATTAGATGTTGATTACCTTCGCTTCAATAGTAGAAATCCAACCTTAGCCCAGAGCCAATATTTCAATAAAGCCGGTAATTCCATCCATCCCGGCGGCGCCTTTTTTGCTGATGCTAATCGAGGGAGCAGTCGAACGGGGATCGATATTGGGGTGTTTAAGCTAGACTTCGAAAAGATCTTCTATGACAAACTCAAGTGGGAAGCGGGCTTGAAGGGCACCTATTCCAAAACCGCCAACCTGGCTCAAATTGAACGGCAAGAAGATCAGGATTGGGTATTGGATGATCGTTCTGTCACAGCAGTTGACCTATATGAAAGCATCGGAGCGGCCTACACCGGCTTTTACTACCCATTCTCTCCCTCCACCGAGTTGACATTGGGAGCCCGGTATGAGTATTGGAAGCGTATAAGCCCAGAGGACAAACGCGTTCAGAGACGTCTATTTCCTTCGCTCTTCTTTAGCCATGGCTGGAATGAAATTTCACGCCTACAGCTATCCTTTACCCAGCGCGTAACGAGACCTGATTACAATGACCTGGCCTCTTAT
This sequence comes from uncultured Lewinella sp., assembly GCA_913057785.1. Taxonomy (GTDB): domain Bacteria; phylum Bacteroidota; class Bacteroidia; order Chitinophagales; family Saprospiraceae; genus DT-111. Next base: position 9,352 of record CAJXPD010000364.1, on the reverse strand, counting down.
CTTCGATACAATGGCCCGCTTTCCGTCTTCACGGGAAACCCCTTACTACGTCCTACCATCAGCCACAATGTCCGATTCGCCTATCAATGGCAAGCCTATAATTTCTCCCTGAATTTTATTCATGAGGAAAACCCTATCGTTCGTTATCAGGTGGTTGAGAATGAGACCCGGGACCTGGCCTTGGTATCTCCCCAAAACATGTTTTATCAACGAAGCCTCCAATTCCAAACGGATGTACCTTTTCAGCTAGGGACTTGGTGGAACGCAAATCTGGGGTTTTCCGGCGGTCTGAGAAAGTTTCATTTATCACACACCAAAGAACAGGTAGAAAAGCAATACTGGACTTTCAATCTGTACGGAAACCAAACCATCAACCTGCCCTGGGATTTGTCTTTAGAACTATCAGGCTGGTACAATGCACCTAGCTATGATGGCTCCCGTCGATACAAAGGCTTTGGCATGTTAAACGGAGGGTTGAAGAAGCAGCTTAAGGGAAACCAAGGAAGCATTCAAATTACGGTGAGTGATATCTTTAAATCCATGCGTATCGTTTCTGATTTTGGAAATTTGGCAGAAGAAGCCTTTTCCTCCACTGCCGATGTCGTTTACCGACCCGAATCAGCTCGCACCCGAATCTTTCGTATTTCCTACTTCCGAAATTTTGGCAATTCCAAACTCAAGGCTAAAGCAGAGCGACAGGCTGGGGCTGCCGAGGAGCGATCTCGTGTGCGAAGCGAATGATCTTAGGTGCCTTGGTTCACCGCTACACCTTTAAAGAAGGTATAACTAAATGTTCCATCTGCTACCGCTGTTCGTAGCAGGCCATCAATGCCTCTTTTATAAGCGGTTTGACTCACTAGACCTTCTTTCAGCAAGTCTTCCGACATCCCCTGGATCATGGCGGTAAAAGTGTTTTTAATAAAACCTTCTACTAGGGCCGGCTTGCTGCGATCTACATAGATTTGCCTGGGACTTACCGCAACCTCCTGGTAGCCAGCCTTATCCAATAAAGGATAAAGCGCACGACCAATATTGGCATTGCCTCCGCGTTGTTTTTGCAATTGGACCTGAGCTTCCACCACTGCCTGGGCGTGCGGATCGTCTGGATGGAAATAGGTAGATCCATGGTCGCCTTCGATCACAGTAATGGTACCCCCTGGCTTTACGAGACCCTTTACTTGTTTGAGCACATCCAGCGGATTGGGAATATGTTCCAAAAAGAAACAGATGAAGATATGATCGAAGCGATCCATCTTGTTCTTACTTAGGGTGCGTACATCCTGCAGCAGAAAATCTACATTCTCGATTCGTTCTTCCGCAATCGTCTTCCTGGCGAGGTCCAAGGAGGGTTCGGAGATATCTATCGAGGTGAAATGTACCTTAGGGTTTTTAGCTGCGATGATGCGGGTTTGGGCCCCAACTCCGCAGCCGACTTCTAAGACGCGAGAATCTGCTTCCCAAATGGAGTCAAAATGTAAGAATTCTGAAACGGATGTTGCCTGATCCCGCAATCGCTGCGCTTCCCGCTGACTATACCCATGGATGTATCGATCTAGTTGATTCTCTTTAAATTCTTGTATCCGAGCTTCAAGCTCATCGTAGTGTTCTAATATGACGCCAGCCCTTTCCTTTAATTCTTTGCCCACCGCCGTGAAATACAATTGATTTCCAATACGATTGAAAAGCGCTACACCAAGGTATTCCTCTAGGTTCTTCAACTGATGGCTTAAGGCCGATTGGGTGAGGTTGAGTTCCTTGGAAGCTTTGTTGAGTGAACCAGATTTTTCGATCGCTAGGATGAGTTTGAGATGCTTTGAATCAATCATAATTATTATCAATAGAAGTATTATGATGCAAATCTAATGCATTCCTTTGCGGACTTCCTATGAATTAGCTTGAGGCCTTTAGATAAGTCTTATGAAAAGAATTAATTAGTTAATTCAAGTTGCAATTCATTCTAAGGAGCCCAAATGCGTCAGATGTTTGCGACAAAACCCAGCTTTCGGCCGTGTGTTGCCGCAAAATCTTCCTTTTTTGCGCTCATTCATCGCAACTTGGGGTAGCTGGCCGCTTGCAAGGATATGAGCACTTGATATAAAGGCAAAAATTAGTACTTTCCGAATCATTTATAGGTCATGGTCATTCGCATCACCAACTTCTTTTAGTCGTTATGGGCAAATATCTTACTATTGGTTTCCTAATCTTGTTGTGCAGCGGGTTTCTCCTACATCCCGGCCCTCCGCCGATCCTTACACCAAGTAGTATTAGCATGAACGAAGACGGCCAACTCGTACTGAGTTGGGCTGGCGATCTTTGGTTGGGGGAGCTTGGGAAAGACAAGCCGTCCCAAGTTCCGAAGGAGTGGAAACGGTTGACCGCTACGATAGCAATAGAACGGGATCCCGTTTGGCATCCCGATGGCAAGCAGCTCTTCTATGCTTCTGACGAAAAAGGAACCTTCGATATCTGGAAAGCCGATTTAGGGGAGGGGGCCGAGTTAGTTAGTCAACAGCTTGTGATTGAGTCGAAACGGGTAGATATCCAGCCGTCTTTTGATCGGGAAGGAAGAATGGCTTGGGTCAGAGGTACTGGAGCTAAGTCCGATATATGGCTGAGAGATAAAGAGGGGAAAACCATACAAGTGACTAGCACATTTGGACCAGATCATTCCCCAGCGCTGCATCCGGCAGGACAAGAGTTATACTACGTAAGCGAACGAAAAGGGGCTACTTCTTTGATGAAGATGGATCTACGTACTAAGAAGAAGTCTGCCATTCAAACTGGAAAACGTTTCCTCTTTCCACAATGGTCTCCAGATGGCCAACAATTGACCTTTAGTACTCGAACAGAGCCGCAAGGATTATGGGTAATCGACCGACTAGGTTCTTACTGTAATCTACTCAGCAAGGATCGGTTTGTAGGTACTTGGACAAGAGATGGAAATAAGATAGCTATGGTCGAGATCTCTCGGAACCCTCCGGCCTACAATGGGGACCCTATGATTGCTGGAAATCGACCAGCTATAGCATTTGCACAACGGGATATTCAGATCAAACTCATTACTGCTCCAAGTCTAATTGAAGATGGGAATAGCGGCAATTCCATTGTGCTTCCAGCGCAAGACATTCCTCAATACGCGCAGGAATTGGAGCGCACGATTCAATATCTTTCTAGCCGGTATGGTTTAGATCAAGGCAAGAAGGCCAAGAAATGGCAAAAGCTAATCGAGGAAACTCGAACGGCTCTGAATAAGGCACAAAGTAAAGAGGAAGCGGAACAATTGATCTATGGTCTGATTAGCAAACGTCCTCCGATTAAGGAAGAGGTAAAAGGTAAAGCTGCCATCTCGAGTGCTCACCCCCTAGCTACAGCGGCTGGTTTGGAGATGCTAGAGGCTGGCGGGAATGTGGTGGATGCAGCAGTCGCTATTTCCTTTGCCCTGGGCGTGGTGGAGCCAGATGCCAGTGGGGTAGGAGGGTATGGTGAAATGCTGGTCTACCTGAAGGATATGCCAGAGCCTACCTGTATTGAGTTCTTAACTCGTGTGCCGGAGGCTGCTTCGCTAAGTAATGGCCAATTGCAGAATCTACCTTCAAGTGGCCCCATACTAGTTAATGTTCCCGGCACGGTGGCTGGAATGGAGCTGGCTTGGCAGAAGTATGGAAGTGGCCAAATGCCTTGGGAGAAGCTACTTGAACCTGCCATTCGTTTGGCACGTGATGGCTTTGCCGTCGACCATTCGTTTGCTACCACGCTGGCTATGGAAGAGGAAGCCTATACCAAATGCTCGCGCTGCCAAGATCTTTTTTTCAAGAATGGCCGAACCCTTCAGGCGGGAGATACCTTAAAGAACCCCGATTTAGCCTATACCCTTAGCATGATCGCCTATCGAGGCAAGGATGGCTTTTACAAAGGGCGTGTGGCACAACGAATGGTTGAAGATCTTCGCGCCAAAGGTAATGTGATTACCATGGAGGATATGGCGAGATATTATGCCGTCGAAAGACCGGTAGTTTCTACTACATACAGGGGGCATACCGTTTATGCTGGACCTCCGCCCGTTTCCGGCGGGGCTTTGCTCACAGCCAAGCTCAATCTTTTGGAAGCTTTCCCTGAACCTGGAGACTATCAAGAGGATGCGACCACAGTGCATGCAATGATTGAGGCTTGGAAGTTCTCCCCTTCGGGTAGCGGACGCATTGCGGATCCCGGGCTTTGGCCAGTAGATCTAAAACCTTTTACTGATAAATCGATGGCTACCGATCGGTGGAGGGAGTGCTTTGATCCCTTGAAAAGTGCTAACCCAGCGGATAGCACTTGCCTGGATACCCGCGTGGTCTCGAGCTGGGGCGCGGAAGGAGTGTTGGAAGCGCGAAAGTCTACCGGGACGACTGCCTTTGCCTTAGCAGATGGAGAGGGTAATATGGTTTCTGTGACGCAAACCTTAGGTACTTGGGGTGGGAACTTCTACGTTACGCCAGGTCTCGGTTTTATCTATAATGACAAGCTGCGCTCCTATAGCTCTAACCCAAAACGTTATAATGCACGGATTCCCTTTGCTCGGAATGTTACGAGTATCAGTCCCACGATGATCTTCAAAGGAACCGCGACGAAGCAAAAGCCATTGGCGGCTTTGGGCGCTGCAGGTAACGCTTGGATTACCTCTGCAGTCTATCAAATGACCACAGGTATCATCGACCAGGGACTTGGTCCGCAAGCTGCTTTGGAGTTGCCCCGATTCCTGGTAGGTATGCGGCGAAATCCACGAGATCGCGCTAAGGTGAAAGAGATTGTAGTTCAAATGGAGAATGGGTTTGCCCCCGGAATACTAGAGCAGTTGGGTGTGCTAGGTCATGAATTGCAGCTGATCTCTACCCGAGGAGAGTTAAGGATGGGCTACGGAGCCGCGGTGGTTTTGGATAAGGGAAAAGTGAAGGCAGGGGCTGATCCACGTCGATCAGGGGCCGCCGGGGCGACCAATTAGAAAGCAAGGCAATAAATCTATAACCTCAAACTATGCTGGAATTCGAATCCTTAGAAACCCTCAAGGAATACATTACCACTACCGACATTCAAAATATCGCGGTACAGTCCTTGGATTTATCGGAGATAGAGGAGTTGATATTGGGCCGTCAATTCAAAGGCTGCCTTTTCTTAGGTTGCCACCTCACGCCGGCCCTCTGGGAACACCTTTCCAATGATAATTATCTGTTTCCCGTACTCGATGTCCCATTCAACGTCTATCCAAAAGCACTCTACAATAAGGAAAGCCTGTATGATAACTATGATTATCAGCAGCCTGAAACTTACCAGCAGACGCTCGACAAACGGGTCTATGATCATTACCTAATGATGGGGAAAGAAGCGACGGTGATCAAAGAAACGCTAGCGCGCCGTCTACATGATCATTCCATCACGGATGCGCTTCAAGACTTCTTGCGGGAGTTTGAAGAAAAGAAAATAGTGGCCATTATGGGAGGACATGGCCTCGCAAGGGATCACGGAACCTACCAGCAGGTAGCGGAGATTTCCAAGATGCTCACGGAAAAGGGCTATTTGATGATTTCAGGCGGTGGGCCTGGGGCTATGGAGGCTACGCATGTAGGGGCTTGGTTTGCGGGTGGGCCTAAGGAGAAACTGGATGAAGCCGTTGAAGTGCTTAGCCAAGCGCCTAAATATGATCATCCCCATTGGCTGCCCACCGCTTTTGAGGTAATGGATAAATTTCCTTGTGGGCCCTATCGCAGCCTAGGTATTCCTACCTGGCTATATGGCCACGAACCACCGACTCCATTCGCAACACACATAGCTAAATATTTTGCCAATAGCGTCCGCGAAGAAGGCTTGTTGGCCATAGCAAAGGGCGGTGTGATTTTTGCTCCAGGGAGTGCCGGGACGATTCAAGAAGTATTTCAAGATATTACGCAAAATCACTATGAGTCTTTTGGGTATGCCAGTCCTATGGTATTTCTGAACAAGGAATATTGGAGCTATGATCGACCCATTTATCCAATCATAGAACTAATGTCTTTAAGAGGCAATCTTAAAAACCTAGACTTAGGAATCTATGACCATTCTGAAGAAGTCATAGCTCATATCGACGCCTTTGTCTAAAGGTTTACCGCTTTTGCGCCTTAATATAGACATCAAGGCTATCCGGCCGATCATTTAGGAAGAATAGAGAGATACTTCCATCCTCCGTTTCCTCTATGGTAGCGGGCATCGAGCTGGTCGTCAGGAACCAACCTTTGGGTAGTACGACGGTATTGCGGTTGCGACCAAAGCTACGATCCCAAATCAATTCACCATCGTTGAGCAAATATCGATTGGGGTCTGTATAGGTCTCCTCAATGCGTAGACGTACGGATTGCCCTTTTTGAACGGGTTCAAACCAAATTACTACCACCTCCGTTTCGTCGGTAATCTCTTGATTCAGTTCAATCCCCTTATCGCTGATGGCTTTGCCGCGCAAGGTTTCAACCTTTAGTTCTTCTCCTGTATCCAAGATATAAGCCGAAGGATTAGAGGCTTTGCTTCCAGGACGTACCACGTTCAGGTATTTATCCATTCCCTCTCTCGTTTCGGTATAATCGTGATATAAGCGAAAACTATTGGAACTTGGATTCTGCAAAAAGTAGACGATTTCTCGATTCTGAGTTGTACGGACTGAAGGTCGGTAATTCAGCCTAGCTTTGGATTTGTCTCTACCACTGCCCTTGGCACTTGGGGTACTCGAACCACTATCCGTGTTTAGCTTGGGTGTTTTAGAAATTGCTCGTGCGGATAGTTTAAAGGGAATCGATCTTGATCCAGGATTCATAAAGCTCACAACCAGTTGTCCCTTTTCATCCACTGTAACTTGTGAAGGGTAATTACAACTCGTAAGTTCATGTCCTTTTGGTAAGATAATTACATTGCGTTTGATACCTAGTGATCTACTAAAAATCACTTCATCGTCCTTTTTAAAGTAAGTGGACTTATTTTTATAGGTTTTGATAATTCTAATACGAGCCTCTCCCTTTTCAGGTACAGGCCTGGCCAGTGTCACTTTTATAAACTTTCCAGACAGGCTGGCTTTTGGGTGCCCATTACGACGTGCATGCTTCCCATCTACCACTTCCCATTTCAATGAATCTCCGGTCATTAAGTCAAAAGCACCATTCACCTCGGCTTCGTTGCCAAACCTCAAGGCATTGTAATAATATTTTGCGCCAGGAGTAGTTGCACTGACCTCGTATATCATCTTAAATTGATTGGAGGCCGGAGATTGGAGTTGATAAGTCGTGATGTTATCTTCAGCTTCCTGGGCTAGTGTTTGGCCAAAGGCGGAATGGGGCAGGAGTAAAAGACAAAATAGAAGAAATGAAAAAGAGGGTAGGCTTTTATGAGAAATAGATTGCATGATCAAAGTGTCTTTGTTAAAAGGTTGTCATAGCGACTCGCCGGTAGGGACCGATTAGATCGAATCTTTTTCTATGAGTTGCTATTCGCTTAATGGGGGCAAAACTACTCTTTTTCCAATGATAATTTAGGGGGTTCCCCTATTCTTTTTTACATTCGAATCCACGGGAGGAAGGGCTTCTTGCCTAGAGCCTCAGATGATCAATACGATAGATCTGTATTCAAAAAATAACATCTTATGAAAAGAATTACCCTAGCCATCCTTATCATCACAACGCTACCGCTGATGACTATGGCGCAACAACCAGAGACCCAAAAACCCGTCATTCATGGCAAGCATTGGGTGGCCATAACCGGGAAGCCACTAGGGGCAACCGCTGGCGCTGCTATTTTTCATAAAGGCGGTAATGCTGTTGATGCAGCTTGTGCCATGTTGGCTGCCACGGCGACCATGTGGGATAAATTGAGCTGGGGAGGAGAAACACAAGCCCTGATTTACAACCCGAATACCAAAAAGGTCGTAGGAATAAATGCTTTGGGGGTTGCGCCCACCGGGGCTACACCCGAGTTTTTTCGGGAAAAAGGGCGACCCTATCCACCAGCTAATGGTCCGTTGGCTGCTGTCACTCCCGGTACTCCAGGGGGATTGCTAACCATGCTGGCTGAATATGGTACCATGACACTTAAGGAAATCTTGGCCCCTGCCATCGAGATGGCTGCGGGTTATCCCATGGAGATCTACAATTCCGGCGAGATCGAAAAGAATAAGGAGCTCATCAAGAAATGGCAATACTCTAAAAAAGTCTTCCTTACCAACCGTGGGCAAGAACACGAAGGACCACATCCTGGAGAAATCTTCGTACAGATTTGAGAGCTACTTTAAGAAAACTAGTGGCCGCAGAGCAGAAGGCTCGCGCTGAAGGGAAAGACCGGAAAGCTGCAATCTATGCTGCCTATGACCGCTTTTACCGGGGAGATATCGCTGAGGAGATCGTGCGGAGTACACAAGAGCAAGGAGGATTGATTACTATGGAAGACCTAGACAAGTGGAAGGTACACATCGAGGAGCCGGTAATGACTACCTATAAAGGTATCGAGGTGTACAAACTGACTCATTGGGTGCAAGGTCCAGTACTACTACAGGCTTTGAACATCCTAGAAAATGTAGATCTAAAGTCCATGGGCTACAATTCTAAGGAGTACATCCACACCCTCTATCAGACCATGAACATGGCTTTTGCGGATCGGGACTTCTACTACGGTGACCCTTACTTCCCACCTGAGGAACCGATCAAGGGACTTCTTTCTAAAGAGTACGCGAAGGAGCGATTGAAGCAGATGAATAAGGAGAAAAACGATGCTACGGTTGGCCCTGGTGATCCCTACCCCTTTGAAGGCAAGAAGAATCCTTATCTCGATATTTTGAAAGACTGGGGCAGAGCCTCCCTGTCTCGTCCTCGTCTAGAGGATAGCCGATTCGCGCTAGAGATGAGCGATGAAGATGCCTTCTATGCCGGGACCACCTCGATTCAAGCGGTGGACAAAGAAGGCTGGGTTGTATCGATTACCCCTAGTGGTGGCTGGGTACCTGCTTGCATCGCCGGTAAAACAGGAGTAGGCCTAAGTCAACGAATGCAAAGCTTCGTACTCGATGAAAAGCAAAATCCCTTTAACGTCCTGGAGCCAGGTAAGCGACCACGAGCTACGCTCACCCCCAGCCTCGCCCTCAAGGATGGCAAGCCTTTCCTCTCTTTTGCTGTGCAAGGCGGGGATAGCCAGGATCAAAATTTATTACAGTATTTTCTCAATATTGTAGAGTTTGGAATGAATGCACAGGAAGCGGCGGAAGCAGCCAATATCAATAGCTTCCAGATGCGTAGCTCCTTCGGCAAGCACGCCAGCGAACCCGGGAAGCTACTACTACATGACTCTACCCCCGAGCCCACCCGCA
>CAJXPD010000363.1 GCA_913057785.1 uncultured Lewinella sp. | reverse complement strand
GCAACTTACGGCTTATAAAACCAGAACTCCTGATTGGAGGTGGTCTTGCATTCCAGGGCCCAAACGGGACACATATAGCAAGGTTTAATGAGACTACTGAACAATGGGAACACCTGTTGACACAAGACTCGTTGATTTTCGGAAAATATGGCAGTGGCCTAGTCCGTGAAATAATTCGGATTGGAAATGACTTGTATATTGGTGGAAGTTTCACCCATAAAAATGTATCCGGTGGCCCAACGATTTACTCTGGTCTGGTCAAGTTCGACGGTACAAACTTTTCCAACCTGGGTAGCAGAATACATGATGATGGAAATATAGAGGCCTTACACCATGCAGATGGTTACCTCTATGTTGGGGGTGAATATGATTCAGTAAATGGTCTTGGGGTAGGTGCCGATAATGAAATAGCCAGATGGGATTTGAATTCGGCAAGTTGGGAACTCATTGGCGACTCGTTCTCCTCCTCCAGTACTGTGCTTGATATCACTTCGGACGAATCCGGAACCTACTTCGTCGGAAACGCATTTCTTTCTAATAGTAACTTTCACCGCTGGAACGACCTGGCCTGCCCCAAATACAACGACCTCTCCCACACTGATTTCTCTGAGGCCACTTATCAAGCACGGGAAGTGCTCAGTTCCTCCGGATCTGTGAATGAATCCGTCACCTTCCTAGCCGGTTCGGCCATTGTCCTGAAGCCGGATGCCGATTGTGCGAGCGATCAGTTTTTTTCCGCTGTGGTTGCAGAAGGGGAAGCTTTTGTAGCAAGAATTGAAGGCTGTAGCCCTTCCTTCCTGGAGGCTGCACCTACATTCGATGAGGAAGCAAGGGCACGGACGATACTAAGTAAAGGTCACTATGATTTGGAATCTGCACCTAGTCCTGTAAGATTCAACTGCTATCCAAATCCCGCGCATTCTGGTGGAATCGTGAAGATCTCTTTCGATTTGCCACAGCAGGAAGTTGTACAGTTGCTGATTTACGACCTGAACGGTCAGCTTGTTCGGACCCTATCAGAACGCAAAGCTTTTGATGCCGGGCAGCACGGTATCGATCTGCTTACGACCAACTTGAACAGTGGCATATATGTGGTCCTGCTCAAAACCGCGACGCAGCAGTTCCAGCAGCGACTAATTGTGGTGAAATGATCCCCTTGATCCCGCTAAAGTTTCCGTCATTGAGAAAATAGCTACCTAAGAACTGAAAGTTCAACTCTCCGAAGATTGGCCCGACTACGTCTTCCAAAGGGACTACCATCTAGCTATACTCGAAGAAGTAGAAGCCTATATTCAAGCCAACGGCCATCTTCCCAATATTCCCTGTGACAAATAGGTAGAAGCGAACGGTCTCGAAGTCGGCGACATGCAAAACCGCATGATGCAAAAGATTGAAGAACTCACCTTGCAGCTGATCGAGCAGAATAAGCAGATTAATGCGTTGCGGGAAGAGATCGAATCACTAAAAGAGCAATGCCTACTTTAACCCCTTATTGATTTAACCATCGGGAGAGCAAACTCCTCTCCCATAAAAATAGCATGCCATGAAACTCAATAACATAGTTCTTATTTTATTATTAAAAGCTTTTGTTAGCCTTGAAGCAACGGCCCAAAAAATGGATCTGAGCTCTTTTACTCCCACCCTTCCTAACTTGGAGCCTGAGTCCTACAGCTATGATTTCTATGCACCGGTCCACTCAGAATTATTGTGTCGGAATGGGAGACAAAAGTCAGAGTCAAGCACTACAATCATTGATCCAGCAGAAACGGGGACTTACTTTTCAAACACCGGCGGCTCAATTGATTATTCCGGAATGGTGGTGGATTCTAATAGAGTCCATCTGCTTTCTGATACCCGAATCACTTTAAGCCCAGGCTTTGAAGCTACCTCAGGTAGTCTTTTTTCAGCAGAAATCGTGGACACGGATGCAATCACAGATTACTGTCCCTTTGTGTACAATCCAGCATATTCTAACCGCTATTTCATTTCAGTCTTTGGCCCCAGGATGAAAACCAGTAAGGAAAAAGTATCGGAATTATTCGATTTCCATCAAGGTACTGATATTGTAGACAAAAAATATCCTAAACCAGAAGACGGAGATGTACTACCATTTATTCATTGTATGTGCGACGGAGAAGTGACTGACATTCTAGATGGCTCAGACGTTGAAATGGAAGCTATTGGTGAAGGAAGATCTGTCACAATTAAATGCGATGAACAATTTGCCGGAAATACCTGGGGTAGCATATATTTGACATCAAGACATTTGAGCCAAATCGGTACGCCCCAGCAACCAATAGATTTGAACGATAGGGTGAAGAAAGGGCAGATTATAGGGGTAATGGGAGAAACCGGTCTCACTTCTAACAACCATTTACATCTAAGTGTGCAAAGGGAAGTTTGTTACACCTCCGGAGCCTGCGAATTGGTAAATGTACATCCTGACAGGGTATTTAATTCCACCTACAATTCCGATTTGATCGAACCAATCAGCACAGAAGCCGAAATTCATTTACTGGATTATAATAACGGAATTCATACGGCAACCAAACCCAACTGTATCCCGGTAAGTGGAGAAGAAGATGGACAATGGGCTTTGATCAGAGTAGCGATTCCTTATAATCAAGTTAGTTTGAGGGCGGTCACGATTAGAGTGGAAGGAACCAACTATACCAAAACTTATGATTATGAAGAGATCAGTGCTAACAAAGTCCTGAACTCCCCGTTGAATGAACACCTTTATAACACTGCAACCTCCACTGCTGAGGACTACGATTATGTAAAGGACCTCAAACTGTTTGTTTTCCCGTTTTATCGTGCGAATTCAGCATATCATTTTTTCAATCCTGAGAAAACCAACAATATTGTTGATTCCCTTGCAAGCAAACCCTTTCACACAGGCCAGGCACCATGTTTTCCTATTGAAAACAATGGGATATTTTCCCAGGAAGCCTATGTTTTTGACATCCTCTCCAACAATATGCCTGCAGGCTTTGGGGCAAATGATATCGTTGTAGAGGTAGTGGACATTTGGGGTAATGGCATCAAGGGGCAATTTCCTACTTCTGCTTTGACCATGCCTGATACCCCAACCGGGAATTCCTTTAGTGTAGAACAAATAAATCTAGAGGTCTATCCTAATCCAACCCAAGGCGGACTTCTAAACTTACACTTTCAAGGCAAGCAATATGCCGAACAAGCCAATTGCACCCTGTATAACCCATTAGGCCAGGCCCAAAGGCAGGTGGTAGTAGACTTTAGGGATGGCCAATTACACCAAATGAATCTGTCCGGTTTACCTGCAGGCTTGTATCTCCTTAAAGCAGAAATCAGAGAACAGGTCCTGACCCAGCAGGTCATTGTACAGTAAGTAGTCGAATCTACGAAAGAGTATCCCCCTTTTATTCTTTTGAAGTTCGCAGGGTGTGAACAAGAAACTGCCCGGGAAAGTACTGTTGGTTTCGAAGCATTTTTTGAAAACTCATTAATAACTAACACCATGAAAACTTCCCTCAAAAGAAGCGGGTGCTCTTTTTGTCAAAGTATTCTTGTGTTGTTCAGGATAAAGAATTGGAATGATCAGGAAAACCCCTTTTCGGAGGCCGATAGCCTGGCGTAGGCCACATTTTCGATATGGAATAGCTGTTCTTTAAGCGCAGCAAAATTGATTATGTGTTCATTTCCTTTATATAAAGGAATGTAGGAGGATTCCCTTTTCAATATTCTTGGAGCATAGCCTGCTCCTTTTGGGAGGACGTCACACAAAGACCGCTAAAAAATTATTATCGCTTTTCATTGAAAGGAATGAATATTTTTTGAAATCCTTGTGTCCAAATTTTATTTGGTCCAGAGAATTGATTGAAAAATACACTATGTATATTGAGATAGGTCATATAGATTTGTAACTACGGTCCCTTAATCGCTAAAAGCCTAATGCCAACTTTACCTTTGGGAGAAAGGTCTGCCCAATTTTGATGGCTTTTTCCTGTTTCCCTACTATGACCTTGGGCGGGGGGCTGTGCTTCAACTTTACGACATAGTCGAGATTTACGGAATTGTGTCGACTTACCTGCAAAATCTTCTTTGGTAATGCCTGCAGTAGGGAGGCCATCGTCTGTCCGACGATCAGGTTGCGCCCATCCGTGGTTACTACGATTATGGAGCCGTCTCCGTATACTTCGATGTACAGCAGCTGGTCGACTCGTATGATGTGTGTTTCATCTCGAATGCGTAAGGATATGCTGTCTTCAACGGCTTCTACCCTATCGGCTTCTTTTGTATGTCCATTTAGTATGGCCTCTAGACAGGCTTCGCGCTTGTTTTCCCAATCGTCAAAGAAGGGTTTTTTCAAGATGTGTACTATTTCTTCTTTGTATTCATTGAAGGCCAATTGGGCATACTCAAACTTCTCAAATCCGGTGTTCAATACGACCGGCGGAATCTTCTGATTGGCTTCTCTTAATTCTTCTAATAATTTGAAGCCGTCTCCTCCTACAATATTGATGTCCAGAAAGATGGCATCAGGCTGTTTTTTAATTATCTCCTTAAAGGCAGTGTCGACACTGTGAGCATTCCCACATACGGTCATCTGTGGGTGTTCTTCTAGTTTGTCGCATAGCGTCTGCATGACTAGTGGCTCATCCTCAACTACTAGCACTTTTAGTGGCTTTGAATTCATAGTTATAATATTTGGGTATCCCGATACTTATTCTTGTGCCAAACGCTGTAGAATTCGAATTAATATAAAGACTTTCCTCAATTGTAGTACTGATCTGAAGCTTGTTTTTACTGTTGAATATTTTGTGTAGACTTTCCAACATCTTTGTCCCTTGCTGTGTGCCTCTTGATTTTATTTTCTTGGCATTTGATATTCCAATTCCGTCGTCTTCTATTATTATCGTCAGATAGGCTTGATCGTCGTGAAGTTCAACTTTGACATAGGAGGCTCCTTCTCTATTTCTCAGGCCATGTTCGATGGCGTTTTCTACGTGTATCTGAATCTGCATTAATGGAACTTGAACTTCTGCATATTGACTGATAGTCTCGGTTGTGGGTAGTTGGTATTGATAGCGGCCTCCAAATCTATTCTCCTGTATGTATAAATAGTTTTTTACTAGCTCCATTTCTTCTGCCAGGGTGTGATAGGGCTGGTTGTATCGGCTCCGGCGGAATAGTATATGAATGTTCTTTGCTAAACGATCAATTACTGATATGGCGTTTTCGTCTTGCTTGTTCTGTACTAATCGCGCTACTTTTGCTTGCAACCAATGTAGGGTGTTGTTGATGAAGTGTGGGTTGAGGGAACTGACGATGGCTTCTACTTGTAATTGTTCTTTTTCTAGCTGATATCGCTGCTCTCTTCGGAGCTGCCGAAAGCGGAAATAGCTGATTAAGCCGAGTATCAAAATGGATATGCCCACCCAAAACCAAGTGCTTTCTTCTAAGGTTTTTGGAACCGTTATGGTTATGATATCAGTATGGTGTATCTGATTGTTCTTAAATAGGTTTATTACTAGTTTATGGTTTCCTGCGGGAAGGTATCCGAAATGTATTTGTTCGTCTTGTAGAAAATCCTGAGCGGCTTGGATGTTATCTTCTAACCCATCTACTAGCAATGAATAACTAAGCCAGGCTCCTGGCTGTAACGTTCTATTGCCTTGGATTTCAAAATTTACCGTGAGATTGCGATCGGTCCTAGGTAGCTTAAAGGCATCACCGGGGCCGATTTTTAAGGTATCTCCTTTACCGGTGATAGCTCCTTTGATGGCTAAGTATATCTGAGTGGTGTCCAATACTAACTTGCTCCAGTCTATTTTTAGGGCGCCCAGATCGTTCCCCATCCAAATGTTCTTTTCTTTGTCTATGAGGATGGCATTTTGCTCGGCTGATCTGCCGGGATAGTCCCGCAAGGTGTTGTAAAAGAATACTCGGGTATGATCAGGGGATTCGTAGAAGCTGTTTAGATCCAATAAGCCAAATCCTGACATGTTGCCAAAGACTAGGTAGCCTTCATGCTCTTTTAAAAAGGTGACCATTTTGTTGCTTTGATCATCGAGGCCGGGCAAGTCTAACAATAACAGATGGTCGTTGATGTCTTGATTGAGGTAATCGAATTGCTCGGGTTGCTTCAGCCAGGCTATCCCATTTTGTGTTCCTAGCCAAAGGTTATCTCTACTATCTAGGGTTGAACTGATGGCTCCTAGCCCTCGACCTTCTTGTCGGAGCCAGGTGACAGCTGTATCTTGTTTGGGGTCATAGATGGCGATTCCTTGACTGGAACGGCCGCACCATAGTCGCCCTGCTTTGTCTTCGGTGATTGTCAATACATTTTCTAATGCTAGCCCTTTTTCCTGACCTATGATCTTCCAGTTGTTTCCAGGGATAAAGGGAGGGGATGCAATTCCTAGTCCTTTTCTGGTTAGTCCTGCTGCTAATTGGCCGTTGGCTAGCGGATGAAAGTAGTAGCCTGTAAAGCGGTATCCTGCTGGGTAGGGCTTATCTAATGCATCGACCCAGGTTTCACCGTCTGTTTTAAACCACCCGTTTTGTCCTATTTCCGTGAAGAAATGCATAAATCCTTCTTCATCTCGCCATGTTCCCGGTAGGAGCTTTTTGTAGGGAAGTTGCTGTGCAGTTGTACTTTCTATCTGAAATCCATTGTATTTAGCAAATCCGTTTTGGTAACTGCCAAACCAGATATTACCTCGCTTGTCCTCATTCAGGACATGAATGCCGCCTACCATATTGGGATGATCTTCTGCGCAAAACAACATGTAGGGATATATTCTTAATAGGCCTGAATGAGAAGGGATCCAAATGTTGTCTGCTTTGTCTTGTGTCATTGTTAATACGGAGGAGGGGGCGGACAAGGGAAAACGAGAATAGGGATGGAATATATGATCTTCATCCATTTTCCAGATTTCGTAAATATTGTCTTGGGCTCTGCCAAAGAACTTGGGATGCTTTCTTATTAGCCAAAGGTTTCCTTCGTGAATCTGTGAATGGACCTGCTTGAATAGGACTTTTTCTCCTGCCTCATTGGTACCGGTGATTGGAGCAAGCTCACCTCCGGGTTTGATCCACCTGATGTCGTGTAGCTCGTCTTTATTGTCAATCGTGAGTAGCCAGAGGCTATCCGTAATTGGTGTGACATGGCTGTTGGCGGGTATGTCGACTTTTTCTGGGTGGGTATCGTCTATGTCTTTATATAGATAGCCAAAACCATTTTCCCCGTCTTTTCTTTTGACGAAGTAGCTGGTGTCTGCTATATTATTGACGAATATTCGGCCAAGGCCATTACTGAGGCCGTCTTCAGGAACGTGCATCTCCCCTACCCTTTCATAGCTTTGGCTTTTTTCCTGATATTGAAAGTATTCTAGTTTTTCATTTAATAGAAAGAGCTGATTCTTTCCTTTTCGATTGATGAAGTAGCCCGCATCTTTGGGGACTTTGATTTTTTTCCATTTTTCTCCTTGTAATAAAAAGCCAGATCCGGGGGCTAGCAGCCAGATGCCATGCTGATCCTCGAAAAATGAATGTCTTGAGTTAATGCCTAAGGCTAGGGTTTCTGGGCGTGGTTTGAACCTTTGGCCGTCATAAACGGCCAAACTAGATTGTGTGGAGATGCTCCACAGCCGACCGTCACTGCTGACAAAACATCGCTCCGTCTCTGTGGAGGGTAAACCCTCCGCAATGGTGTATAGTTTGCTTGCGGTGAGTTGGGCATAGATTGATCCGCCTGCTATTAGATGTATTAGGGTAAGGAGTATGATTGATCGGTCGCAAGGCTTCACTGTATTCAATGGGTTGTTGTGTGCGGTTCTAACGAATATAGCAAGCTTCTAGCACTTTGTGAGCTACTTGGACCGGCCAACGGGTCTTTTAAGCCCACGAAATAGGCATTGAGGGGCATGAACGATAATAGAGGATATAACATATTGTTTGCGTGAAATAAGCTTCATCCCTTGTAGCTATGGTTTCGTGCTTCCTGTAGCTCGATTCACGGGGAAGGCTATTGGATGGTAGAATTTATAGGGTGAGATTTAAGTGGTTTTGGAACGGTATTCTATAGTCATTAATCTCTAATATCAAGTACTCGGACATGATTAGGCAACCATTCATTTGGGATGAGTTTTGGGTTCAATCGAGGCGAAAAAAGTAGGCGATGCCCCTGCATCGACGAGGCTTTTCAACGCTGGGTGAGTCCAGAAATCGCCCAAAGGGATATGTTCGTTTAATCTTGGCCGAGTACTTAAACCTAGCACTATGCACAAACTCTACGATCAAGTTACCTCTTCTAATCAGAGGTTTGGCACATTTAAATTAATTGTAACCTCTTTTTTCCTTTTAATCTGTCTGTTGACCTCATCCTGTCGATACAACCGCTTCTACCCGAGTGATTTCACCTTCAGTGTAGAACATGTACAAGCTTTGGATCTTGAGGAAGATGGATACTGGCTTTCTTCTAATCAGGATGAAATCGAGCTTTCTTATACGGTAGCTGCCTTGAATGCACAGAATCAGGTGGTACATGGCCCCAAAAGACGACACTATGGTCCCGAAATATTTTCTTACCGAGGACAGATCAGTTATGGTTATGATGATCTAGCTCTAGATGTTCCTGCTAAAGGAAAAGTCTACTTCTCTGTGCGGCTGATTGAAAATGATGATTGGTCTTCTGTACTTAATTCCATCGACAATGCCCAGACTATTGTGGAAGTTGCAGAATTGGCTAGTCGACGAAGGAGAG
Organism: uncultured Lewinella sp.; assembly: GCA_913057785.1. Lineage (GTDB taxonomy): Bacteria > Bacteroidota > Bacteroidia > Chitinophagales > Saprospiraceae > DT-111. The sequence continues at coordinate 1,665 of CAJXPD010000363.1, read as the reverse complement.
GTACTTCTAGTTTGGCAGCAAGGGCATTGAAAGCTACTGCTAGGAGGTTAAATTGGGCCGGCCTTATCCTGACAGTTGTTGATATCTTTGATACTAATGATCAATTGCTTGGGGTATGTGCTGTCCTTGACCAGGAGGAATTAGAGCACCTAATGGAAGTGCGTCACTTTCGTGAAAAACTTAAAGGATTTGGTTCCAATTGGGGCGACCGCTATGATTACGATGTTTTAATTGCGCTGGAGGTCCAAAGAAGGCTTTCGGGAGAAATAAGGGAAAGAGCTAAGGCTTTGTCTCCAAATGTGATCTTGGGGGTTTCCCCTTTTCGGATTGATAGTGACTTAAATGAATTTTGGTCGAAATCTCCTGATCGACTGCTTGAAAGGTCAGCCAATAGTGATGATGATTATAACTTCTCAGATGGTCTGTATAATGGTCATTTTTCTGCTAATCTAGGATTGGCGGTAACGCCAGCTTTTAGACTCAATAAGCGGTATGCCTTTGGCAAGTTCTATCTACACACTGGATACAGCCAGACACCGTACCGCTTGGATTTTAAACAGGACATTTTCCTGAGCAGTTCTTACTTTCAAAATTCAACTGGCAGCTCCGCTGATCTTTCAGTTGGGGCGGTAACGCTAAGTCTACGGCAATACAATGCGGCCTTACTACTAAAATTGCATTCTCGTCGAATCTCCTGGGATATTGGAGGAGGTATGCAGTACCAACAAGGTTTTACACGGTTTAATAATGTTAAGGTTGGAAACCCTAATGCTAGTTTCATTTACGATGAGCAGAGCAACGTCCTTGAGGAGGACTTTCTACCTTTTGCATTTACTAAACTGGGTTTCGGAAGTTTCAAGCGAAACAAAGGGTATACGCTCAATTTTGGCTTAACGGCTTTCAAACCTAGTTTCTCCCCTAATCAGAATTACGGAATTTTCACCAGTGCTAATGAGGGCCTGACGAATATGCTAGTCCCTTTGTCCAATCCTAAATGGCAATTAGGCTACTCATTTGGATTGGATGTGTTCTTTTGAGCTTTTGTTGGACTACGGGTTTTGAACTGTCTCAATCAATAGAAAATACATCGAAATCTCTAATTTAGGTGGTTGCGCTTTTCGGGAGGAGGTCAAATTTAACGATTTTCATCTTTTAAGTTGTCCTACTTTCGGGGAACGCTACAAGAAAAGTCACAGCAGAAAAGCAGGAGAATCTTTTGTCACTCTACATAAGGGAAATATTCTGCATATTCAAAACTTTAATTAAGTATTTACATTAAACAGGGGAGCACCTTTACATATTTGACGTAACACAATAAAGTACATGAACTTAAACAAAGTAGGCCTCCTCATAATTCTACTAAATTTACTTTTGTCTTGTAAAAATGAAGCTGATTATTTCTCACCTCGAATAGTGGACTATCCACATTTAGGGACTGTCAATACTACTTTTCGAAATGTAGATTCTCTTATTTACTCTAATGATTATATGAAGGCAATTGAGGCTTATATGGAGCTTCTTTCCAGGAGTTTGGCAACAGAAGATAGACTTTATGCCTGGAATCAACTCAGTAGGTGTTACCTAGCGAGGATGGTCAGGCGCTTCAAGCGATTACTGCTGCTTTGCCTCCGCTGTATAGGGAAGATACCTTGGTCACTTTAGATG
>CAJXPD010000362.1 GCA_913057785.1 uncultured Lewinella sp. | reverse complement strand
CTCTGCACCTGCCCCTGCTCCAGCTCCGGCACCTGCACCGGCTCAATACCGCGGCAACAAGTCAGATTTTATCTCGGGGGAAAGAGTGATCTTCTGGGATACGCTGGCAAACGAATGGACTGGAGAGTTCCCTTCCCGTTGGGATCTGGTTTTCGGCACTGTTGAAAACGGTCGGTACAATGAGGACAATGTGATTGCTTTTATCAGTAACAATTCCAAGATTAAGCCTTTGATGCGATCCAAGTCTTATTTGCCCGATCCCTTTACCGTGGAAGCCGAAGTGTACTTTCACAACAAGGGGAACGACGGGTATTACATAAATCTAGATCAGGCCATTTCTGTAAGATTTAGTAATACCAGCGTGAGAGCCAATGGTACAACTACCTACCTGAGTGACAGAAAAGCCAGAGCTGGCTGGCGTAAAATAGCCTTGTCGTATCATAAGGGAGCCTTAAAGGTCTATTTAGAGGGCGAGCGCCTGGTAAATATGCCTCGCATTAAGCAACGTCCACCTTCTCTGTCCATCAGTGCCTTGAGTCACAATGCCAACGGCGGAGAGCCAGCTATGCTTCGGAATATTAAAATAGCCGAAGGTGGAGTTCCCCTATATCGGAGACTGGTCACTGATGGGAAAGTGATATTCAATACCATACAATTCGATTACAATAAAGCCTCCCTTCGACCCTCAGCAAAGGAGAGCATAGATAGAATTGCTGCCATGATGAGCCAACAGCCCAATGTGAAACTCAGCGTGGAAGGACACACGGACAGCGATGGGTCGAACGAAGCGAATCAAAGTTTATCCGAGCGTAGAGCTGAAGCCGTCAAAATGGCTTTGGTGGAACAAGGGATAGCGGAAGATCGCTTGGCCATCAAAGGATGGGGCGAAGAAAAACCCTTGGAGACCGATGATAGCCCCGAAGCTAAACAACAGAACAGAAGAGTAGAATTTATATTGATCTCCCAGTAGTAAAATCCAGCTTGTCCCAAAGGTTCTTTTAGCAATAGACAAGCAAACGGAATGGAATTTTGTGATACGCATTGACAGAGCTACCTGATTGGTAGCGTTTGTTGATGCGTTTTCATTTTGGCCTGCCTTGCAAAACTTTCCTGTAGATTTCTTGATTTGACGGGCGGAGAGGTGTTTCCTGAAAAAGCAATTTCGTCCTAAATTTATCTCTCGCATCATTTTACTTTAAAATCCACTTGAGAAGGAAAAAAAGTGTTATTTTGCCCGCCCTAGAGACTTAATTTGAACTTGAAGCTAAGTCCTTTAATTGCAATGATAGTCTCAAGTACCTGTAGAATCATATCAGTAGTTTGACCCGTATGAGGGATATTATTGAACTTTATCGTGGTGTCATAATTCAGATTGCTACTCCGTATAGCACAGGTACTGGTTTCTATTTGAAGGAACCCAATGTGATTGTTACCAATGATCATGTAGTTAGGGACAATCGCAAGGTGGTAGTAGATGGCGAGAAGATTCAAAAGCAATTGGTCAAGGTAATTTTCAGTGATCCGAAGCATGATCTTGCCTTTTTGGAAGCCCCTGAAGTCCACGAAATGCCAGCGGTAGATTTGGGAGTGGGGAGAGAGATCGAAGTGAAAGCCGGAGATCCCGTCTTGGCCATTGGTCATCCCTTCGGCCTTAAGTTTATATCTACGCAGGGAATTATCTCCAATACTTTACATGAACAAAATGACCTTAATTATTGGCTGCATGATGCTGCCCTGAATCCGGGCAACAGCGGTGGGCCACTAGTCAATAGTGATGGGCATGTGATTGGAGTCAACACCTTTATTGTAAAGGATGGTAACACGATTGGTTTTGCTTTACCGGTCCCTTATCTACAGGAATCCATCCAAGAGTTTCAGAAGCAACAAGGCGAGATTGTAGTTCGTTGTCATGCCTGTTCAAACTTAGTGACAGAGGAAACGATCGACAATGGATACTGTCCACATTGTGGAGCAAAGGTGCATTTGCCAAGTTCATCAGAAGAGTATGAACCGGTTGGTGTTGCCAAAACGATAGAGGCGATGATTGCCGAGGCTGGCCATGATGTAGAACTGTCTCGGAGGGGCCCTAACAATTGGGAAATACACGAAGGCAGTGCTCGGATCAATATTGCCTATTATGAGAAAACCGGCCTAATAACCGGCGATGCTTATCTATGCCTATTGCCTAAACAAAATATTGGCCCGCTCTATCAATATCTCCTGTTACAAAACTACCAAATTGAAGGCCTGAACTTCAGTATCAAGGACCAGGATATTATTCTCTCGCTGCTCATCTATGATCGCTATCTGAATGTGGAAACCGGTTTGCATCTCTTCAAACGGCTATTCGAGAAGGCTGATTATTACGATAATGTACTAGTGGAAGAATATGGTGCCCTTTGGAAATATGAGGAGGAAAACGAGGAAGAGTTAGACAAGTCCTAGAACTTTCTTCCCTTTACTGTATTAAATCAGTAGAAGTCTGATAATAATCTTGCGAGAAGCTGCGTTATTCCAATTGTCTGAGCTATACTATCTACGATTGTTCGCAAGGAGGAAATTAATTCTAATTTATCTACAAAAATTTAGCATTCATATTTATCTTTGTGCCGTTCAAGCTACCTCAGCAAAACACCCTAGTCGTTTTTGTATCCCTGGATACACCTTGCCCACAGACGCAAATAGTAACACCTGTAGTTTACGATTGAGAAACAGATATGAGAAAATGATGCCCCCTTCAGATGGATTTCGGTCTTCTGAAACGAAGCTGAATTTTCCCAGGAAGAAGTAGTTGTCAATTCTAAGGCGTTTGAGCCTTATTTATCCTATAATTTGTCAGCTGTTTACAGCATAATATCTATCATTGTATGCAGTTGAATGAAAGAAAAATGAATATCTTGGCCAGCAGTTTTACAAATAATCGATTTATGAAAAGATTGAAGTCCCTTTTGGTTGTCTGCTTTTGTTTCTTGGGCGCACTCTCTATCAGTGCTCAGGACATCCACTTTTCTCAATTCTACCTTTCCCCATTAAACCTTAACCCTGCCATGACAGGGGTGATGAACTGTAACGTTCGTTTGGTAGCCAACTACTGTAATCAATGGGCTAGTGTATTGAGATCTAATGCTTATAGCACTTACTCCGTTTCTTATGATCAGAGAATTCCGGTGGGTCGCTATGACTACTTCGGTGTGGGAGGAACCTTTTGGGGAGATAGAGCAGGGGAAGCTAATTTTGCTACCTTGACAGGTAAGTTTGCCCTTTCCTACAGTAAGAAGATGGGGGGAGGCCGCAACGATGGTCAGTACTTAGTAGTAGGTGCTGAAGGTGGTGTAGCTCAACGTAGTATCGATTTCTTGAACTTGCGTTGGGGATCACAGCACGACGGTAATGGTGGTTTTGATCCCAATATCGGTTCTGGGGAAAACTTTGACAGGGACAATTTTATCTTCGCTGATATGGCCGCAGGTTTGCTGTGGTTCATGGTTTTCAATGAAGATAACAACTTATACTTAGGTGGTGCTTTCCATCACCTCAATCGTGCCAACCAATCTTTCTCAACTACCGAAGAAGATCTTTTATATAGCCGATTTACTTTCCATGCGGGGGGTGAATTCCAAGTCGGACAAAGACTAGGATTGTTGCCAGGCGTGATTGTGATGAATCAGGGACCTTCTTTCCAGGTCAATGCAGGTACAAGTTTCCGCTTTAAGCTAGGTGGCGGTCGTAGAACCAACCAAGCTTTCCAGTTGGGACTTTGGGGACGTATTTCCAACAAGATCGAATCGGGCGTATTGACAGATGCTGCTATCTTGTCTACTCGCTTTGACTATGATCAATTCAGTATCGGATTTAGTTACGATGTAAATATTTCTCCTTTACGACCAGCTAGTAACGCCAATGGTGGTTTCGAATTTGCTATGGTGTACAAGATCTGTGGACCAACAAGAAGAGGAGTATACTGTCCTAACTTCTAAGCTACTCTGAATATGAGTGAACAAAAGCCCTGAACGCGCCCGTTCAGGGCTTTTGTTTTTGCTACCTTTAAGTCATGAAAACTATGAAAAGAAGACAATTTAGCGGTATGCTTGCGGCGGGGATGAGTGCATTAGCATTTACGAAGCATGCAACAGCAGCTCCACCTAAAAAGAAACCGGCGCGCCTGCAAAAAGGCCAGAAGGTCGGCCTTATCGCGCCTGGGAGCGCCATTGAAGAGGAGGCTTTGCAAAAGGCCATTAAGAACCTGAAGGAACTAGGTTTACAAGTGGAATTAGGCAAGCACGTGCGGGCCAGCCACGGCTATATCGCTGGCACAGATGAAGAGCGCCTCAGTGACCTCCATATGATGTTCCGCCGGACTGATATCGATGCGATCTGGTGTGCTCGTGGAGGTTATGGTTGCACCCGCCTACTACCGGATCTCGATTATGAACTCATCCAAAGTAATCCGAAATTGTTGATTGGTTATAGCGATATTACCGCCTTGCTCAATGGTATTTTTGAAAAGACTGGCTTGGTCGGTATACATGGGCCCGTGGGGGCTTCTGAGCAGACCGATTATACCAAAGAGCATTTTGTCGGTGTAGCCATGAATCCGAAGAAGCAATTCAAGATTAAGTTGAGCCCGGAGAATTTAGAAAAGAAAGATAAGGCCTTTGAAGTGCAGGTGATTCAGCCAGGGAAAGCAGAGGGAATTCTGGTAGGAGGTAACTTATCACTCCTGGCAGCGATGGCCGGTACTGGATACCAACCAGCAGTAAAAGATAGATTGGTTTTCATTGAAGATGTGGGTGAGAAGCCTTATCGAGTGGATCGAATGTTGACTCAATTGAGGCAGGCCTATGCCTTAGAAGAGGCTGCAGGACTTGCATTAGGTGTGTTTGCGGATTGTGAAGCGGACGAAGATGATGCCTCTCTGACTTTGAAGGAATGCTTAGAGGATCGCCTGGGTGACTTGGGTATCCCCATCATGTATGGCTTTTCTTTTGGACATATTAGTAATCAATGTAGCCTACCAGTGGGAGTAAAGGCTCAAATGGATACTACAACAAAGACCATTACGCTCTTAGAAGCTGCAGTACAATAGTCTATGAAACTTCATCTTTACACCTTTGATTTAGCCTTGAGTTCTCCATTTCGGATTGCTCATGGTGTTCGGACCGTGCAACCTACCCTGATCGTAGGTCTAGAGGCTGACGGATACCTAGGATTGGGAGAAGCAACTGCTACTAGCTATTATGGGAAGAAGGTGGGAGATATGCTTCTAGCTTTGGAAGAACTCCGTACGGTAATAGAAGCGGAAACTCTAGATAGCCCGGAAAAGTTTTGGGACAGAATGTATCCCCACCTCAAGACCCATCCCTTCGAACTTTGTGCGCTAGATGTGGCTGCCCATGATCTCTTTGCTAGGCAAGGTGGGATGCCCTTATACAAGTGCTGGGATCTTGACCCAAATAAGGCTCCCTTGACCAACTATACCATTGGCATTGGACCAATAGAGGAAATGGTTTCGAAGATCAAAGAGCAGCCTTGGCCGGTCTACAAGGTGAAATTGGGCACAGACCACGACTTGGAAATTATCGAGGCGCTCAGAGCAGTAACAGACGCCCGTTTTAGAGTGGATGCCAATACGGCCTGGACAGCTGAACAAACCATTGCGCTGGCCCCTAAGTTCAAGAGACTCGGCGTAGAATTCCTCGAGCAGCCACTAAAGGCTGATGATTGGGAAGGTGCTAAAGAAGTTTTTCAACAGTCTGCCTTACCCATTATTGCAGATGAAAGCTGCCAATTGGAGTCAGATATCAAGAAATGCCATGGCTCTTTTCATGGGGTGAATATCAAACTCATGAAGTGTGGAGGGCTGACACCAGCGCTCATTTAGCACCGCTCCTGGATTATGTAGATATGGATGGAGCCCTCTTGCTGAAGCAGGATATTGCCACTGGAGTTAGCATCCAAGATGGGAAAGCCATATTCCCAGATGCTACAGGTACCGGGGCAAGGCTACTGTCCTAGGGAAGAAAAAAGTCCGCAACTGGCTTGATGCTAGATTGCGGACCACATTTAATTACCTAAAACCCTGGAAGCCATTACTTTTTCTTCACAGCTACTCGATTGTGATTAGTTGGCCTTCTGGCTTCAATCAGTTGGAATTGTCCACCTTCAACACAGAAGTCGATATAATCGACAAAACCATAGCTACCATCTGATGATGCCAAGAGCTCGCCTGTGTGCTCTAATAACTCCAGCTTACCTTCGCCATACTCACAGCAGATTCCATCTCCAAAACTGTCAAATAAGGCTAGCGTGTAGCAACCATCTTCTAGACAGGCCATGTCCTCGATTACTACCCCATTCTGTTCATCTTCAAATGGACCACCTGTTTTCAAGGCCGTCCCTTCCTCATCCAGAAGTTCATAGCTCACTTCACTGCCCCAAGCATCTAGTGTCAGTGCAATATCTAATTGTAGACCGGTACATTCACAGCTTCCATGATCACCATCAGAGCCGGTACTGAAGGTGGCAAGGGAAGTATAATCGGAAGTTCCGTCAGCGCAGACACTTTGAATCTCGTATTCGTAAACCGTTCCAGCTTGCAAATCATTGAGCGTAAAAAAGCTAAGCTGAGCCGTCAATTCTAGAAAATCGTCAGAACCTTGGGGTCTATATTTACACTGGTAACCATTGGCTCCTTCTACTACAGTAAAGGTGATAACGGCACTGCTAGATGAGGCCACAACGTTGATATTGCTAGGAGGGGAGCAAGTGGTAGTATTACAAGGAGAACAGTTGCTACCTCCGCAGTCTACGCCAGTTTCATCCCCATTTTGGATGCCATCCAGACAGGTTGGCCGATCTCCTCCTCCATTATCCGTGCCACAGACGCTACTGGCCTTATCCACTAGGTGTTGAAGACTGCTACTTAGGTAGTTCTCCATACGACTCGATTGCCCAGCAGAAAATACGTACATGCAGGCATCATCTGTATAATCCATATAATTCATGTGCATATCGTTAGAGCCACAAGAGCTTGCTCCCAGCGCCGGACAACCCGCATAGTCTGCCTCTGCATCAGGTGTATCGGCTACCTCATCATCAGTCGAACATCCATCTCCCCAAATGTGATCCAATAAGAAATAGTGTCCAACCTCATGAGTCAAAGTGCGCCCAAGGTTGAATGGAGCTTCAGGGCTTACTCCCGTGCAGCCATTTCCGGTGCCGAAGGCCAGCGCATCGATAACTACACCATCACCTTTCCCTTCGCCACCCAGTGGAGCATATCCCAATGCGCCAATATCTGGTTGGACAAAAATATTGAGGTAGTCGGCCCACTTTTCATCAAAGTCGCCATTAGTAGTATTGATAGTTACCGCTACGGAACCTTCGGTCAAGCCATAGCCTGAAGGATGATTTTTAGTGGCCAGGCAAAAATTCATGCAAGTTTCGCCCTGACTGATTCCGGGAAAGAAGCTTGCAGCTTCATTGGTCCATTTAGTGATATCACTATTGGTCCCACGGAAGTCTTCATTGAGGATGCGGATTTGATCCATTGCAAGCTGTCTAAGGCAGGCAGCATCAGGGTTGTTTACACCCTGGAAGTGGACGGCTACCGGAATGGTAACTGGAGCACTGCAAGGGTTCCGCTCTGAGACCATACTCCTAACCTTCTCAAATTTACGTCGATGTGCTTCTCGGTAATTCGGGTCTTCCAACAACCGATTGGTGTGGGCGTGCATACTACAACTCCGTTTTTTTACCTGACCAATGGGAGTTTCTGCGGGCCCTTCTTCTAGGCCTAGGTCAAGGTCCTTTTTGCAACCAACAAGCAATACAAGGCCAGCCAAAATACCGGTCAATAAGACGGTCTTTTTCATAATAATCTTTTAAGGTTTGATGAATGATTTGTAGGAGGTGTGGTAAAACCGAGGCTTAGATGAGCTTACTTTAGTTTGTTCATACTTTTTCAAAAGATCAACAGCCATCGCTGAAGTTTGCCAGGTCTATCCTGGCAAACTCAGGCGATTCGGTAGTTGTGAATCCTGTAAGTAGGGGGAACTTATTCATCACCAATTAATGGTGATGTTTGCAGGATTTGCGATGATTCAAGCGGAACTTTTTATATAGGGGATTTTCCTGCCAGCTCCCCGCTCTCAGGGACAGAGTGATGCCATTTCCCCTAATTTCTTCCCTAAGGGCAACCAATTCAGGGAATTCGTATAGTAATCTGATTTTCTGATCGGCAAGACTTTGCCCTGTCGGCGCTTTCTCCTGGGTGACAAAGAAGCTGAAGACCTCGGCGAAATCCTCACCTGGATTGGTCGCAGCATAGTCTGTTACAAAGCGATCTTTATATTTTTCATAGATGACATCTGCATTATCTTCAGTCAATTCTTTATGTATATCCTTCCAGCCCAACTCAAATAATCGATTGATGTAGGAGTTTTGTCTGCTACAGCCTTCACCTGTAAAGTAATTGTTACAACTGTGCTCACTGCTTATACTAACTTGCTCGTCGTTCAAGCTCAAGACATGACCATATTCGTGTATGGTCACATAGGTGAAGAGGTCTTTGAAGTTAATGACTTCCAGCTCTTCTGCAGCGTCAATAGCTAAGGCGAATCGCCATCTGCCGAGATCGTTGTCATCTATGGGCAACACATAACCCAGGAGGTCGCCGTTCCCATGAAATACTTCGAATTCTGCAATCTTGTCTCTTTCTGCCAATGGGATTAAGCGGGTAACAAATTCCCACATCTTAAAGTGCTTGGCATAGTCCTGTTGGAAAGACTTCAGCTCCTGGCTAACCGGATAATCTTTGATTCTGTCTATTTGATCTTCGTCTACTCGATAGAGGGTAAGCGCACCCTCTTCGTCCTCCGTTTCATCACCAGTGTCTTCCCACTGATCCTCTTCTGGGAAATCTTCGGCAAATTGGTCCTTTTTGCAGGCCGTAAAAAGTAGAATGAAAGCCAAAAACACTAAACGATACTGTTTCATTTTTCTTGATTTGAAGTGAATGGTTTAGTGTAAAAGTTTGATGCAATACGTCTTGATTTAATAGAGACTAGATTTCCTTTCCGAAGCTCCCTTTGTTTAGTATAGGCATATGCCTGCCACCTGTAGTACTCGGTAAAGGCCTACAGCAAGAAGGGAGATTTTGTGGTTCTAATCTCGTTGATGAAATACTTGGTTCTCCAGGTGTAGTGATCTAGGAACCATTTAGGCATTGAGTTGGTAGTCCGCCGAAGGTGGAGCGAGGAGAGTAGGTTTTAAACCTTTAATCTCTACACTATTTTGGCTTTCATAGTAAACTGTTTTACGATTCGCTTCACCTTGGCGGAATAACCCAATTACTCATTTGTTGCCTCCCGGACGAGGAAGAACCGCCGTCCCCCTACGTTTTCTCTATTTTTTTTGAAAAAAGGTGATTTATTCCTTTGTAAAGCTACGGTGTAGTTGTTTTTTATTGTATGTAATATTCTGGTATTCAGTTTTTTGTAGGTGATGTTCTATCTGTGGTTTTTTTCGAAAATAAATGTAGGGGCTAGATGTATTTCTTTTTTCCTACGGATTTACTTGGACGTCTGGCTGACTACCTACTGCCAACTTCAAAGCAATAAAACGGGAAGTATGCTGGTTTTTACATAGATTTGAAATTCTAATCATCTGTTTTTCTCACAACCTATGCAGAGCACGGCTACAGAAGAAAGGGACTGGTTGCAACTCCTGGCCAAAGGTGATGAAAAGGCCTTGCAATCGATCTTTCACCGCTACTATAAATATTTGGTGGTGACAGCCTTCAATATTCTGAAGGATGATGAGCGTGCTAAAGATATCGTACAAGAAGTATTTTTCGATCTTTGGAAGAAGCGTACAGAAGTACGAATTCAAGGGAACTTAAAGCCTTATCTACGAAGGGCGGTGGTCAATCGTGCCATCGACGACTGGAGAAGTAGGAAAAGAGCCGGTAGTTGGGAAGACATCTCAGATCATAATCAAGCGGCTCAACAAACCAGTGCCCAACAAGCGCTCGAAGCCGCGGATCTACAGCGAATCGTAGATACTGCCGTAGATGCCCTACCAGAGCGTTGTCGTCAAGTATTTGCACTGAGCCGATTCGAAGACCTTTCTCACAAAGAAATAGCAGAACGATTGGATATTTCCGTGAAGACCATAGAAAATCAAATGACTAAGGCCTTGCGGATCATTCGTAGCGTATTGGCGCAGCATGGAGTAAAGGTGGTGCTAATTGGAATACTGTTTCTATTGGGCGCTTGTGGAGCAGGGTGAGCCTTTGAATAGCTAGTCTGAAAATTTTGGATGGATGAATAGGGGAGAAGGGAGAATAATTCGTGTAGAATATAGTACTAATCAACAATTTAGGCCTCAAGCCAACTAAGTAGTGTGACAATAGTAATCGTGAAGTTTC
>CAJXPD010000361.1 GCA_913057785.1 uncultured Lewinella sp. | reverse complement strand
GCATACGGTAGGTCTTAAAGACTTCGGAAGTGTGCGCTGCAACTCTGCAAATCCCTCACCTCACTCCCCCCTTTTCCCACCTCACGTCAATCCGATTGCGCTGCGGCCAATCCTCGCCTACATTTGTATCAACAAAACAACAAAAATTATTCACCTCAAGGGAGAGGCAAAATCAACTAAAACCAAGAGCCTACTCCCCCCCAAAACTCAAATGATCATGAAAAAGCTTTGTTTCTTAATCCTTTTCGCCGCTAGTCTTTTAGCTACAAGCCAAACAAACGCACAAACTATTACATCAGGAAATCCTAACTTCTCCAAAGGACAGTGGGATGTGAACGCCGGAATCGGCCTAATCAGAACCTTCTACGGTTCTCACCGTGGAGTGGTACCTCCAGTAAGCGTAAGTGCTGAGGTAGGCGTGACTGACAACATCAGCGTTGGTGGTTACCTCGGTTATACTTCTACCAAAGACCGCTTCGGTTTCCTTGATGATTTTGATGTAGTAAAGTACTCTTTTGTTATCATCGGTGCTAGAGGCTCTTATCACTTCAATGTTTGGGATAAAATGGATACTTACGGCGGCTTGATGCTCGGTTACGCTGTAGCTTCCGCCAAGTGGGATTCTACTAACCCTTACCTAAACGATGCCAGCTTTGCGGCAAGTGGACTAAGCCTATCCGCCTATATCGGCGGCCGCTATGACATCAATGAAAATATCGGTGCCTTTGCCGAAATCGGATATGGTATCTCAGTATTGACAATAGGAGCTACGATGAAGTTCTAAGTTCATACGATACCTAAACTACGAAGCCGCTTCTGGAGTGATCCAGAGGCGGCTTTGTAGTTCTCCAATTCTTACAACTATTTCATATATACTTTAAATACCTGGACTCCTTGTTCTCCTTCTACATTCAGGATGTAAACTCCTTCCCGCTTTACAGCGACTTCAAAACGGATTCCAGTTTCCCTTCTAGATTGGTGAATGATCCTACCACTACTGTCGAACAGTTTTACTACAACCATTTCAAAGGTCGCATCTGTATTCACTTCCATCCATCTTTCTCCCGAAGTATGAGTCAATCTGTAATTCGCGCCAATATATTCCGATATATCAGTTGCATTTGAGATGAAATCCAGAGTGAAACTATAAAGCTCTCTTCCTACCTGATTATCCAAATCAGCAGCAAGGTAAAGCTGATTACCTATTACCCCAACGGGTAGGACAGAACTGATTGCTCCGGGGTCTTCTGTAAAGGTGTGAATTTTCTCCGCTTCTTCCGATTCAATATCAGCCATCCAAATCGAAGGTGAAAATCCATTAGAGATCCCATTTGTCCAGAAAACGTATTGATCTTTAGCTACAAACTCTGAAGTAAAGAGCTCATCTAATCTCACTAATTCTTTTGAGCCTTGCACCGTACCATTTGTAATAACCAGTGTTTCGTCAAACCCATCCTTATCCTCCCAATGTATCATTTTACCGTTGACTGTAATATTTTGAATAGCACTGCCCTGGGTGATAGAAAAGGGCGTATTATCACTGGTTTTGATGGTACCTTCTGTAGTTCCATCACTTATGAAGTAGCCATTTCCCCGATCTAAAAAAGCTATTTTACCTTCTACAAATGACCAAACTCGGTTCGGTTCATATGGGCTTCCATCCCCATCTACCACACGATAAGTAGAATCTAAAGCCTGATCATAGAGATACAATCCATTCAAATCAGCTTCGGACCCACAACAGGCGTCACGTGTAAAAACAAGGCCCTTTTCTACTTCGTGCAGCCCATAAATATCAGTCGAAAACCCCTGTAATTCATAAAGTTTCTTCAGGGTATCAGCCTGATATGCCCAGATCCGGAATGTACTTCCAAACTCGTCAAAAAAGGCCAACCCTTCACGATATAATGACGCCCTAGAACTAGCGTAAACATCACTATCATGCAAAGAAACCTCCCCAAGGTTCGAAATTCTGCTAGTCCCTTCTGTAGTGCCATCTGAAACATACAAAAAGTCATTGGCGGAGAAGAACAGTTGATTTGAACTGGACACCCACAATTGTGATGGGTAGCTACTTCCGGAGCCCGATACTACATCTATTGCTAGCATTGTCCCTTCAGGCGTCCCGTCCGTTGACCATACCTCTACTCCATTGTCGACATCACCAGCAATGAAATAAACCTTATTGTTGTACAATGTAAAATCCCTAGGATTAGAATCTCCTTCCCCTTCATTGATGTCCTTCAATAACGTAATTCCTGAATCATCTATCACATATAATTCTTTTCCTGTAGAGCCATCTGAAGCTGAAATAAGCAGCCGTTCCCCTAGGGGAAAGCCCTTAGAATCGAATCGCGTAAGACCATCTCCTTCTCCCTGATTAAGATCGGTAACTAAAGTTGGCGCTTGAGCTAGCAGGTTGGCACTCAAAAATGAGTAAAGCAGTAGTAAAGCATAGTTGAATTTCATATAGACCACGTTTTTAAATGATAAAATCAACCAAATGCTTCTAAAACGGCAAGGCATGGCATCTAGCCCCACATGTGTAGGCTATTCGCTCAAATAGACTTGATAACAAATAAATGATTTTTTATGGCAAGCTTTCCCTTTTTTCACATCTGCCATAATGATCAAGAACGCGTCTTAGAGCACGGATAGGTATCCGTGCCCAAAAGTAGACTTTATTCTAATATAGTCGACAAAATATATGTTAAATTACTCCCCCTTAAAATTAGCTTTCCGTTTTTCAATAAAAGCTGCTGCTCCTTCCTTGAAATCCTCCGTTCCGGTCGTCTCACCAAAAGCTTTTACCTCTCTAGCAAAACCATCTTCATTATATTGATAAAAGGCATTTACCGTTTCGATTATCTTGCTGATAGCAATGGGGCCTTTCTTAGCAATCTTCTGGATCAATTCCACTGCCTTGTTCACCTCTTCTCCAGCAGGCACTACATAATTCACCAAGCCTAAACGGTAGGCCTCTTCTGCGTTAATCATGTCGGCGGTCATCATCAATTCGATGGCCTTACTTTTACCGATATACTGTAATAAGCGTTGCGTGCCACCATATCCGGGAATGATACCTAGGTTGACCTCCGGCTGCCCAAAACGAGCATTCTCTCCGGCGATGCGCATGTGACAAGCCATGGCTAACTCACACCCGCCTCCCAAAGCAAATCCATTGACCGCTGCCACTACTGGAACACCGGCCCGTTCTATCAAGAAAAAGACATCATGTCCTCGCTGTCCCATCTCAGCCCCCTTATCCTCATCCAAGGCAAGAAACTCCTTAATATCTGCGCCAGCTACAAATGCCTTGGCTCCGGCACCTGTAACCACCACTCCTTTCACTCCTGCCTGTGCCGGCAGATGTGTACCGAAGAAGTGCTGCAGTTCCTGCATGGTTTGACCATTCAAGGCATTGAGGGCCTTTTCACGACTTATCGTAAGAATTAAGATCCCATCAGAAGAGGTAAGTTGAAGGTTTTGATAGTCCATATTTGCTATTTTGTGATGGGGCAAAAATAGCAAATTTCGGTAGGATCAGGCGAGGAACAGAGAGAAACCATCAGTAGCTGATGAGAACACTCTGTTCCTGTCCAATTCCTAAATCTTTTATCTAATTCAGCCTACGGGCTAGCAACCCAAGGCTTACCAGTTCAGCTGTATTAGGCTTGTGCCTTTTTATCTTCTAAAATAGCCACCTGACGATTGATAGACTCCTGGTGAACAGCTTTAAGAAGCGCTTCAACGAATTGTGGACTCAAGTCTTTAGCCTGTCCCTGAGCAACGGCACGCTCCAGGATTTCATTCCAGCGATCTGGTTGAAGAACGGCAATGTTATTGCGTTTTTTATACTGGCCAATGCTATCTGACAATTGCATTCTCTTCACCATCATGTTCATGATCTCCTCGTCGATCTCATCGATCTCATGACGCAAGTGGTCCATGTGCTCCCAGAATTCAATATCATCGGTAGAGGCCTCTCTCTGCTTAAGTCTATCCTTTAGGTCGACGAATTGAGTAGGGGTGATCTGTTGTTTAGCATCACTCCAAGCATCATCAGGTGTTGGGTGTACTTCAGTCATGATGCCATCGAAGTCTAAATCCATCGCCTTCTGAGCTACATCAAATAAAGTATCTCTGCGGCCACAAATATGGCTATTGTCACAAATGATCTCCAGGTTTGGAAATTGACGCTTTAGATCAATAGGAATTTGCCAACGTGGTACGTTTCTGTACTTCGTTTGCCCGTGGTAGGAAAAGCCACGGTGAATCACGGCGATATTCTCGATACCCGCCTTGTAGATTCTTTCAATCGCACCCACCCACAATTTGAAATCAGGATTGATTGGGTTTTTGATCATCACAGGAATCTTCACCCCTTTCAAGGCATCAGCAACTTCCTGAACAGAAAACGGGTTTACCGTTGTTCTAGCGCCTAGCCAAACCACATCCACGCCATACTTCAAGGCTTGGAAAACGTGCTGGGTGTTGGCTACCTCAGTGGTAACTTTCATCCCCGTTTCCTCCTTTACCTTCTTCAGCCAGCTAAGACCTTCAGTACCTACTCCTTCAAAGGATCCCGGTCTGGTTCTGGGCTTCCAGATACCCGCTCTGAATAGATCAATGCCAGCATCTTTCAAGCCATGAGCTGTAGCCAATACCTGCTCTTCTGTTTCCGCACTACAAGGGCCTGCGATCACGATCGGCGTTTTCTTAGCTTGCCCTAGAATTGGTTTAATGTTCATTTCCATGATAAAAAATTTAGGATTAGTAGTTCTTCAAGCTCCATTTTCCGAGTTTCGAAAAATCGAGGCTAGTCGCTACTCAAGATTTTACGTATTTGATTAGATTCTTCTATTAATTTATAAAAAGTGTCAAAATCCTTTTTGATCAACAGGCTCCGAAATCGAGCCAATTGATTGATATGCTCATCCAAGACATCTAGCACATTATCTCTATTCTGCCGGAATATCGGGATCCACATATCAGGCGAACTCTTCGCCAATCGGACGGTGGAACTAAAACCACCACTTGCCAACTCAAATATTCGGTCCTCATCTTGTTCCTTCTCCAATACAGTCAATGCCAAGGCAAAGGAACTAATGTGTGAAATATGGGATACATAGGCAGTATGGATATCGTGTGAATGACGATCTAAATTCACTTGCCGCATGGGAATAGAATCAAACATACGCCGGGTTAATTCTACTGCATCTGCATCACTATCATCTATATCTACCAAAACGGTACATTTCTCATCAAACAAGTTCGGGATGGCAGCTTCTGGTCCACTGTATTCCGTACCAGCCATCGGGTGTGTAGCTACGTACCGGCCTCGCTTCGGATGGTTTCTCACCTTGTCTAACAATTGCGCCTTTGTGGACCCAACATCAATAATCACTTGTTTATCAACACGATCTAGCATATCCGGCAACAAATTGAGCATCGCATCTACAGGAGTCGCCAAAACAACTATATCTGATTCATCGACGGCTTCTGCAAGCCCTCGCTCCTCATCAATTAATCTTCTTCGTATGGCCTTGTCTATATTGTCAGGGCGAATATCAACACCTAGTACCTTGGTAGCAAAACCGTTCTCTTTCAGCGTAATGGCTAGGGACCCACCTATGAGCCCAATTCCGACAATAGCAATCGTCATAAGTTCGCATTTTCAATCTTACGGATGGCATCCTCGAAAACAGCGGTCTCACTACAAAGCGAAACGCGGATATATTGATCTCCTTGGCTTCCAAAAATCCCCCCGGGTGTAATAAAAACATGTGCATTGTAAAGTATAGCATCTGATAATTCAAAACCCGATGCATAGGCTGCTGGAATCTTTGCCCAGACAAACATACCTACCTGATTTCGGTCGTATACGCAGCCCAAAAGATCCAGCAATTCATATACTCGATTCCTTCTATCTAGATAAATCGAATTCACAGACTGGTACCAGGATGCGGGTTGCTGCAAAGCTTTGACAGCCGCTAGCTGCAATGGACGAAACATTCCCGAATCCATATTGCTCTTGAAGCGCAAAATCGTGCTCAAGTAGTCTGCTGCTCCTCCTAACATACCGACCCGCCAACCTGCCATATTATGCGATTTCGACAAGGAGTTCAGTTCCAGTGCTACTTCTTTGGCTCCAGGAATACTTAGGATGCTGACTGGCTTATCGTTAAGGATGAAGCCATATGGATTATCATTGCAAACCAGGATCTGATGCTCTTTGGCAAAACGAACTAATCGTTCATAGAATTCTATTTGAGCCTGTGCCCCGGTTGGCATATTGGGATAGTTCACCCACATGATCTTCACCTTGTCCAAATTCATGGCAGACAAAGCATCAAGGTCCGGGGTCCAACCTAAAGACTCTTCCAGCTTGTATTCTCGAATGGTAGCCCCCGTGAGGTTAGCCACAGCTCGGTAAGCCGGATAACCTGGGTTGGGCACAAGTACTTCATCACCTGGCTCTAAATAGGTCATCGAAATATGCATGATTCCTTCCTTAGACCCGATGAGTGGTAAAATCTCACCGTTAGGATCCAAGGTCACGTCAAACCACTCTTGATACCAATCAGCAAAAGCTTTTCTCAATTCTGGGATTCCGGTATAGCCTTGGTAGCCATGGCTAGTAGATTTACCACTATGTTCTTGTAGTTCTTCAATCACTCCGGCGGAAGGGGGGAGATCTGGACTACCGATTCCTAGGTTCAGGATTTCCTTCCCTTCGGCTCTCATCTGGGCAATTTCCCGCAACTTTCGAGAGAAGTAGTATTCTTTTACTTCCCCCATCCGCGACGCTGCTTTTATTATCGTATCTGAAGACATCTCTTTTCTGTTTATTCAATTTCTTTGAAAGTGTTCCAGGAAAGGAATTAATATTCGTGATGTTCTCCCTGTTGATATACGCCCATCAAGTCTAGCTCATGGGTCAGCGGTCGGATAGCTTCGATGGCTTGACTTATACTGATCTGCCCTTCTGCCACAAAATCCACGAAAAACATATATTCCCATGGTTTGCCGATGATTGGCGCAGACTGGATCTTAGTCAGGTTTACATTGTAGGCTGCTAACACTGCCAGTACTTTGTAGAGGCTTCCAGGCTCGTGTCCAGTAGAAAAACATAGTGAAGCTTTATTAGCTCCATCTAAGTTCTTCACTTCTTCTTCCTTTCGTAACACCAAAAAGCGGGTATGATTTTTCTTGTTGGTTTCAATTCCGGCAGCTAGGACCTCTAATTCATATAACTCCGCGGCCAGCGTACTTGCAATTGCTCCAACGTGCTCAAGTTTCTCTTCTCTAACTCGCTTTGCACTAAGCGCAGTATCCACTGTTTCAATTAATCGGATGTGGGGATAGTTTCGAAAATATTTACGGCACTGGGCAATAGCTATCGGATGTGAGTGTACTTCTTGCAAGTCTTCAATTTTTCGCCCAGGCAATACCAACAAGTTCTGCTTAATGCGCAAGTAGGTTTCTCCTACGATCTTCAACTTAGAGTCTTTTAATAGGTGATAATTCGACATCAAACTACCTGCCAAAGTGTTTTCGATTGCCATTAGTCCCAGATCCATAAAGTCTCCTGATTCAATGGCTTGCACCAATTCTGGAAAAGTATGTGCGGGTACGATATCTAGATCAATCTCTTTAAAACATAAGCGAGCAGCAATCTCGTGGAAAGCTCCCGCATATCCTTGGATACCTACCCGCAAGGTACGTTGCGAGATCTCATCAGATTCTGTGCTTGGCAATGCGTGTGTCATGACTAAGGTATTTTTGTCTTTACAAATAAAAAAGTCCCTTGGACGGGACTTCTTTTGTGTTTACTATCAGTTGAAAAACGCTAAGAGTCCCTTATGATCATTCATAAAAGAAAAAGAAATAAAAAAAGTAAAACTTGGTGGTGGTTTGGCTAGGGTTCATTCTTTTCTATAATTCAGCCCAAAAAAAAAGTCCCGTTTTGCGGGACTCTACATTTTATCGTGACACATTCAACCTAAAATCAGTAGCCCCTTTATGGTTGTCCATAAAAGTAAAAGCTAAAAAAGTAAAAATAAGGTTGAATGGAATTCGTCTTCATAATTCAAATATCTGAGCACAAACCTAAAGATTAATTCATCAGCAAGCAAGAACCTTTTGCAATTTTTTCAAAAAATCAGCTTCCTGAATAGAATTTTCATACGAACAAGTGTTTGTTTGTAAATAATTGCTAATCCAAATATAGCCTTAGCAACAATTGGCTAGGGCATCACCGCGCTGCAATTAATGTCACCCATTTTGATAGCGACAAAATCTACCTGATTGAAACCGCTGAGGTCGTTTAATAAACGGTATTCGCGGAATGGTGGGTCAAATGGTGTCGTCCCCGGAGGGAAGGTATAATCACTAGGTACAAAGCGCCAACTGGGCGTACCTCCGGGAAACGCTTCTAGTTCACCAATGATCATCAAGCGGATCAAGACAATATCTAAAGTGGTTAAACTCCCTGAATTGTTCACATCTCCAGCAATGATCTTATAGGGAGAACTGATGGGATTAATATTCAGAATGTGGCGTGCCAAGAGGGTGACATCTAAGATGGAAACGCCATTAGCTGGATTGGCCATCATCGTATCCACGGTGAAGCGATAGGTCACTTCTGGGGCAAACTCTGTCAACAGATATTCACCTGCTTCATCGGTAGTCGTGTGAAGCTGAACATCTCCCTCAGCATTGATCCCTAGTCCTGAAAAAATCTTCCCATTTTCCGTTCGTACCTGACCACTAACGATAGGTAAGCTATCACAAGGGGTTCCCCCCTGCGGAATCACAACCACATCACGCTTGGTATAATTTGGCCCCCCAACTGAGCTATCCGGCTGTAGCGCGCTGGGATTGTATGCCTCATCCCAGGTCCAAACCTGAAAATGAGCAGGAAAACTATCCCAACAGACCATGGTTACCGAATCTATCTCGTTTGGCTGGGCTCCGAGTTCAACGATACTAAAATGTGGATTCCCAAAGCAACCTTCAAAAGGCGGAGTGGATGAAAAGTCCGCTGCATGGAAACGAATACCCACATAATCCGGTCTACCATTTACATCCTGATCAATGGGCTCCCGAGCCACGTATAAGGTATCCACCCAGGTCATATTTGGAGCAAAGCAATCAATTACCTCTAGGGGTAATTCTACCTGCATCTCCTCCCCTGCCGCATTGCTCACTTCCACTAGAAAAGTATAGTCCCCAATGGGATAGGTACCGCTTACCGCGTAATTTGGATACTCTCCTTCCAGCGTACCAAAGGGATCAATCATAGGAATTCCTTCCGCACCAACAAATCGATACGTAACGGACCAACCAAGCGTATCAGCAGATTGTGCCACGAAACTATATTGGATCGTTAAATCACAGCTTTCATTGGCTGGCGTGCAAATTCTTCCGATCGGCTCAAAATCAATGGTGATAGCATTAGGTGGCGTGAAAGAAGGAGCAGAAAATAGGATGAGGAGGCAGAACACTCCCCATAGCATGAAGGACCTCATAGTAATCGGTTATCGAAAGCCGGTCCCTATTCCGAATCAAAGAGGAATGTAGGAGACCAACTTGTAGTCCATAGACGACTGTCATCCTTTCAGGAGGATTTGTCTTCTAAGAACAGTTTTAGGGAAAATGGGTGAAGGAACCAGAATCAGTTCCATTGGTATATCTATGGGACTATGGACGGGTGGACGGATGTGTCCATGAAAATACGGAATTTCACAGAAATGAAAGCCTCTCAAGAAAAATTGTTGATCAGAAAAAACAAATTTGAAAAATCATAATCTTTTACTAAATTTACAGCATTGATGGGAAAAGGAGCTAAACAATGCTTTCCCGATCCCTACTTTTCAACGTTCATAGTCTCACATTTAGGATTCCTCCAACCCAAAAAATAAACCTTTCAAGAGCAATAGTAAACTGTAGTATGGTCTCCGTCTGCCTGGCGGGATATCTGCTGAATCTCTATGAATCTTGAACGTAGGTTTGTTACCCATGAACAACATAATACATACCTTACGCCATTTATCCAATTGCCCCTGGACCATTATTAGAGGTAGTGAAGTCAGACGCCCCTTCTACTTTCCTTCCCTACTGATATTTCAGTAGTTCAACAGAAGGAAAGATACTCTTCCTTCACCGCCTTCGATTTAGTCTAAGACTGAAGTAGATTTTCATCAATCCACTTTGCCAATTTTATCGTCAATTAAATTCTACTTTGATGAAAAGGTGGTTACTGTTCGTGGTGTTATTAGGAATGTCCTCCTGTTTGGTAGCAAACAATCTTGACCTAAAGCCAGGAGACAATGAATTTGACCTAGTATTGGATCCCTTGCCCAAACTAGTAGCGGAAGAGGTACGGATGGAAGTGTCTCAAGAGGCACCCATGCATATCTATGAT
>CAJXPD010000360.1 GCA_913057785.1 uncultured Lewinella sp. | reverse complement strand
CGCAGTCCAGATGAATAAGTTTAAATCAGTTCCTTGTCTAAAATTCATACTTCGGGCAAAATCGCCACTTTTTTGCTGATGCTTCGTTCCAAAATCAGGCTTCATTGCGCTGCTAGGATCCTAACTTTGCGCCTTACCTCTGCAAAAAAATGACTGATTTTCGCATCAAAAACGATTTTTAGACAAGCTCGTAAACCGCCCAGACACCAATGATAAAACGGGTGATCTAAAAAACTTTTAATATATAGCATCGTTTTGTAACTCAATTGTAACTCTCAGTTTAGATATTTAAACTTCACTATTAATTTTTTAGTATGCAACAACTTCCTCGGAGTTCAACGATTTGTGGTTGTGACTCAAGAATCATAATTGAGTTTAGCTGGCCAAAAGAAATTTGTGAACATGAGCTTAATCAATTCTAAATAAATGTATTCAAAGCAATTAAGTAAAACCAAGAAAGCATTAAGTAAGGCAGAAAGCTATGAAGAATGGAAAGCACTTGCCCAAAAACATGATGAGCTATCGGGGATGGAAGCTTGGAAACAAGTAAATTACAGTGATTTGTACGACAATGATGAAATTCACCTTCGCCTCGAAACTTTACGTGCCTATCGGGAGCAGGGAGATGACAAAGGTTTGTTATTCACCTTAAACGAAGGCGTGCATGGAAATATGGGGGGCATGGGGAGTCCGAGATTATATGAAAAAGCATTATTTGGCACCAAACAGTTAATTGTAGATTACGTGGATGAAGTGGTGGATGCCATTCTTCATATCGCAGATAAGAATAATGACAACATCAGTTTTGAAGAAAAATTGGATTTCTTTCGTAGGGCAAGCCATTGTTTTGGGCGATCTGCCTTAATGTTAAGTGGAGGTGGACAATTAGGGAATTTTCATGGCGGTGTTTTAAAGGCACTTGCACAGCAAAATTTAATACCCGATGTGATTTCAGGCTCAAGTGCGGGCTCTATATTTGCTGCACTAGCAGGAACGCATACTGATGAGGAATTAATTGATTTTTTAGAGGAGGAAACCTTATTGGATGTAATCGAAAAGGAAGCTAGTATTTTCAAAAATATTGCTGAAAAAAGAAGTGCTTTAAGTATTAAGGATTTGGAGGCAAGTGTCAATAATATTATTCCAAACCTGACTTTTCAGGAAGCTTATGAGCGAACAGGTCGAAAAATAAATATATCGGTTTCTCCTCACGGAATACAGCAAAAATCCCGTTTGCTCAATGCGATCGCTTCTCCAAATGTATTGATACGTTCTGCATTAATGGCATCTTGTGCTGTACCAGGGGTTTTTCCGCCAGCAACACTTTTTGCTAAAAACAAGGATGGCAAAGTTCAAGCTTATTTACCTTCCCGAAAATGGATAGATGGTTCCATGTCAAATGATTTGCCATCCAAACGACTGGCAAGGTTATTTGGGGTCAATCACTTTATCGTGAGTTTAACAAATCCATTTATTATACCTTTTGCTAATTCTCCATTCCAGCGCAGCGAGTTTTTAGCTCCGGTAGTCCGGTTTAGCAAAACCATCATCAAAGAATCCTCACAATTCAATTATACACTTGCCAAGCCGTTTTTTAAATACATCCCCTCATTGGCGTTAATGGCGAATGCCACCAATTCTGTTATACAACAAGATTATACAGGAGATATTAATATAATGGCTGATTTTAGTGTCATTAAGCCTACAAAGTTATTGTCTTCCCTGACCCGCGAAGAATTGACGGAATTAATTGATAAAGGAGAAAAAGCGACTTATCCTAAATTGGAGGCAATAAGAATATGTACAAAAGTCGGTCGAACGCTTGATAAAATTTTGGAAGCGTACGAATCGGAGGAAATGCGATTGGTAAAACGGGTTTTAACCATAGATTAAAACATCAATTTTCAATTTTGAATCATAAGCTTCAACATCGTTTCATCCAAACCAACGGGGTCCAGTACTTCATCAAGGAAGCAGGCAACAAAAAAGCACCTTTGGTTTTGTTCCTTCATGGTTTCCCTGACTCTTGGTATTCGTGGCGTAAGCAACTTAAGGCAATGGCGGATGCTGGCTATTATGCTGTTGCACCTGATATGCTAGGTTACGGGGAGACAGATGCACCAGAGGAAATCAGCAGATACAGTCAGGATTATATGGCAAAAGACATTGTTGGCTTAATTGAGGCTTTGGGACATGAACAAGCCATTTTGGTAGGTCATGATTTAGGTGCATCACTCAGCTGGCAAATTAGTTTGTTATATCCCAAAAAAGTCAAAGCAATTATCGCCTTGTCGGTTCCTTACGGAGGAAGAGCATTGGTCCGACCAAGTGACCATATGAAAAAAATATTTGCAGGCCGATTGTTTTATATCGATTACTTTCAAAAAGTAGGTGTTGCCGAAAAAGAATTTGATGCAGACAAGAGGACATTTTTATTGAAATTTTATGCAGCTTATGATGCTGTGGGTGGCATCCAGCATGCCAATAATCTGGCTCCCGAATGGACGGAAGACATTAGCGGTTTTTTGGATACTTTGGAAATGCCCTCTGCTTTGCCCAAGTGGTTAAGTGAAGAAGATTTCAATTACTATGTCAGTCGCTATCAAAAGCATGGGCTTCGCCCGCCGATCAATTGGTATCGTTGCCTGGATGAATACTGGGAACGAACCGAGCATTTAGCTCATCAGAAAGTAACCCAAGCTGCTTTTTTTATTGCTGGAAAAAATGACCCTGTCAATGTAATGAATCGAAAAGCGATGCAACGGATGCCTCAATTTTTAGAAGATTTTCGAGAGATGGAAATGATTGAGGATTGTGGGCATTGGATTGCTTGTGAGCAGGGAGAGGTGTTGAATGGTGTTTTATCTTCCTTTATTGAGGAAGTTTTAGATGAATAACTTTTCCAGCAATTCCTCTTCCTTCAATTCATTCACGACTCCCTTCATCTCCGCATACCACTCCAATCCCTTTTCCGTCAAATGAGGAAAGATTAATTCCAAAATAGACTCCATAACATTTTGAACTGGATATTTTTTAGCACCAAGTAATTCCCTTCTTTCCACCCATGCAAGAAGAATTACTGAACCGAATTTGGAAAAAATCTCGTAATGACCTTCATGTGGTTCAGGTTTTAAAATACCACGACCAACGGAGTGGTACAAAAAGTTCTTGGTAAAGTTGTCACTTCGATTGGTTCGTTCTTCGTAAATGGTCCTGGCATCAGGAATGACTTTAGCAATTTCAAAAATGTCTCGATAAAAGAAGCGGTAAGTAAACTGAAAGTGCAGATAGCGCTGGATGATATTTACCATATTAAAATCCATCGCCAAATCGTCTCGGGAAGTTTGAATTAGCCTTACTCGTTCTTCTTGTAGATAACCCAAGACCCCTTCTAAAATTTCCCTTTTTGTAGGAAAATGGTAGTGAAGATTGCCTTTGCTCATTTCGGCCTTGATCGCTATATCCTCGAGGCGAACACTATTGTATCCATTTTTATTGAATAGTTCAATTGCAGTAAGAACGATTTTCTTTTTTGTCTTTTTCATCTGTTTCAATTATTTCCGCAGCTTCGCAATTTGCAGAATCCCGATAGCTATCGGGACTGCACAATGGTAATCACAGCGCTTCTACCTGATTACATTAAGTGGACAGACTCTCATGAATTTCTCTACCTAGCTTGCGCCGAGTAGACAGGTTTAATCATTCACAGGCGAAAGGTTGTGATGTAACAAAATCTTGCTAGCTCATCCAGGATAATTGTTTTCGCAAAAGTAGTGAATCGACCTGAAGGGGCTGTCTCCTCACTCTTGTGATTTCCCACCTCCAAATCTTTGCTACTGCATCATCTGGTTTTCGAAATTAAACCTAAGTTATTTACCTAAATCACAAATTAAAACCAAATAAATTATAAAATTTAGGCTTTAAAGCCTAAATTTGAAAACAATATAGGATTTGAAAAAGCAATTTTCCAAACAAATCAATTTTGTGCAAAAATTTACTTCAAGCAAAACTCATCAATTATGAAACGAATAATCATCTTAGCAATAGCATTTTTAGCTCTTGCGATAGGGAACATTCGAGCTCAAACGACCATAAGAGGGACTATCACAGATTCAAATTCAGGTGATCCTTTGGTGGGAGCTAATGTGATTGTCAAAGGAACATCTGATGGAGATGCTGCTGATATAGACGGAAATTATAATATTACCACCTCCCAAACATTTCCATTAACCTTAATCTTTTCTTATACAGGATATGCTACACAGGAGATAGAAGTGACAGCTGCTGCTCCTGTCAATGTAAGCTTGGTAGAAGGTGCGTCGATTGGTCAGGAAGTAGTGGTCTCCGCATCACGGAGAAGAGAGAAAGTACAAGAAGCTCCTGCCTCTATTTCTGTTTATAATACTAGAAAATTAGAGGCTTCTCCAAATGATAATCCAGTTAGAAATTTAATCAGTGCTCCTGGAGTAAATATCCAGCAGCAATCAGCTGGAAGGATTAATATTCAGTTACGGGGTGATGGTGGTTTGTTTGGTTCTGCATCATTTCCGATGTTAGATTATCGACCATTGGTAGGTGCTGGTACGGGAACATTTGATGCCTTAAATACGCCCTTAAATAATATTGATATTCAAAGAATTGAGGTAGTACGAGGTCCAGGATCTGCCTTGTATGGGCCCGGAGTAACTGCCGGCGTTGTTCACTTTTTAAGTAAATCTCCAATTGACCACCCTGGTACAACTGTCCAATTGAGGGGAGGAGAGTTATCTACTTTTGGAGGTTCTATTCGACATGCTACAAAAGTTTCTGATAAGTTTGGATTTAAAATCAATGCGAATTATACGAAGGGGAATGAATTCAAACTAGATCCCAATGACCCCGGTGATGCAGCATCTATCGCAGCGCTTCAAGATTCGATTTACCAACCCGTAATTACTGGCGGAGTAATTGATCCTACTAAACGTGGAGAATTACTTTGGGATGTAAATGATACAGACGAGGATGGTGACGGAAATCCCTTGCAAAATTATTATACAAGTACAGCCGTAACAGGCACTTTAGAATTTAGGCCTCAGGATGATTTTTCAATTCATGTTTCTGGAGGATTTAATAGTGCATCGGGTGTTTTCTATAATGACCAGGGAGAAGGCTTAGCTCAAGCTTCAGATACTTGGGGACAAGTCAGAATGCAAAAAGGTGGATTATTTGCGCAAGCTTTTTTATTGAGTAATTCTAGTACAGCGGACAAACCTACCTTCTTATACCGGACTGGAAATAGAGCATTAAATGATAGAAAACAATTTGAAGGGCAGATTCAATATAACTTTGATTTACCTACTCTATTAAATTCTAATTGGACAGCAGGGTTTGACTATAGACAGTCTATCAATGAAACAGGAAATACCGTATATGGACGGAATGAAGATGATGATGATTATAGTATAGCTGGAGTTTATGTTCAAGGGAAATTTGCTTTAGCCAAAAAACTGGATTTGGTTTTAGCAGCAAGAGGAGATCGATTTAATTCTTTGGAGGAAACGGGCTTCACTCCTCGAGCAGCGCTAGTTTATAAAGCCTCTCCAACCCAAACTTTCCGAGCGAGTTATAATCGAGCCATTCGCACTCCTTCTCAACTAAACCTTAACATTGATTTTCCGCTCGCCACTTTAGTCCCTAATGCTTATGATATTTGGCTGATTGGGAATAGGAATGAGGTAACATTTGAGGAAAACCCAATGCTTAGCTTTAATGGCGCTTTGCCATTTCCAGATCTTCCATTTGGAACGCCTGGGATGCCTTTGGGTTTAGTTCAAGGAGCGGTAACCCAGCAGGCTGGGCAACAAATTTTGACAGGAGTTGGCACCCAGTTAACCATGGCAAACCCTGCATTGGCTCCATTGATTCCGCTTATTAATGCGTTTCTAACTGACCCTGCGAATTTTGCAACAGGAACAACAGGAACTTTTGCAGGTGTTGATTTATTTACGCAACAACCACTTAATTCTTTTACGAATGGCCCTAAAGCTTCTTTGATTAAAGAAGATACTTGGGAGTTTGGGTATGTAGGCTTGATCGCTGATAAATTGAAAGTTTCATTGGATATTTACAACCGAACGATTGATGGTGACCTTGCTGTAAGTGCATTAGCCCCTTCTTATGGTCTGATAGGACTTGATGCGATGGGAGCTGACTTAGGAGCAGGAGTAGCGGCAAAACTTACTCCTTTTTTAGTGGGGCTTTTGACTCAGGCTGGAAACCCAAATCCAGAGGCAGCGGCCGCTCAAATTGCAGGAGCATATGCTGCTGGGTATACGCAAGCTGGAAATGGATTCGCACAAGGTATTTCACCTTTAGCTAGCAACTTTATTTTGGCAACAGTACAAGCAGAAAACACGCCTGATAATGGGGTCGTGCATATTCCAGCAGGCTATAAAACTTTTGAAGCCTATAGTTACACAGGTATGGATGTTAGTTTAGAATATTATGTAAATGCCGACTTATCTTTCTTTGGCAACTACTCTTACATCTCTGCAAATATTTTTGAAACAGAAATAAAGGATTCAGAAGGTGTAATGGGAACTAATGCTTTATCCATACCCAAAAATAAGTTTCGATTGGGAGCAAACTACGGACCTGAATTAGGTTGGAGAGCGAACCTATCCTTTCAGCACGATGATTCTTTTGATTCCTTTAGTGGATTGTTTTCCGGTAAAACAGATGAGAAAAACGTAGTGGATTTAGGCGTAGGATATAAATTTGATTTCGGTTTGACCATTAATCTTTCAGGTCAAAATATTTTTAATAATGAATATCGAGCATTTCCAGGTATGCCAAGAATTGGAAGAAGATCTATGGTTACCTTAACCTATGATTTCGCTGGAAATAAGGAATAGTTATATTTAAAAGTATTGGTTCTTCGACAAATCTCGTGTTTGAAGACAATCAAAAATGAAATGCAACGCTTTCTACGATCGCTTTTTTATCTCATTTTATGATTGTCCACGAGATTTGTCGAAGAAGGAAAGTATTTTTTCTACAATCATTTGCTCATCACTTCAAAAGTGATGAGCATCTTCCAATTTCCTTGTCATGACAAAATTTAAAAGAAGGCTACTCTACACTTTAGGCATCATTGTTCTACTAGCCGTGGCGGGGGGCATTTGGTTCAAGTATAATTGGTACAAAATGCCAGGCATCATCGCCAGTTTTAAAAATCCAACCAGTAAAAATCAGCCGATAGAGTGGCAAGATGGACCTGCTACTCGAACATCAGATAAGCCAAATGTCATAGTGATTTTGGTAGATGATTTAGGATTTAACGAAGTCAGTACCTATGGCGGCGGCATGGGCAACGGCAAAGTCAAAACACCGAATATTGACCAATTAGCTGCTGACGGTGTCCTCTGCACCAATGGTTATTCTGCTACTGCGGTGTGCTCGCCATCGAGAGCTGCTTTGCTAACAGGAAGATTTCCAACCCGAGCAGGTTATGAATTTACGCCTACGGCTAAGGGATTTGGAAAGCTTATAGCCAAAATGTCTCAAGATGACGAAGTTCCACCAGTTTATAATGCTGAGATAGATAATCAACTCCCACCTGCTGAAGAAATGGGGTTGCCCGCTTCGGAAATCACTATTCCAGAAATGCTCAAACCACAAGGCTATCATTCTGCTATGGTTGGGAAATGGCATTTAGGAGCTGCTGACGCTTTTCAACCCAATAAACACGGCTTTGATGAAAGTCTTTGGATAGAAACAGGAAGTCTGTTCTTACCTGAGGATGACCCAAATGTGGTGAATGCCAAGTTGCCTTTTGACCCAATAGATAAATTTCTTTGGGGCAATCTAACGCATAATGTTCGATTTAATGATAGTGGTCGTTTCAATCCTGATGGCTTCTTGACAGATTATTTGACAAATGAAGCAGTCAAGGTCATTGAGAAAAATAAAAACCAACCCTTCTTTTTGTACTTGGCATATTGGGCAGTACATACGCCCTTGCAAGCACTAAAATCAGATTATGACCGGCTCGACTTTATCGAAGATCATGTAGAACGGGTACAAGCTGCAATGGTCTTGGCAGTAGATAGAGGCGTTGGGAAAATTCGGCAAACACTCACGGAAAATGGGATTAGTGATAACACGATTATCATTTTTACAAGTGATAATGGTGCGCCACACTATGTTGGTTTGCCTGACTTGAATAAGCCTTATCGCGGTTGGAAACTCTCCTTTTTTGAAGGAGGTGTTCATCTTCCTTACATCGTCAGTTATCCAAAAAGCATTGCTCCAGGACAAATTTATGATGGTCGAGTGTCTAGCTTAGATATTTTTTCTACCGTTGGTTCTTTGGCAGGTGCATCTTTGCCAGCAGATAGAAAAATTGATGGTACTAACATTCTCCCATTTCTTTCGGGTGAACAAGAGGGCGAACCTGACCGACCTTTATTTTGTAAAAGCGGTACCTATTCCTTTGTGATCAAGGATGGGTGGAAATTACAGGTAGATGAGCAGCAAAATAAAGAATGGCTTTTCAATTTAAATACTGACCCTACCGAGCAGAAAAATTTAGTAGCTACTGAAACCGAAAAGTTAGCCGAATTATCGCAACTCAGGCAAGAACTCCTTTCAGAACAATCTACCCCAATTTGGAAAGGGGCTTTAAAAACACCTGTTCCAATGGATAAGCATTTGAAGGAAGGATTTCTGAAAGAAGATGAATATGCTTATTGGACGAACTAAACGGTAGACGCCTGTTACGCTTGACCGTTTCTCGTCAGTCGTCAACCGTTAATAGTATGAATTACGATTATATCATTGTTGGTGCTGGTTCAGCAGGCTGTGTGTTAGCCAACCGCTTATCAGTCGACCCGAATAATAAAGTGCTACTATTAGAAGCAGGAAGCAAAGACAGCAAATTGGAAATAAGTATTCCATTGGCTTTTGCGCAACTATATCATTCTAAGGTAGACTGGGATTACAAGCAGGAACCATTGGAGCATGCCAATGGTCAAGTCATTTTTTATCCAAGAGGAAAAGTGCTTGGTGGATGTAGTTCTATCAATCTGATGCTTTATGTCAGAGGTGCTAAAAAAGACTATGACGAATGGGCAGACCTAGGTAACAAAGGTTGGTCTTATGATGAAATATTGCCCTACTTTAAAAAATCGGAACAACACAACGATAGAAAAGATGATTATCATGGTAAAAATGGTCCTTTGAAAGTTAGTAGAGGAAATGAAACTTATGAGAATCCATTGGTAAAGGTTTTTCAAAAGGCAGGAAACGAAATTGGCTTACCGACCAATGAGGATTTTAATGGAGATAATCAAATCGGTGTAGGTATTTATGATACGACAATTCATGGTGGGAAACGCCAAAGTACAGCTGCTACTTTTCTAAACGAAGCTAAAAATCGTCCGAACTTGACGATTTTGACGAATGCCCATACCACGAAAATCACCTTTGAAGGCACAAAGGCAACAGGTGTTATTTTTCAACATAAAAAGAAATCAAAAACAGCCACTGCCAACAAAGAAGTATTGATAAGTGCGGGGGCATTAAATTCTCCGCAATTATTGATGCTCTCTGGTATTGGTGATGCGCACTATTTAAAAAAGCATCAAATCAAAGTAGTTAAAGATTTGAAAGGTGTAGGTCAAAACTTGAAAGACCATTATTTCTTTCCACTGGTTTATGCTTCAAAAGAGAAAATCACCCTCCTTACCGAAAGTTCTAGGTTTAATTTGATTAAAAATGTATTCAAGTACTTCTTTAGTAAAAAAGGAGCTTTGACATCTACACCAGTTAATTCTGGTGGTTTTGCCGTTTTAGACGATGAAAAAGACCGACCCGATGTTCAATTTTTATTTGCACCTGGCTGGAATACTAAAATAGATGCAACAATAGCAGATAGACCTGACGAAGAAGGTTTTACCATTTTTATGATAATGCTCAATCCAAGAAGCACAGGTCATTTGGGTTTAAAATCAAATAATCCATTTCAGCAACCCGAAATCAATTTGAATTATTTTGACGATGCTAATGATTTAGACTTAGCCATCAAAGCTTACCGGATGGCTGATAAAATATTTGATGCATCAGCCTTTACCGCTTTCAAAGGAAAACCACTTCATCCACCAAAAAAGCTAAAACAAGACCTTGACATAGCTAAATGGCTAAAGGAAACCATAGAAACAGTATATCATCCTGTGGGAACGTGTAAAATGGGCAATGATGAAATGGCAGTCGTGGACGACCAACTGAGCGTACATGGTATTCAAAACTTAAGAGTGGTTGATGCTTCGATAATGCCGACAATCATTCGTGGCAATACAAATGCACCGACCATTATGATAGCAGAGAAGGCCGCTGATATGATCTTGAAAAGATAGTAGTTCAAACATGAACTGTAAGACTGTCAATCCTAAAAATAGGGCAAATGCACCAAATTTACTATCTATCCAGGAACACGTTAAAATGGGTGGTGGTGGCCTGAAAATGCACTGTTCGACGGAGGGGGGGCATTTTCTAGCGTTTTTGCTTCGTTTTGGGGC
>CAJXPD010000359.1 GCA_913057785.1 uncultured Lewinella sp. | reverse complement strand
ACCTTGGTATGTGGAGTAGGGGATGATGGTGGAGCTGATAACTTCGCTTCTGCTTCCGTAGCCTTAGGTAATGCCAATGAAATCCAAATCAACAAGGGAGCAGCAGGGGCATTGCGTTTGGACCTCTGGTATAGTGAGTCCGATCGTTTTAGTGTAGAGATAGAACGTCCCAACGGCCAAAGGGTGGGACCATTTGCCGCCCCATCCGGACCGGATGGATTTGATGATCGGGACTTCACGGATATCCGTTACTTCCATCGTGGAGCAAATACGGAATTCTTTGGAGCTACCAGCAATCGTCGCGAACTTCTGATTGACTTCTCTGGAGCTACCGGCGTCTATAAGGTAATTCTAACCGCTACGGCCGCTGAGGGAAGTGCTTCCTATGCTGCTACGCTCAATCCCGCCACCTATGCTAGCCCCAATCGGTTCTTGACCAACCAAGTCACTGGACATAGCGTTGCAGATTATACTTCGGCCTTTAACATTATCTCACCTGCCGATTATGTAGTGAAAAATGACTGGTTTGATCTATCCGGTACCTTTCGGGATATCACGGGGCAAGGGGAAAACGGAGAGATATGGATCGGCAGCAGCGTTGGCCCATCCCATGATGGCCGTCTAGTAACGGATTTCGCAGCTCCCGGAGAAGTGCTATTTGGTGCCTACAGTCCAGACACTTGGTACAGCAGTTTCCCCTCAAGCTTGGTACAAGGCGGAGAAGGTAAATATGGAATTCAGAATGCCGTGAGTGCTGCTGCTCCCCTGTCGATGGGCGTAATTGCTTTGATGTTGGAACTAAAACCCGATCTCACACCAGCCGAGATTAAAAATATCCTCCAACAAACCGCTCGTCAAGATAACAACACTGGCTCCGTACCTAACAATACCTGGGGATACGGCAAGCTTGACGCCCTGGCCGCCATTCAAGCCGTCAACAGCCTCGTGCCTACCAATGATCTTGCCACGACTCAGTCTCGCCTTAAGCTATTTCCCAACCCCACCTTAGGGCAGCTCACTTTCCAGCTACCTGCTGAAAGTGCCTCCGCCGACGAGATGATCGTCACCAATTATCTGGGAGAGGTGATCTATCGCTTGAGCGCCATAGAAATAGAACGTGGCCAGTTCAACCTACCGGCTAAGATGGTTAACGGTGTCTACCAGTTGGTCGCCGTAGGTAAGGGCTGGCGTGCCTCCAGCCGCTTTGTCAAGCTTTAGCGCCTTAGACTCTATAGACATCAGAAGTCTTCAAGACTTCTGATGTCTATAGTTTGCATCTCAGTTCGGCTTTTGAAGATCTACAGCCGGTGATTTTTCTTTGCTTCGTTTCTTTTGATCACACAAAAGAAATCGAAGATTCGACAAAGTCAAATGAAGGGGCCAAAACGCTCTTCCCACCCCTTTATCCCCTGCAATCCTCCCGTATGCACCACGATCACTTTATCTCCCACCTCAAGCGCACCTTGTTCAATCAAATCCAGTACCCCAAAAAACAACTTACTCGTGTAAATCGGATCCAATTTGATCCCATATTGCTGCGCAAAATCCGCCATGAATGTGACCAATTCCGGCTTGTGCTTCGCATACCCACCAAAATGATAATCCCTATGGATCGACCAATTCTCCCAGCTAACCCCTTCGCTGGCTAGCAATTGCCTGACCTCACCCTCCATAAAATCCCCTTTCAAAGCTGGAAACCCTAATACTTGCCCCTGGCCCGCCATACCTAGGATGATCCCCGCCATCGTCCCGCCGGTCCCACAACTGACGACTACGGAGGTACGAGCATCAATTACAGTCTGAGCCCGCAATTCCGCTACCAGTTCCTCCACCCCTTGCAAAGCACTGGCATTAGTCCCCCCTTCCGGTAATACATACGCAATACCAAACTCCTCCTCGAGCCGCTTCAAGACCTCAGGCTCTTGCTTTTTACGAAATTCACTCCGACTCATGTAATGGATATGCATGCCCTGTCCCTTGGCGTGCCGTAGGGTAGGGTTGAGGGGCAAATGTTCCTCCCCCCGAATAATCCCTATTGTAGAGAATCCGAACAATTGCCCAGCGCTCGCTACCGCTGCAATATGATTCGAATACGCACCGCCAAAAGTCAGTAATTGCTTATAACCTGCTGCTTTCGCTTGGATGAGATTGTACTTGAGTTTTCGCCACTTGTTGCCACAGAAGCATAGGTCATCAGGAGGATGAAGGAGATCATCTCGTTTGATGAGCACCTGCACGCCCTTGATGTCGGCTAGGGGCTCTAGAGGAGTGGGAGGGTGGAAGAGGGAGTCGATGGTAATAATGACATAGAGGTTTAATATCTGCGTAAGATAAGCTTTGGAAAG
This sequence comes from uncultured Lewinella sp., assembly GCA_913057785.1. Classification (GTDB taxonomy): domain Bacteria; phylum Bacteroidota; class Bacteroidia; order Chitinophagales; family Saprospiraceae; genus DT-111. Next base: position 8,224 of record CAJXPD010000359.1, on the reverse strand, counting down.
GACAACTGAAGCTCTATAAGGTTATATTGCCTCAGTATTGCCTATCAACATCAGCTCAGAAAAGAAAAGAAATCCTGCAGCAATGCTTTTGGGAAACTGCAAAAATGAAGGTGCATTCTCCTTTCTCTTTGTCTTACTGGTAAATGAATTATATAATTGATGGCCTGAATTTTAATGTGTGGCTCTGTCTATTTAGTTGTCGAAAAGAGCTAAGGGAAAATCACTGTTCTTCCCTTAGGATAAGAGACAAATGGGTTTTTTTCAGACTGCTAGTCCTCTTAGCAGTTTCAGTCCTGTCCCAATTCTACAATACTTTCCCTCCTAGCCCCCCTAGCTTTGGGGCATGAAAAAATTACTGCCATTCATACTGCTATTTTTCAGCTGGTCTTGCCAGATAGCTTTGGAGGATGCTGCCAAGACACCTGGATTCATTTCTCAACCATTTCTAGTGGAAGATGACGATTGGTCCTTCGAGGGGACGGCCAATTTACTATTTGTACCGGAGAATCGATTTGACCCTGATAGTCGTACCATCGCCTTACATTTTTTCCATTTCCCTGCCAAGGAGAAATCCAACTTACCACCTGTCGCCTTCTTGGGAGCTGGGCCCGGAGAGCCTTATTCCTATGATGTGTTTTTTGATGGAAGACGAGCGGAGGCCTGGCGCTACGAAGTAGAATTCGTGAACCAGAAGAGAGATGTGATCTTGATCAATCAGCGGGGGAACTCGGGGGCGCCGGGCTTGCCGATCGCTGACTTTCGGTATCGTTGGCCGAATGGAGGTGCTGATGATAAACCGCTGGACCTAGGGCTCATGAATGAGAATCGGAGAAAGGCTTATGCAGAATATATCGAAGCCTACACCGCTAAAGGAATTGACCTGAGGGGCTACGATGTGCTGCATTTTGCGGGGGATATTGAGGCTATTCGACAACATTACCAATACGATAAGATTGCCTTGATCGGCAATAGCTTTGCAACGCAGTGGGCCCTGGCTTATATTCGGAAATATCCGGAGTATGTGGATCGTGCCTTCTTCTCAGGGGTTGAGCCACTCAATAACAATTATGATGATCCCGATGGTTTGTGGAATGTCTTGGAGCAAGTTAATGAGTATGCGCTAGCGGATCCGGAGATAGCCAAGGACTTGCCGCCTGGAGGGATCCCGGAGGTGTTCAAAACCCTGATCACGCGCTTGGAGGAGAATCCCCAGACCGTAAATCTAGTGGAAGATGATGAAGCTTATGCTCTTGTCGTGGGAGCGGATGATTTACGGTACAATTACCTCAATCCCATGGCCCGAAGCTACAAGGATGAACTGGAATCTTGGCCCAGATACTTGATGGACATGTACCAAGGAGATTTTCGACTACTCGCTAGCTGCTCCCGGGGCAGGAAATACCGTTCTTCTTCTTCGATGATAGACCCTTTGTTCAACAACAGCCTTGGCATAACACGCGAACGAGATGCGTTATTGAAATCGCGAGAATCAGCTAGGTGGCTGGGAGATGTCGCCGATCATTACACCGCTACCCGGGATGTCTGTCCAGCGCCTAAGGTGGACGAATCCTTTTTGGAACCCATTCGGCACGATATTCCTATGATCATCATTCACGGTGATATGGACCTTAGCACCCCTTATACTAACGCCACGGAATTAATGCCTTTCCTGGACAATGGTCACCTGATCACCATCAAGCGAGGCTCGCACAATGCCAAGCGTGCCCTGATCTTCTCCGATCGGGATCTGATGAATCAGATTTATGAGTTTATGAACTTGGATTTTGCAGTGGATGATTTTCAGGCGTTTCGACAAACTTTGCCATCGGAGTTTGAATTGCCAGAATTTGAGTTTTATCCGATTGGGGGGGAGTCGCTCTATGAACAGTATCAGAATTAGCCTAGCCAGACATCGGAAGTTTACCTACGTTCAGCCAGCGTTAACTTCCGATGTCTGTCCCTGCCTTTTCCGTCCATTAGCACAATTGGGGCTTGGGAATATATATCGTACTTGACAGCACGGGAAAACCAGGCTGTAATCTTGGCTAGTTATATTTTGCCCCTACGGGGCATTTCTGGTCTTGCTCCTACCTTAGGTTTCTCTAGCAATAGTTAAGATAGTCCCGTAGGGACGAAATATGCTTAGCCATGAATCGGCCATGAGATCCGTGCCGTGAGGTACGGCATATGATTTTCATCGGCCATGTCCGAGAAAATAGCCATAGGGGGACATCGGAAGTTGCTCTAGGTACAGTCAGGGATAACTTCCGATGTCTGTCCCTGCCTGTCCAATAGCACAATTGGGGCTTGGGAATATATATCGTACTTGACAGCACGGGAAATCCAGGCTGTAATCTTGGCTAGGTATATTTTGCCCCTACGGGGCTTTTTTTTGCTGCTTCTGCGGAATGCTCCAGATCGTCCCGTAGGTACGCAATATACCTAGCCCTGTAACAAGGGAAAAACCATAGCCTTGCCCTTGTCCGTCAGGCAGGCGATGATGGGGACGAACCAGCTGAAGTGATAGCGATGTATTTTTTCTTCCAGCGGGGCATTGGGATAGTTCAGTTCTACGAAAGAGATGCCAAAATCAGTAGCCATGAGGCAGTTTTCGATGACCATTTGGTAGAAGCCAGGAAAGCTTTCGGCTTGCATTAGACCTTGCGCCTGGAGGTATTTGAAAATGTTTTTTAGCTGTACTTCCCGGTGTCGGTACATGCCTCGCAGGGCTTCGCCGATTTTAGGATATTGGGTGCTAATGGCCAAGAGATCTTGGAGCAAAAAGCGATACTTCCAGAATTTGGCTGCTTGTTGGGCGGTGGAGGTGAGAATGGTGGTGATGTCGATGTCGGGCCGGTCGAGCTTTTCCATTACGGTATCGGAGGCTACTAGGCAATCCTGGAAAATGGCTTCGATTAAAGGGCCCTTGCCGGGATAATGGTACCTCAAGTTGCCATGACTGATGCCCAGAGCGGCGGCAATGTCGCGGATAGAGACCTCTGCCATGCCCTTCTCATTGAAGAGTTCACACGCTTTTTTGACAATCTTTTCGGCTGTGCCCATAAATTAGTCCGTTTGCGCTAAGATAGGCTTTTTTGACCAAGCTGGTCCTTCTAGTATATAGATACATACGATGCCGAGGACAAAGTTTGAACTGCTGGTTTCCCATAAATGCGCCCAACGGACGGACTCTGGCATAAAAGGATTAGGAATGAGCAAGCCACCCGCTAGCATCACGCCGAAGATCAGGCCAGTCATAATCGCTTTTGTTCCCCAACTGGCCAACATGCTGCGACCTATCAACACCGCTAGCCCGCCCCAAACTAACCCGCGGATAAATTGAAAGAGGATTAAGCCTGGATTGCTGATTAAGACATCCCACATATGTAAATGGAAGGGGAGGATTGCTGTACTTCCACTGTAATACTCTCGAACCGCTTCAGATTGCCAAGCGATGAAATAACCAAATAAGAAATAAATCAAAACATAGCTTGCAGCTATCCAACATAAAGGCTTCAACAAATTCATGTGGGCTCCCATCGACAAATCGGCTCGATCAGAAGATCGCAATCTCCCCATGATCCCAACGCTGATGGGAGCAAAAAGGAGTGAGATAATGAAACCGGAAAGAACGATTTTCCAAAGCATAGAAGAGGACAACTGTAGAGCCGAGTTGAAAAATAAGCTTTCCACCTGAGTCAGTACCGTGTTGGCTATAAAGTAGACGGAAAAGACGGTAAGTATCAACTTCCAGCCTCGCCATTGAGAAAAGCGTAACCAAATTCCTAGGATGACCGATGTGATGAAGCAAGATAAAAGTAGCATGACTGCCGTCTGGGCAGCTCCGGCCATGGCTTCTGTCTGGCTTGATTCCCCGGCACTACCAGCAATACTTGGAGCTTCTGTGAGCCCGCTAAGCACTCCTGCTATTACAAAACAGATAAAGAGACTAAGGGTAAGGCCTGGGATCTGCCAAAGGAAGTGCAGTGGGGATTTCATAATGGATAATGTTGAATGAAAAATGTTGAATGAAAAATGTTTAATGTAGGGGCAGGGGGATGGATTGTTTAGTAGTGCGCAATGATGTGCGCTTCAACCTTTAATCTTGACTTTCCTCCAGCGTCTTATAGGCGTGCTTGGCCCAACGGAGATGAGCCTTTTGTCCTTCTATCCCATTTTCTAGGGCGAGCTTACTATGAAGGCTCATGGTATGAGAATAATCACGATGGATCGTGCCCAACCAGTCTAAACTTTGCTCGATCCGTTCTGCCAGATTCGCTAAAAACTGTAGTCGTTTATCCAGTGCGAGTAAGTTTTCCATGAAGGCAAACTTTAGTAGTACCTCACCTAGATGTTTGCTAATATCCTCTTCAGGGAAAGGCGCCTTCAGCCAATCAACCAACTGATCTTTTCCCTGAGCTGTCAGCTCAAATCGACGTTTCTTTCCCTCCGACGGAAGACATTTTTCGATGAATCCGGCTTTCTCCAGCTTCTTCAGCGCAGGATAAATACTGCCGGGACTACTACTATAGTTGCCCAAGGCAGTTTGTTCGAATACTTGCCGGATGGCATAGCCCGTCTTAGCTCCTTGTTCCAATAAGCCTAGGATGGCGTAGTCTAGATTAGTTGTTCGGGTCATTTTAGTACGATTCGTACCATAAAAATAATACGATTCGTACTAAATGTCAAGAAAATATTTTTAGTCCACTTGCGCTAAAGTGTTTTTTGCTGTATGTTTGCATGGTTAGTCCATGTGGACTAACGCGTAATTTTAAGAAATTCCCCGATTGAGAAATTCAAAATCAAGACATGAATAAGATTCTAATTATTAATGGACATCCGGATAAGGAGAGCTTTAATGCAGCCCTGACGGAGGCTTATACCAATGGGGCAAGTGCTCAAGCCAATACTAAGGTGGATGTATTGTACCTGGCCGACCTGAAGTTTGACCCGATACTGCGATACGGGTATCGCAAGCGCACCGAATTAGAGCCTGATCTTCTGCATGCCTTTGAATTGTTGAAGGAAGCGGATCACACTGTTTGGATATATCCAACTTGGTGGGGCGGCATGCCGGCCTTATTAAAGGGATTCATTGATCGTCTTTTTCTTCCTGGTTTTACCTTTCAATACCGAGAAAATAGCCCTTTATGGGATAAATTGATGAAAGGGAAAACTGCGAGGGTGATCACCACTATGGATGCCCCCATATGGTACTATCGCTTAGCGTACGGGAGTGCAGGACACAAGGCTATTAAGCGGGTTATCCTTGGATTTTGTGGTTTTAAGGTGAAGTTCTTTACCATGGGGAGCTTGAAAAATAGCTCTGATCAGCAAAGGCAAAAGTGGTTGGAGAAGATAGAAAAGCTGGGCAAAAGTGAGGCTAAAGCGAGTAGAAAACACCTTGGTCTGAAGGATTCGAAGACAGAATTAAGTGTGAGTTGAGTGGTAAGATAGGTCGAAGTGATTATGAGGAAATACTTCAATTGAGCAGGTCAAGAAAACAGAAGGACACCTGATTAAACTAAAATGTTCTGCAGCTGGCGTTAAAGTTTAGCTAAAAACTGACAAAATTGGCCATTCATCGGAACAATGAGACGTTCGTCGAAAAGAAATAGGCCATTTATCCGGGATTCCTACATTTGCACTGACTGTTATTCAAAACTCTAAATCACTCCGACTATGTTATTCAAGAAGTTAAGCCTTCTATTGGGATGCCTTACGCTCTTATGTAGCCTTTCTGTAGAAGCGCAAAGTGATAACGGACTAATCACTGGTAAAATTCAAGACCCCGACGGAAATCCTGTTGCTTTCGCAAATGTCGTTCTAAAACTCGCCAAAGATTCCTCATTATTTAAGGTTGAATACTCAAAAGAAGATGGTGGTTTCGCCATTCTGGAAGTACCTGCTGGTGCGTATTGGTTGGATGTTTCTTATGTAGGCCTACCCCCCTACCAATCTGAGGTGATCGATTTGGCCACTGGCCAAAAAGTGAACTTAGGAAACATCGATCTTAAGCCAGGCGCTACTGATTTGAGTGAGGTGGTGGTGAAAGCTCAAAAGCCATTGCTAGAGATTAAGCCAGATAAAATGGTGTTGAATGTGGAAGGTAGTATTAATGCCACTGGAAATAATGCCATGGATTTACTGCGCAAATCTCCTGGTGTGGTGATTGACAATAATGACAATATCTCCATGCTGGGTCGTACCGGTGTGCAAATCTATATCGATGGAAAACCTTCGCCATTAGCGGCTGATGATCTTGCCGCTTTCCTGAAGACGGTGCAAAGTACTGAAATAGAAGCTATTGAAATTATTACTAATCCTTCCTCCCGTTATGATGCGGAAAGTACGGCTGGTATTATCAACATCAAAATGAAGAAGGATAAGCGCCTAGGAACGAATGCCAATCTCAACCTTGGTGGTTCCATGGGGCAAGTGGGCCAGTTCAATGGTTCTATTAATGGAAACTATCGAAATAAGAAGCTAAATGCGTTTGGCTCTTTTGGGTACTATGATGGAGAGAATATCAACTTCATGGATATCTACCGAGAGCAATCTGGACTGGTGTTTGATCAAAGAGGTAGAAATGATTCTGAATGGTCTGGTCAAAACTTCCGTTTCGGAACTGACTTTTTCCTCAACAAAAAGGAAACGATTGGCTTCTTGATCAATGGTAACTTGAATGATAATGGAAATAGCGGGAATAGCCGCACCTTCATTAGTATGCAAGGACAGAATGCGATCGATAGTGTGTTGGTAGCAGAGAGCTTCCAGGATGGAACCCGAGATAATGTCAACTTCAATGTGAACTATCAGATCGACAATGGTAAAGGCAATGTTTGGAATATGGACGTAGACTACGGGATGTTCCGAAACGAAAGAGAAGCCTTCCAGCCTAACTTCTACAAAGATGCCTCCGAAAGTGAAATCTTAACTGAACGCATCTTCGCCAACAACAGCCCTACTGATATCGATATCTATACCTTCAAATTAGATCACGAACGTCCTTTATTCGGAGGTAAGATGGAAATCGGTACGAAATTATCCTTGGTTGAAACGGATAATACGTTTGATTTCTTCAACGTGATCAACGGTGAAAATCAATTGGATTTGGACCGTAGTAATCAGTTTGAGTACCGAGAAAACGTAAATGCAGGATATGTGAACTTCTCCAAGCAGATCAAGAAGTGGGGTATTCAAGCGGGCTTACGACTAGAACACACACATTCTACTGGCGATCTAACGAGTGCCAAGCCTACGGATAATGACTTTGTAGAAAGAGATTATGTGAATTTATTCCCTTCTGCTGGCATCACCTTTGCGATGAATCAGAAGAATACTTTCCAGTTGTCCTATAGCCGAAGAATCAATCGTCCTTCTTACCAGGATTTGAATCCATTCGAAGACAAATTGGATGAATTAACCTTCCAACAAGGTAATCCATTCTTGCAGCCGGAGTATGCCAACAACTTCCAGTTGTCCCACTCTTTCAACTATCGCTTTAATACTACTTTTAGCTTTAGCCACACGCAAGACCTGATTACTCGCCAAACGGAAGCTTCCGGAGACAATGCTAGTTATATCACTTGGTTGAACCTGGATGACCAGTATGTCTACAGCCTGAATTTCTCGGCACCAGTGCCATTGGCAAAATGGTGGAGTTCCTACACTAGCTTAACGGGTACTTACAGCCAGAATAAAGCAGAGAATCTCCGTGGTAATGCAGTAGACTTGGATGCAGCCTCTTTCAATGTATACAGTCAACACACCTTCCGTTTACCAATGAATCTTTCTTTTGAGTTGTCAGGTTGGTACAATGCTCCTGGTCTTTGGGGCGGTACCTTCGAAATGCAAGAAATGTGGAGCATCGATGCTGGTGTACAGAAGAAGGTGTTAGGTGGTCGCGGTAATTTGAAAGTATCCATCAGCGATATCTTCAGAACCAACCAGTGGGGAGGTGTTAGTGAATTTGGTCCCTTATTCATGGATGTATCAGGCCGCTGGGATAGCCGCCGTGTACGCGTAAACTTCTCGTACATGTTTGGTAACTCTCAGGTGAAAGGCGCGCGTCGTCGCAAAACTGGACTGGAAGACGAACAACGTCGAGTGAAGTCTGGAAACTAATTGCCCCAAGTTGTGATGAATGAGCGCAAAAAAGGAAGATTTTGCAAAAAAATACAGCCGAGAACTGGGTTTTGCCGCAAATATCTGACGCATTTGG
>CAJXPD010000358.1 GCA_913057785.1 uncultured Lewinella sp. | reverse complement strand
TAGCGCCAGCAGACAGGCTCAAAAAGAGCTTCGTCAGTAAATCCAATGCTTTGGCCTCGTCGACAGCCAATAAGTTTAAATCAGTTCATGCTATTATCCCCACCCATGGTACCTTTCACCTAAGCACCTCGCCTTAGTCTAAACTGACCGGAGCCTTATGGCCAATGCTCCAATTAATAAGGGACCTCCTGAAAAAAATCAGCTCCATTGTTAACGTTCTCCCCTATTTGATTACTTATTAGCAGAGAAAAGACATTAGTATATAAAGCCTTTCAGCTGAATCGCTCATATCCCTGAATAATTCGATAAGCAGTGCAGCAGACCGCTGAGGCAACGCTAAAGGAAAAGTAAAGTCTCAAGGCGTTCCACCAAATGCTCTAAGTCGCTACGGCGAATGGTAGAGCCTGGAATCTTATGCACCTTACTAAAATGATCTAGCATACTATCTGTCTTGTTATGGCTACTCGGAAGCTTGTATTCCGGGAAAAGCCGCTCAATCAAATCAATTGGTAAACGTTCAAAACAGGTAAAAATGAAAGTGCAATATCATATTTCACCGCTTATAAGAAATTATATCGCTCTACCGATACACCGCTTCTTCCAGTCCCCTTCTTCATCTGGGATACTCGGTCTTCTATTCATCTTGATGTTACTGGCACAAAGCCCTCTATCAGCTCAAAAAGCCTTTTTCACAGCAGTAGACGTGGAAACATTTGAGGCACCCTTTGAATCGATTACCATCAGTGTGCATGGTACCTTACAAAAGGTGAAGATTACAGGAAAGACCAAGTTCCGTGGTTTAAAAAACAAAAAATTAGCCCCAGAACAAATCGAAGAAGGTACGACGATCTCCAAGCTTTCTTATGAATTCGAAGGCGAAAACTTTGTAGCCACTTCCATCGATACAGATATATCAGCAGATGGAAAGATTAAGATCAGCGGCTTATTTGAAGGCGTGATCGAAGGAAATATCGCTATGGTAGATGGTTATCCTATCAAGCTTGCCCCTGGCACCAGTATTGCAGGAGAAAAGGGAATGCTAAAGAAAAAGAAATGCGATTGTGCGGGGTTCATGGTCCCAAAGTTCGATCATCCGCTTCTACCAGCAGGTCAATTCTATGTTGATGTACGTGGAATTCAAGATGAAGAAGGCGTGATCGAAGCCCAAAAGGTAACACTCTGTCGCAACACCTTTTCCAAACCAGAACAACAACTCATAGCAGACGCCAACAATAATCTAACCAATAACACCTCAAGGATTAGTCAAGTCCCCGTTGGAGTTTATGTCCCACCCACAGGCCTGCACAATGGAGAAATCCAAGTAGGCAAATACAGCTATCCATTAACCAACAATATCGAGCTACAGGGTTACGTCAATAAAGTCGGATACAGTCTGCTACCAGAACATGTACAACAGGGGCAGTTTGAAGGAGGCAAAGTCAGCTACCGCTTTTACGTAATCGATGATCCAGTTCCAAATGCCTTTGCTTTTCCCAATGGGATGATTTTCGTCCATACGGGGCTACTGGATATCCTGGAAAATGAAGCACAACTGGCCGCTATATTAGGTCACGAAATTGCACATGTCACTCATGAACACGGACGAGAGCGATACGAAAACCTTCTCGCCTTGGGTAAAACAGATGGCCTCTTTCAGACTTTCTTCAATAAATCTATGAAGTCGCAATTCTACGAGATGGCTCCTGATCTGTCTCCTGAAATCGCCTCAACCCTAGTAGATTTCTCGAATAGTCTAACCCCCGCAGCTATTTCAAACATGATGAAGCCGCAAACCAAAATGGAAGCCCAGGCCGACAGAGTAGGCCTTTTCTATGCCTTTCAGGCAGGTTATGACATCAGGGAAGCAGCTAAGTTTTGGAACAAAATGGAGGATCTGACGGCGACTTCCTCATTCCAAAGCAAACTAAGCGGGCAGCTAATAGCCTCCTTGGAATCGGATCGATTGCGCATGCAAACCCACGGCCAGAATCCCCTTCAAAAACTAGGAGCAGCAGGAGCGGAAGTCCTAGCCAAACAGTTGTTGGATACGATCTATACCAGTCATCCAAAAGCCAAGAAGCGGGCAAGAGCAGTCGGAAAACTAGTCGGCACCGTCTACGCCAAGACCGACTGGAGTTCCCTGACCTTGAACAAGGAACAATACCAAACCGCCGTATCAAGCTTAATCAAATAAACAAGTAAAGGTCCAGCACTTGGCAGAAAACTAATTTCACCGGGTGCTGGCCTCATCACACTCCACTCTCCATTTTCCTTCCCCTGTAAATGTAAATAGGCCATGTTAAGATATACCTTTTCATTACTACTAATTGCTTTCCTATGCACGATATCTAGTCCAACAGTACATGCTCAGGAGCGCAGATTTATCAACTTCTATGCTACCACTGCTGGCAAGGTAGGTCATGCCTTCGTCGGGTATGTACGGGAGGACAATACCCGCCGACAAACCATAGTAGATGGCGTGTGGGGATTTTATCCCGCTTCGAGGGTAGATCTCGCTAAAGGTTTCTTTATTGGAGAAGTACCCGGCCAGATTCGAGACGACTTCATCACACAACCTGACTACGGATTCAGGGTTGAAGTAAATCAGCAAGAATATGAAAGAGCACTCCAAATTCGGAACCGATGGGCCAATGCCACCTATCAGTTGACAGTGCAGGATTGCGTCAGTTTTGTCCAGGAAGTAGCCGCCAGTCTTTCACATAAAATCCACCTTCCAGAAAGAGCAAAGCTAGACAGGCCCCATACATATATAGAGGTCCTTAGGATCATCAACTCCACGGGTGATATCTGCCCAGCTCACGCCGATATTGTACAGACCTATGACCGCAATGCACCGAATTATCATATGTATACCTATCTGGAAACGATCTGTGATACAAGTAAAGATCCCTGCTGTAGTGAAGAACTGGTTTTCAAAACAATGAAAAGTGCGGCGCGCAATACAGCTCCGTTTGCAGGTTCAGCCCCCGTTGAGGATTGTGGGATGATCAAGCTTCCTGTCTTCGGTCCAATAGTGACCAAGTTGGGCACCTCCCCCTATTCGATAACCAACTATACAAAGATGGATCATGAACTACATAAAGGCAAAGTAGTCAGGTACATTGTAAAAGTAGGTACCGAGGTGAAGGTCTACACCGTCGGGATTGGGATCAATAAGAATGCGCTCTATGCCTATTTGAATTCCAATAGTACATCCGTAGCAGCAGTCTGGGGCTTGGTGAATTACAACCTAAAAGCAGCAGTGCGCAAAGAATTAGATCAATCCTGTGGGGATCGATTCTCTACCCTATTTCTTTTTGATCTATCAGGAAGCATGCGGCAGAATGGTGCAGGCACAATACCAAAAATCGAACAAGCGAAAAATGCCAGTCGCACCACCCTAGCCAGTATGAGGCGGCAGCAACAAGGCATAGCCAATGAAGTAGCCATTTATGGGTTCGAAGGAGCCTGTCAGAATGACCCAACCACTGAGATTTTTCCTTTCAGCACTGACCTACAAGCCGCAGAAGCCAGTGTAGCGAATCTATATACAGGAGGAAGTACTCCCCTCGCCAATGCCATCAGTGCAGCAGAATGTAAGCTTGCCGCTCGCCTCACGCAAAACGGCAAGCAAGAAGGTAAGTTAATTCTCCTGAGCGACGGACAAGGTACCTGTGGCTCAATTCGCCCCAATGGCGTATACCATAATGCACCGCTCAAGACCACCTCCTCTAGCGTAACAGCCGGGCAATGCGGAGGAACCAGCGCTCAAGGCATAGCCATTAAATACTATACCATCGGCTTCAACATCGCTCCTGGATCACCAGCAGAACGAGACCTGCAATATCTCTCCCAACAATCTGGTGGCAAATACCTAAACGCCCAAAACCAGACACAATTGACCAGGGCATTCCGCAAGTTCAATCGCACCTACCTACCAAAGAAAGAACCTTACTTATCGAATCTCTCGGCTGAGTCCAATGCTACCTTCCAAGCTGCCGTAGACAAATTTAAAACTGAGGATTTTCAACGGGCACTAGCTAGCTGCGAACAATTTGTTGGGGTCCATCCCACCGATTGCCATGGAGTTTACAACCTAGCCCTTGCCTACGAAGCCAATGACCAATACCCATCGGCCATTACCACTTACCAGCAGTACCTGGGATTATGTCCAGATGCAGTGGATTCTGCTAGTGTACAACAGCAAATTTTGATACTAGAAGAAGAATTCCGGGACTTTATCAACTTCCAAGGTCAAGTACTAGAAAGCGACCTAGAATTCCTGAAACTCCATTTCGAACGCATTCAAAATGGTCAATCCGTAGCCCTAGCCATGGAGTTTCGAGGATTCCTAAAAGAAAAAGGCAACTATTACAAAACTTTGCCCCAGCTCATTGGCAAGACCAAGGATAAGTTTTTCGTCAGAACATGCCAAACAATAAGTACCTCGCTTGACCGATGCGCCAATATGATTCGGCGTAACCCCAACACCTGGGATCGAGATGCCACACCGATACTATCGATGACCTACCTAAACCTTAAAGATTTGATTGCTAGTCTATAAGTTTAACCAGCTCAAAGATGCTGTAAAATCCGTATGCGTCTGTATACCTCCAACCGGGGAATACATTCGAGTTAGGCTATCCATGTCGATCGAGTAATTCGTGGCTTGATCAACGTCAAGCTTGAGAAGTGCTTCATCGGGGCCTAATCTTCAGGGACATGCTCTTCCCGATGTGCTTTAGTCTTACCTCCAAGATCGGGACGTCACTTTGTTCCGCCTACTCAAAACCTCAATAGATATAAGCAGTTGGAGGCAAAGCCGACATCCCGAGCGAGTACTTCGGAATTTAAGTACATCCAAAATACTAATTATTGCAATAAAACAGCGAAGTGAAGATGAGCCTTACGGTCATTTCTTCTGACAGTAGGCCCATACTTCTGGAGCATACCTTCCCCGCTCATCTACAATATTATCCAAGATAAGTCGATGGCAAAATTACAGATCATCATCTTGGCTGTACCAAACTGTCAGAGGCTATCGAATTAAACTCACCTCTCCTTTGTAGAGGCTCTGTGAACCATCAAAGTGCTCAATGATGATCATATAGACATAAGTAGCTACTGGCGCGGGGCGAGAGTGTATCAGGCCATCCCAACCTTCTGCTGTCCCAACTCGAATGTCCTCACCCTGGTAGACCAGCATGCCCCAGCGGTCATATACTTGTAGACTTCGGATCCATTCCCCCGAGCGACTCCCAGGCACGGTGAAACGGTCGTTAACGCCATCCCCATTAGGAGAAAAAGCATTGGGTATGAAAGCTTGGCAATAATCTCTTCGCACATTCACATCTGTACTGAGCTCAGAAACACATCCATTTTCATGCAAAACGTTGACTTGATACCTGCTAAAATCGCTAGGCCTCGACTTAATGCTTGGACAGTCATCGCAGGATATTTTCTGAGCACTCTCCCAGTGGATACTTGCCGCTGGCGGATCTGCCACAATACTGAGCTTCACTTCGTCCCCAAAACAAACCAACTGTTGCGCTCCGATAAAATCTCCCTCTACCAATAACTTAGCATCGTATTGTTCGACAGGAATAAAAACAGAGGCAGTATCCCTACAGCCTTTTACATCTATCGCGATGACTTCATAGGCAGCAGAAGAGATAGGTTCGAAGTCAAAGAAAAAGCAAGTATCACAAGGCAGGTTTTCGGTGGAACTCCAGAAACTTTCTGCGATATAATGGTTAGCATCGATGGACAGACTCAAATTCTCACCTGCACATATCGCAAAAGTTGAATCAAGAAAATTAGCTTCCGCCAATACCCCAACTTCCAAGCCCGGCACATGGGCAGTAGACCTATACACACAGGCTTTTCGGTCGGTTACCTGTACCTGAAAACTAGCAGCCTGGAAACTCGTAATCGTAGGCCCCGTTAGCCCCGTTTCCCAAAGGTATTGGTACCCGCCATTACCACCCATTGCTGCGATAGTTACCGATCCAGGCTGTTCTTTCTCGCAGTCAGGAAAACTACGGGCAATCTCCGCAATTGAAATAGAATCAGGTTGCTCTACTAAAATAGATAAAGAGCTTTGACAATTTTTCTGATCCAATACCCCTACCTCGTAGAAGCCCGCTGACAGTTGCGAGCGATTAGGAGTACTTACAGAGCTGTCTACCCAATGATATTGATACCCGCCATTGCCCCCCTCGACCCCCAACCAGATTCTTCCATCCATCCCATCGTAGCAACTCACACTGTCGACCATAGCTTCTAGCAGCAGTGGCGCTGGTGCAAGTATTTCAAATGATTCGGCGGTGTTACAACCTTTCCTATCCTGTACAGTAACAGAATACTCACCTTGAGCTAGTCCGTCTACCGATGGACCATTTGGACTTCCAGGAGCACTCCAATCATATTGGTAACCGCCGTTCCCACCACCAACAAAAGACCAAGCTTGGCCATCGCTACTATCATGACAAGAGGCACTATCCACTTGAACTTCTAAAACTTCCAATGCTGCTGGCTGTCCAACTTCTACCATTTGACTAGCCAAACATCCGTTGGCATCTTGAACCTCCACCTTATAGCTACCCACCGATAAATTGGACAGTTGGTCTACACTAAGATCGGACAGCTCTTCCCAATTATAGGTATAGGGCAATATACCACCACTCGGCAGCGCCTGAATACGGCCATTGCTTTCACCATAGCAACGAACACTGTCCGCCAGCAGGTCTACTAGGAGCTGAGTAGGTTGATCAACCGTATAGCTTTGGTTATATGAACATCCATTGCGATCCACTATCCTTAAGACATAGCTACCGCTAACCAGCCCTCTTCGTTCCACCAAATCGACCGGAGAGTTACTACCGGGAAGGAAATAAGGCCCGACCCCTCCAGTAGGAACAGCTATGATACTGCCATCACTATCCCCAAAGCAGGAAACCGGATCGATATCCACAGCCCCAAAACTCACGGGACTCGGCGCCTTAACCTGATAGGAACGGTCGATAAAGCATCCATTCCGATCGTACAGCCTAACGGGATAACTGCCAGCAGCAAGTTGACTTATCGTCTCACTAGTACTACCGTTATCCCATAAAATCTGGTGTGCATTGCTTTGCAGACTAATCCGCCCATCTGACAAATCAGCACAGCTGGTGGAGTCAACCTCTACCTGATCTATGCTGATCAAGACCGATTGACTATCTACACGCACTGTATGGCGCAGGGTATCAGAATGGCATCCGTACTCATCCTGAGTAGAAAACAGGTAAGTAGTAGTTTCTGTAGGAACCAGTAGGAAAGAATCGGCAGCAAATCCCAAACTAGGGCTAAAAATATCTCCCAGGTATGCTCCAGCTGGGCGAATCCAAAGGCTATTACCCGGACAAAGGGTGGTATCTGGGACCGTGGTAAAACTCGGTGGATTAAGCTCCGTAATCGTGGGTAAAGTATCACGAAGTACTAGGGTACAGCCCGTTGCGCTGGTGACTGTGACAGCATAAGGCGTACCTGGCACAGGATTGTCGATCGTGATCAAATTATCCGTAGCGCCTGTGCTCCATTGATAGCGATCAAAGCCCTCCGTAGCAATGAGCTTGGCGGAGGTCGTACCAGGGCAGTATCCCTGCAAGTTCAGCTCCAGCGGGCGGCAACTAGCATCAAAATACGCATAGCCTGCATGCCCACCTTTTGAACAGTCCGTGGTCAATATTTCGATCTGTACCTCTTGCCCCATGTAGGACTGTAGTTCAAAACCGGCAGTCGTCCACGGCCGCACCCGCCAAATACCACAGTTCTCAAAGCCCGCTATATTTTCCTGCGCCCTTACCTGGTACTCCCCACAATCGAAGGTATTGCCATTTTCATCTTGAATCCTCAACTCAAACCGAGGTTGCTCAAAGGGCTCATGGCCTGGATCCTGTAGCAATACAGCGTAACTCAATAGAAAGAAGGCTCTTTCAGGAGTTACAGTGAACTTGAGCACGACTCGCTCTGCTTGGGCACCAGTACCAGAAGTTCCCAATCGCATAGCGTACTGTCCCGCCCCTTGTGGTACTACAGACAAGAATTTATTAATTTCACAATACCGCTCAGCAATAGGGTCATAGCCATCAGAAATATTCATGATTCTATGTCGCTCGGGATCAGGTCCAGGCGTATCAATAATCAGATCACCTCTTCCATCCAACTTACCGATATAAGTTCGGTAGCCATCTGTAGTTCCTATCTCAAAGCCAGCATTGTCGCAATTTCCGGGCTGGGTCAGGCCAGTTTGTAGCATGGCCAAGCAGCATAAAGCCAATAAAAGGAGACGCTTATGGTTGTTCATAATCGGTCAATTTTAGAGAACGTGAGTCGATAAATTTAGAAGCGATAACTTTGAGTAGTTGGCACCTAGGTCTAGTGCTTATGTAACTGCAATTTCCGCGACTGCCGATGACGACCATCCAAGGAAGACAGCTGTAAAAAATAAAATCCGTTAGGAAGCGACTGTAGGTCTACATCCAGCTGGTCTCCCGTCATTCGCTCCGTGTAAACCCGACGGCCCAAGGCATTAAAAATCTCCAACTTTTCATATCCCGGATTATCGCCTATCTGTACCTGAATTGGTCCAGTGCTGGGATTCGGGTAGACCCTTATATGATTGGTAGTAGCTCCAGTCTCTTCCACATTTGTCAACAAGCAATTACTCTGTCCTGCTATCTCTAGAGCAGCATTCGTAAAGATGAAGGGACCATCTCGATCAATCAATAATTCCCGTGCATCCGGCAAAAAATCAAATGGGCTGCTGCTATTTAAGCGTCCTGACAAGGCATAAACATTGCAGCCTTGCTGGCGCGCGAAGGCGATGTAGGTATCCTCAGCATGAGGCAATTTGTAAGCATTGAGTAAGTTCCAATTACTGTCATAAGTAGCCATATAAAAGCTAGTGTTTGGAGACCCCACACTATTAAATCCACCGGAAAGCACCTTTTCGCCACTAGAAGGATCGAAGTCAACACTCCCCCCAGCCAGCAAGCCAATCAGATACACATTACCCTGTTGATCCACCTCCATCTCGGTAATATGTTCCGAGCTCACCTGTCCCACTAAATCCTGCAGTGCATATGCTGTTAGGAAGTCTCCATTTATATTATATTTCGCTAGGAAAAAATCGCCCACCTGATCAAACTCAAACTCACTAACTACCAACTCTGAAACCGCAGCCCCAGGATCAAAGTCGACAACACCCGACATTTTACCCGTGATATAGATGTTACCGTCGGCATCACTTCCGATGTGAGCTGGCGCAGCATTGGGGCCATGCGTCACCTTGACAAAGTTCAGTGCACCCAACGAAGAATAGGAAGCAAAAAAGAAGGAAGAGTTTTCAATATCATTGATAGTAACTACAGCCTCACCAGGCGCAAAATCGAAATTCTGGCCGGAAGATGATTCTGAAATAGTTCCAATAATAAAGTGTGTTCCGTTTCTGCCGCAGCCGAGCTTTACCGTATTGGGTGGCACAGGATACCCAAACCGGAACTGCCCCATTTGATCGTAGGAGATCACCTCCAGATTGGAACTAGCGATGTATTCACCAGCGCCTGGGTCAAGATCGAAGCCAATGGGTAACACTGGACGAATGAGCAAGTAACTGTTGCCTGATGCATCCACTTCCAGGATACGATTTACCCCGTAGAAGTTCAGGCCACCTTGAAAAGGCAGATTTCCAAGGTAGGGTAAAGCAAAAGCAAAACGCAGCTGTCCTTGGTCATCATAAGAAGCCAGGAAGGAACGGGGTTCGTTGACCGTACTCGCCTGTAACTCCACCACAGCAGGTCCGGGATCCAGATCCGCCTTGCCAATGAAAGTACCAACGACATAAATATTATTGTCATCATCCACTTCGACATTAAAGACATCAACGGTTGGCCGGATATCTTCATCGCTAATGGAGATGACATAATTTAACTCATTCCGTTCACTGTATGAGGCAATCAAGCCAGCCTGGCCATCCGTACCGGAAAGGCTGTAGGTTCCGGGACCCGGGTCGAGATCATGATCATAACGAAGTGCGACTTGCCCAACCATGATCTTATTTCCATTATTATCCCAGGCAATATCAAAGGGAGTCATTCTTCGGCCCTCAAGTTGCAGGACATTCTGTGCCATCATTTCTCCGACTAGGATAACGGCAAAAACTAAAACTGCAATAGCATTCTTCATATCTCTTGTTTTGATTGTAGGTTATCTAATACTATTAGGGGGATAGGCATAGGCTTGCCCATGCACATGATGGTTCATTCATGTGCGGTCTATCGTAATTCCCAATCAAAAGGGTGGGGTTTATCCTAGCACTTTCCCCAGATTAAGGTTCAATATTTCTGTGAGCCCTTTTTCGAACTAGAACTAGAAGTTCATTTTTTCTAGCAACTGGTTCTTTTCTTATTGGCGGCCGGAAGCTACTATTTCTCCTCCCGCAGATCGAAATATGTTTAGGTCGAACCAGCAAATTCTTATAGCCCATTAAGGATTGTCATAGATCGGGCTCATATCTCCAATACCGATGAAACCCGCCCAGTAGAGTGGATTGGCATCAATACCACTATGATTCTTGATATACTCCAACTTTGCTTGGCGTAAGGCTTCGCTCTTCCTGAGGCCTTGGTCAGATCTTAGATGCCTAAAAAAAGAAACAACTAACT
>CAJXPD010000357.1 GCA_913057785.1 uncultured Lewinella sp. | reverse complement strand
TACAACCTTATTCAGGCGCAAGAGAAGGATCCAACAGCTACGGTAGAACCCATCATGTTCAAAGATGTGTATCCACTATATGGGCAAGCAGACATTGTCAGCTCTTCCAATAAAAGGAATAAGGCCATACAAGCTGACCTGCTACACAATTTGGGTTTAGTCAAGCGGGTCATAGAGCGAAGCACTCAATTGGTGAGCTTCCCCTTGGCCAATCAGATGTTGATGAAGGTCGAAAAAGACATCAATCAACTCCAGAAAGAATTCAATTCTGGCGATGAGTCGAGAATCATTGAAATGTTGCATGATGAGATCCATCCTTTGATTGAGCAATTAGGCAAAACGTTTGAGCAATTGCTGCCTATTACGAATGCCTACTTCAAGGAAATTGACACGGATCATGGCATGGTCTATATTCAACGGAAGGACTATGAAACCAGTGTCTCCCAACTGAACAATGCCATTTCTCAACATCTGTTACAGGAGGAAAAATCCATGCAAAAAGTGCTTCCGCATTACTTTGAGAAGTACAAGACAGATGGTGTAGAATATGATCTGTATTTAGGGCAGTCTTTGCTACGTCAAGATTCCTTTTCTGAAATGCATCTGAAAAATTTCAGACTTTGGCAATTGGTGCATATGTCGGAAATTACTCGGCTAGTAGATAAGCTCGGTCCAACTCTTCCCGTTCCATTGGAAACGGCTCAACTGATATTTGCCTATACCTCTCCCCTATCGATCCGCTTCCGCATGGATGAAAAACAATTTGATGTGGATGGAGCCTATAACGTACGCTATGAGATCTTGAAAAAGCGCATTGACAAAGCGACGATAGAAGGGACGAAGGATCGCTTGACGGTAGCAGGCAAGATTGCCATTGTATATCTACAGGATAAGGACAGGACTGAATACTTAGAGTACCTAGAGTACTTGGTCCACGAAGGATACATCGAAGACAATATTGAGGACTTAAAACTCAGTAAATTACAAGGAGTACAAGGTCTTCGAGCGTTAAGAGTAACCGTAAAAGTTTAAAGTTTAACAGAAATAATAAATTGGAAATCGGAATGAAGAGCTTCATTCCGATTTCCTGTTTTCGGGCTATTCTTCTCCGAAAACGTATTTATTAAACCATTCCCAGTTGTGCATCACGGCCGCCAAACGTTCCTTAGGCTTAGTGATACCATGGCCAAATCCTTTGTATACAATCAGCTTAGCTTCAACGCCTACATCTCTTAGTCCTTGGGCCAATTCATAAGCATTGGCAATCGGGACCCTGCGGTCGAACTCCCCATGTTGAATCAAGGTGGGTGTCTTAGCATTATTGATCTTGGTCATGGGAGAAGTTTTCTTATAGATAGCTTCATCATCCCATGGCGTAGCCTTTAGGTACTGGCGAGTAAAAGGGTGAATATCTGTGTTCACATAGTACGTCATCCAGTTGGATATTCCTGCTCCTACAGATATCGCCTTGAACCGATCCGTATGAGTCGTTAAGAAGGCCGAAATATAACCACCTTGGCTCCAACCCATACAGCCCATTTTATCCGTATCAATCATTCCTTTTTCCTCAAGATGATCTACCCCTGATAGAACATCCCAAGCATCTCCAACTCCAAGGTTTCGCACATTCAACGCCCTGAAGTCTGCACCATAACCAGCCGATCCCCGATAATTTACACGTAAAACCAAGGCCCCTTTATTCACCCACTGCACCATTGGATACACATAGGAAAGTACTGGTGCCGGGCGATCCATTCCAGTGGGCCCGCCGTGAATCATCACTAGGAGCGGATACTTTTTACTCGGATCATAATCCATCGGTTTATGCAATACGCCTTGGATTTCAGCCCCGTCCTTACTCTTCCAAGAGATCACCTCGCTTTGCGCCACTTTCCAATCCTCCAATTGCTGAGTATAACTAGTTAATTTCTCCGGTTTCATATCTGCGACCTTGGCCGTAAACACTTCCCTCAACCCCTTCCCATCAGAAGCGGAGAAGGCCATCTTGCTACCATCTGCGGATAATGTAAACCCTCCTAGCTGCTCCGGAACACCTTCAATCACCGAGGTTTTCCCACTCTTTGGATCAATCCGAAGCAATTTAGTGGTAGTACGCCAGTTGGCTCTTGCAAATATTCCCGTTTTCTTCCATTCCAAACCGTAAATATCCTCATCAAAATCATCCCCTACCTGCCGGGAAGACCCATCGGATAAGTTATAGATAAAGATCTTATTGTTCTCGTAGTAATTAGAAGTCCGGTTATCCAGGGCTGAGCCATAGAGAAAAGCTTTTCCATCGGGAGACCACTTCTCGAAGAAGTCAGCACTTGGGTTACTGATCAAAGATTTGAACTCCTTGGTGGCTACCTCCACTAGCGCAATGTCCGCATCAAAAAAGGAG
The DNA here is from genome assembly GCA_913057785.1 of uncultured Lewinella sp. Taxonomy (GTDB): domain Bacteria; phylum Bacteroidota; class Bacteroidia; order Chitinophagales; family Saprospiraceae; genus DT-111. Next base: position 8,361 of record CAJXPD010000357.1, on the reverse strand, counting down.
TTGATCAAAGGATCTGGTGTGTGAGAAATGGCAATATACTTTCCATCGGGAGACCAATTAAAGCCTCTGATCGTAAATTCTTTAGATACTAGTAGAGAATCCGGCTTGGGCCACTTGATACAGTCCCAAGCTTGGGCAGTACTGTCTTTAGCATCATAGCAAGGGAGGTCTGCAGGAGTGGACCTATTCGGATCAAAGTCCATCAGGTATAAGCCCGCCGTTTTAAATTCCTCATCATCTACTGCAAAAGCACCAAACTTATCCTTGCGTTTTTTGTCCTCCTTGCCATCTTTCGGCGTCATGGTAAAAGCAATCTGTTTTCCATCGGGAGACCATTCATAGCTTCCTATATTACCCTCCACTTGAGTAATGGGAAAGGCCTCTCCCCCATCCAAGCGTATGGCGTATAATTGTGTTTTCTTATCTCGATTGGCCAAAAAGGTAATCCATTGACCGTCGGGAGACCAGCTGCCACCAAAGCTACTGCCTTTGGGTGTTCGGGTCAATTGGAAAGGCGGCGCGCCATCCTTGGAAAGCCATAATTCACTGTCGTAGCGATTTTCCTTCCAATCTGTAGCAGATATACCATAGATCAGATCCGTGCCGTCTGGTGATAGAATCGGAGTGCCAGCCTGTCGCAAGGAAAGTACTTCTTCAAAGCTAGGATTTTTCTTCTGTGCATAGTTAGACAATGAGCAAACTACGGCTACAATGAGAAACAGAATTTTTTTCATGCAAATTGGATTGACTGGTGTGAAGAATAAAACACTGTCGCGAAAATTAAGCATTAAGCAGGAAATAGAATGCTTAAAGCCATGGCAAATGTTGCTAAAACGAGTCTACCTGGCTACCCAATTCAATCTACCGCAATCCATATTGAGCAAGAGACCGGTACTATCCAAGGCCTAATTTCTATTCAAATCCTACTAACTCCGTAATGTATGCTCCTCGATACCCTAAGCCAATCAATTCCTTCTTCAGACGTTCGGCTCGGGAGCGATCCTTAAAGCTTTCGCGGGATTCCACTACCCAAACAGATTCACAAGGGCGATAGCGAGCCACCAGGCTTTTATGAAAGGGATGATCAGCCGGCTCAGAGTAGCGAAGTATGGCTACCTGCACCTTGTATTCGCTAACAGATTGCGTTGAGAAGGTTGGTAATTTACTGGGGCCTCCCCCTTTACGCTTTAAAGCAACCGCCTTTTCATAGGTGGCGGGTAAAGCATCACAATAGGCAGGTCGATCCTGGCCAACCAAAGCAATGGGAAGGGAACAAAGGAGAAAAAAGTAGAAAATCTTCATATCCATTATATTGACAAACAACGATTATACGTAGCAAACAAGATGACCTGAAGGTCATACATAGGAAATGAATGGTTAAAACGCGGTTGAATTGTGCTGTGACTATTGCTTAGTGATCCTTGGATAAGTCTAAGTCAGAAAACTGTTTTCTCAAAGATGGAATCAATAGCAGAGGACCATGCTGGTAAAGAAAGGTTTTGGGTATCGCGGAGGTAGGCCACAAAATAGCAAATTCTCCCCAATTCACGTACATTTGTACTAAAACAGATTGGAATTTCCTCTAATATTAAGATGGGGCTCCTTTACCCTTTCAGCCCACTTCCTCTTCGAGCTTCTAGCCTTTTTTATCGGCTTTCGCTATTTCCTCTGGCTTCGACGGTCTACGGGGGATCATCTGCCGAGCAGCAGCAGGCTCACCGCTTTTTTGGGAGCAGCCGCTGGAGCATTAATCGGAAGTCGGCTATTAGGTGCACTGGAAGATCCCAGTTTGTTTTTCAATCCGAAAGGAAACTGGCTATACTATTTCCAAAGTAAGACCATTATTGGTGCTTTACTAGGTGGTTTGGCGGGAGTGGAAATAGCAAAGAAGATCGTAGGTGAGACCCGCTCATCAGGAGACCTCTTCGTATTTCCCTTGATCTTAGGTATGATGATCGGAAGGGTAGGTTGTTTTAGCATGGGAGTGGCTGAGCCGACTTACGGCATTGCCAGCAGCCTGCCCTGGGCCCTAGATTTAGGAGATGGTATACCACGACATCCCACTGCCCTCTATGAGATTCTATTTTTGCTGTTATTGTGGTGGGCACTTAGAGCGCTCAGGACTAGATTCAACTTTGAAGAAGGAGCCCTTTTTAAACTCTTTATGGTAGCTTATTTACTCTACCGTTTTTCCGTGGCTTTCATTCAGCCCGTCAAGGGCTGGCTTTGGGGATTAGGAAGTTTACAATTGGCTTGCCTGATCGGGTTACTGTACTATTACAAAGTATTTCTCCAGTCCTCCTACCTCCTCAAGAATCAGTGAGATAATGCTAAGGATTTAATGGGTTGCTGCTGTAGTTTGCTATCAATCCACCTAAATAGATCTAAATACACAAATCCTCTACGTTCAAATGGATCCACACTTATCTCTTCCAACTTATCACGAAGCTCAGCTAACAACTTGAGTCGTTCTTGATCTCCCTTATAAATGGCTTGCTTGAAGAAACGCAAGGATACCTCCTGCAATCGGCTTTTGTCTTGAATCTTGTTTAAAAAACGGCCAGTAGAGGAGGTTAAATATTCCATGATATCTTCATTCCGCAAATCATAATGGGCCATCAGGAAAAGTAATCGCGAGTAGGCTTGGATATCCTCCCGTAAGTGTCCTGCTTTCAAATTGATAATCAAATTCAAATAGTCCAGTGCAGCCCCAGCCTCACCATTGCAGAGATATAAGGCTGCCATCTTATAGTAAAGAATATGGATCTTGTGCAGATCAAGTTGATTACCGTACAAATCAAGCTGAGCTTGCACCTCCGGGATTAGCTGGATTCCGCTCTCATAGTCTCCTTCCATAAGCGCACGATTGAATTTAGCTTGATAACGATACAAGAAAGCCAGAATCTGCGAATTGGTATTGAACTGCCCCTCATATTGCGTATAGAATGCTTCCAGTTCAGCCTGTGTTTGCTTAAAAGTACTAGCATTATTAGTGTAAAGGCAAGTGGTCAAAAGCTGGTGTAAGCCCCTCATATAAATATCGACATCCTCTTCCATCATGTTCGGGGCTTCACGATATAAACCTACCCATTCTCCAGCATAGTAATGGCAGCGCTCGAAGTGCCCCAAGATGTAATGCAACCAGTAGAGCGATTGGAAATAGTACACGCGCTCAAAAAAGGAAAGCTTCTCAATCTTGTAGTCTCTGATTCTTGGCCCGTAATCCTCCAAGATCTTTACTCGATCCATTTCAACCTTCGCATGTCCTTTGTTGATAAATACCCGCTGCAACTCCAACTTAAGGTTGGATAAAAATATGATGCTGGTATTCACCTTCGCCTGCGACTCAGCTTGATGAATCAACTTGTTCATTCGCTCGGTAGTGGTACGCGTAATATGATGAGATTCGATGCGCTTCTCGAATTCGATGATTTCCTGCAACAGCAAGTTATGGTGATTATTAGTGGCCAGGGCTTTGGCCCGGCTAAGAATTTTCAAGGATTGTATATATAGACCTTTACCATAGAGGATATACGCGTAATCAATCAGCTCTCGAATCTGGATATCTAATTGCTTGTTGAGATGCATCAAGCGCAAACTTGTCAATAGATGCTGGTAGAGATGACGTTTCAAGTTGGAGAACTGCGTCTTGCTAAGATCATTGAGCTTCATCTTAGCTTTGTCTTCTTCGTAGACCTTTTGCTTCTCTAATACTTCGAATAGCTGAAAGAACATGACCTCCCCTTCGGACTGAATCCGCTTTACATAGAGCTTGAAATTGCGTTTTTCTGCCTTAGAGAGCGATTTAATTAGCTTAAATAGAAGATCACCTTGGGAAATGGGCATAACAGTGGCTGTTTTACTGCTTTTCACTGCAACGAACTTTAATTAATATTTAAGCTCCTTGCCGAACAAAAATTTGGAAATAGTAAATCAGCTCACGAAAACATTCGGAATACGCGAAAGGAAGTCTAATACGTCTTCTTATTGACGATAACAATATAGCAAAAAAATGATTATTTATTCCTCGAGCTGGACCATAAATTTGTCTCCTGTTAGGCCATTCCATTAGTTGTAGGGCACAGGAATATTACTAGAAGCTGAAACGTCAAAGATCTTTACGTGTACGAGAACAACGGAGAATTTGGCGAAATGAAGAAAAATGATAAGGATTTAAAAACATCGTGTCCCCTTTTCAATTTTGATTCTAAAACCACAGATCAAGTACTGACCACCACCACGTAGTTATATTAAAGAAACTACCGTCACTCGGCCTTTTCCTTATGGAAATAATGATCGAATAAAACCCAATTAAAGAATTTGATCCTAGGTTGTTGTTTTTACCATTGTTGGCACTTTTGTTCAATGTTATTATGCTTTCGCAGCCCGGTAAGCGCCATTACCTACCAGTTTCACTGATAAGTAATGCATTTTATGCTTCTGCTGCCATACCTCAAGCCAGGCCCGTCAGAACATGTTTATGTCAAATGAGATATAATATTCTGACTGCCTGGCCTGGGCTGCTTTTCTGAAAGCACGATGAGATATTTGGCAAAAGTATTCGAGTTGTTTTTCCGACAAACAATAGCAAGCCATCCAATCCAATCTCCTCAACACACCTCAGCCCAACCGATTTATATCCTATTTCTCCCATAAAGTGTAACCTACACTTACTAGTAGGTTCCGGTGCTCTCCAAAATTCCCTTCTTCTAGTGGCTCTCCATTCATATCGGTGAAGACGATATCCTTTATCGTTGCAGTTATCCCATGCTGATATTGTAACGAGACATGAAACTTTTGAAACTGCACGGCTACTCCTCCCATTAAACTGAAATTCACGCCTGTATCCCAGATATCCTCTTGCAGAATGCCTTCCAGACGTCTATCATTTTCAGTATCATAAAGAAAATGCTCCAGCGGAATCCCGACTGATCCACCTAACCGGAATTGTACCCTACCTTCTTCCAAATAAACCAGTAGTGGAACATCCAAATAATCGTAATTGATATTCACTACCGGTCCTAGATTGCTGGTTGATTGGTCTTGGGCTCCCCTTCTAATAAAGAGCAGGCTAGGCCTAATCCCCCAATTTTCTGCGATCGGCAATTCCCCCCAAAGGCCGATTTGAAAATTGGTTTTGATGGTAAAATCAAATACTTCGTCCAGGGCGGCATCTACAGCCATGTTGGAGGTATTTAAGCCTCCTTCCAAGCCCAGTCTTTGGGCATTTGTGGACAGCGCAAAAAGGAAGAGCACGATTAAGGTAGTCCCCTTAGTCAGGTGATTTCTCATTAGGTTTTAGTTTTCGTAGCTTATAGATTACAATAGACAATAGTTCCTGATTGGTAGTCTCTAGGCTCCCCTTAGAAGGGCATAGCCAAAACTAATCATCAAATTGCGATGATATCCTCCCTGCCCGAATCCAATCTGCACACCGGTTCCTTGATTTATCGTGATATTCTTAGACGTATGAGATAAAGCTACCTCATATCGAATTCCTATTTGGGCTCGACCAAATTGATACTCTATTCCCCCGAGGGCTGTCACATCATAGGCGCTTTTCCACTCTCCCACATCTAAGTCAAATCTAGTCCCAAGGTCTCGTTTATAAAAGTAATGGTTCATAATTAGGCCTGCCGCGGCTCCGGCTTGGAATTGAATCCCTTTCCATTCATAATACAATAAGATCGGGATATCGAAGTACTCATAGTTAGCGTTGAAAGTCATTCCATCTTGGAGGTCCATTCCAACTCCCTTACGATTGTATAAGGCTTCTATTTGAAAGCCCAAATTTCGACCAAGAGACACATCGCCATATATGCCGATATGCCATCCGCCTTTGGTGGTGAATTGCTCTACCTCAAAGAGACGAAATTGGCTTTCATCCATAAAAGAATGGTTGCCGCCTGCCTTTACCCCAAAATGTTGAGCGACAAGGGCAATAGGGAAAATTAATAGAATTACTAAAGGTAGGTTCTGGGCTTTAGTCATAGGTGTTTTAGTTTTCATGATTTAGAATCATAGCTATTACTAAAACGACACTACCCGAGCATTATTTAGGTTTTAACGAGTATTAAAATAAGTCTTAAAAACAATATAGCTGGAAGGAATTCTGATATTCTCATCCTCGGTAAGGAACCATATCTGCTCATCTTCCTTATCCAAGCTCCGGCTGCGCCTCAGAAAATACTGTATCTTACTGAAGTAAATCAACCCACTGTTATGTTATTCACCGCTGAATTCTGGACGCTTGCCATTTCGCTGACAGGAGGTATCCAATGCCTTATTTTGGGCAGTTCGTTCATCTTTTTGAAAAAGGGGGACCTGCTCGCTCACCGCTTATTTGCTATTCTAATGCTGTTGGTAGGCCTGCGTCTATTCAAATCTGCCTGGTACATAGAAACGGGGGATACTATGCCCTTGCTTTGGATCAATATTGGATTTGCAGCTCATTTGGCTTCGGGGCCTTTATGGATGTTGTATTTACATACTACGCTTGGGAAAAGAACATTTCGGTGGCAATGGCTCATTCACTTCCTCCTTCCAGCTCTGGTATTAGCAGGTGCTAACCAACTGAGCCTGGAGGATTTTTGGTATCGAGGTGGATACTATAGTCTATTGACCATCAGCCTTGGCTATTGGGTATACGCCTTGTATCTGTTTTGGAGCTATGGCCTGCGTGAGCAAAAGTTGAATACGGGGCAAAAACGTTGGTTCTATAGCCTAACGCTAGTGATGAGCTGCTTCTTCGTGGCCTATGTGGCCAATTATTTCCTCGGCCTCCTCCCCTACTCGCAAGCTCCCGTGATCTATGCCGTCGCTTTGTTTCCGCTCAGTGTTTCCGCCTGGAGAAGTTATGAAGAGATCACGCATAAATCCGATGGCGTTGAAAAAAAGAAATACCAAAACTTGAAGGCTGCCAGCGTTCCGGTGGAGGTACATCAGCAAAAGATCCTTTCCTATATACAGGACGAACGTCCGTTTCTTAAGGGAGGTTATAGTTTGAAGGAATTCTCAAAAGATATAGAGATCCCCGCTCATTTAATTTCCTGGATACTGAACCAACACCTACAAACTAATTTTTCTACTCTACTCAATCAGCATCGCGTAGATCATGCCGCCCAGTTATTGAGGGATTCCCGCTATGATCATTACAGTATTTCCGGTGTTGCCTTAGAAGCCGGCTTCAATTCTGTTTCTGTGTTCAATCAACATTTCAAGAAGCAGATGGGGCTTACGCCTTCGGCTTTTCGGAAGCGGGGAACGGCTTAGCTGTTTGGTTAGTAGAAAATACCGACCAAAGCCAAGCACGTTAGGTTAGCCTGATAATACTAATACCCTACAATTGCTCTAGGTAGGCGACCATTTTTGCTCTAGTTTTAGCATCGGGAAGTAAACCGTAGGCAGCTCCCATATTATCTTTTAGGTGATGCAGCTTGGTGGTGGCAGGAATGGCGGCCGTGATGGATTCATGGGAAACAATGAACTTGAGAAAATATTGTCCCCAAGAATGAATGTCCCACTCCTTGGCCCAAGCCGGAAGCGATTTTCCCTTTACCCGCCGGAATAAACTACCGCCTTCGTAGGGTCGATTGATGAGGACACCAACGCCATGATCTTGGGCGGTGGGCAGGAGGCGCTTGGCGGCGTTGCGCGTATCAATCGAGAAATTGACTTGAATAAAATCTAAATCCCTTTCCGACTTAATCAGGCGCTCCAGGTCGTCATGTGCGCTTACGATGTAGTGAGTTAAACCTATGTAGCGAATCTTACCTTCATCCTTCCATTTTCGTAAGGTATCCAAATGAGTACGCACATCTACGAGATTATGCACCTGCATGAGATCCATGGGTTTCGTACGCATCTTTGATATGGAGGAATTCATCTGTTCAATGCCGCGGCTCCTCCCTTGCGTCCACACTTTGGTAGCCATGAAAAACTTGCCTAGGAGTTTGAGGTCGGCGGCGAGGTCTCCTAGCACGTCTTCGGAGCGGCCGTACATCGGCGAGGAGTCTAGGACGCGCCCTCCCATTTCATAGAAGGTTTTCAGGATGCTTCGCATGTTGCTGCGATCAGCCTCTCCTTCCCCGATGTCGAAGGTCTGCCAGGTTCCCATTCCAATAATAGGAAGCGTTTCATCCGTACCTGGAATTGATCTTTTATGGATTGCCTGCATTGGATACATACTATGGCCGGTAGCCGTACTAGGCAGCAAGGAACCAGCTCCTAGGGCTAAAGATAATTGCAAAAAGTCTCTTCTGGTGAATGGTGATTGACCAATCGTCATAAGCGGTTGTTTTTGGATTGCTAAGGCAAAAGTCAGCATTTTTGGGATGCTTTGCCGTCGAATTAATTAATCCG